>JAHDHI010000005.1 GCA_020631395.1 Bizionia sp.
TTCCTATTTAGATTAACCAAAATATTTGCATAAACACAACAATTGGTCTTGATCCTTGATCCTTGATCCCAGACCCTTTTAATTCTAAACATAAAAAAGCCTTATCTAAATTAGATAAGGCTTTTTAGAGCGAGAGACCGGGTTCGAACCGGCGACATTCAGCTTGGAAGGCTGACGCTCTACCAACTGAGCTACTCTCGCATTTCCGGATGCAAATTTAAACATAAATCCCAATTCCCAAAACTTTTTTAAATAAAAAAACCAAATGTTTTCAATAGTCATGAGACATGCAAAATAACACACTCATTTTCAATACAGTAAACTCATCAGGCATTATCAGAGATTAAAGGGTCTTGTAAAAATGATAGCCATAAATTTCATAGCCTTCATTGTAATAAAACTTATGCGACGGATAATTTTGAACATAAGTATTCAATTCTGAGATGTTGCATCCTTTGCTTTTTGCATACTCATACAACCATTTGAAAAATTGCTTCCCCAAACCTTTTCCTTGGTACCCTGCTTCAATGTATACATGATCCACTTCCATAGATAGGCCCGCATAATGACGTGTTTGAAACCACATACCAGAAATCCCAATGAGTTTTTCACCATCGAAAACACCGGCACACTCGTAGTTTTGAGTTGTCATTTCTGCAAAACGCTCTTCTAATAAAGCATCTGAATTTGCATTGTTGGTCAATTTTTGAATTAAAGGAATTATCGAATTGATATCGGATTTCTCTATAATTTTAAACGTGAAGGACATTTGGATTTCTTTTCGACAAATTTAATTAATTTTGAAAAAATATCGCATTCTACAATATGAAAATCATAACAAGGACAAATAGGCTCTATCTTCGGGAATTCACTCTAGAAGATGCCATTCATTTTTATCAAATGAATTTAGACGAAGACGTGATGAGGCATACAGGGGATATCTCGTTCTCATCTGAAGCAGAAGCGCGAGAATTTCTTTTAAACTACAAGCAATACCAATTGTTTGGAATGGGGCGATGGGCCGTTTGTTTAAAAGAAACCGACGAATTTTTAGGATGGTGTGGACTGAAACTTCATCCAGACAAAGATCATGGTGAACCATTTGTAGAAGTAGGTTATCGTTTCTATAAAAAGCATTGGAACAATGGTTATGCTACTGAAAGTGCCAAAGCCTCCATAGATTATGGATTTAGGACATTCGATCTAAAGACTATTTTTGCACACGCTCACATAAACAACTTTGCCTCCCACAAAGTACTCGAGAAATGTGGATTGCAACATATAGAAAACGGAGATTACGACAACATGCCTGCAAGATTGTACAAAATAGATACTCCGAAAATAGAAGTCAGACGAATTGAAGCTTTGGAAACCTATCCAGTAAGACATCCTGTTTTAAGAGCCAGTCGTCCAATTGAAGATTGCGAATTTGCAGGAGACAATTTGGATACCACGATACATTTGGGTTTGTACCATAACAATAATTTAATTGGGGTTGCTACGTTCTTAAAGCAAGACAATGCCTTGTTCGATGCAACAAAACAATACCAACTTCGAGGAATGGCCATTTTGAAGACAGCACAAGGCAAAGGTTATGGAGCTCTGCTGTTACAACAAGGGGAAACAATATTAAAAGCAAAGAACAACGACCTCATCTGGTTCAATGCTAGAGAGGTGGCAGTTCCCTTCTATAAGAGAAACAATTATCACGTCATTGGAAAATCTTTTGAAATCCCTTCAGTTGGAACACATTTTGTAATGTATAAGGAACTAGACAAAAAGAAATGAAAAGACAACGATTCATAAAACTAATGGGGTTATCGGGACTAGCAGTTCCCTTGTTGCCACAAATGGCTTTTTCATCCAATACGATCTCAACCAAGGAACTATTGGGGAAAGGTACACCAAAGCTATTTGGCAATGGTTATAGGTTAAGAGAAGAAGCCCATTTGGCCTTTTCGAAATTAAAAGCAGATGCATCAAAGGTTGGCATTAGAATAAATGTCGTTTCCAGCTATCGGAACTTCGATCATCAGAAACGCATATGGGGAAGAAAATTCAAACGTTATACCTCCCAAGGCCTTTCCGAGTCACAAAGCATAAAAAAGATAATTGAATACTCGACTATCCCTGGAACATCCAGGCATCATTGGGGAACAGACTTGGATATCGTAGATTCCAATGCAAAACAACCCAGCAGCCTTTTGCAGCCTGAAAATTTTAATAGTGATGGCCCTTTTTGCAAACTGAAAGAATGGATGGATGAAAATGCATCAAATTATGGTTTTCATCTGGTCTATACAGATTTGGAAGATAGAAAAGGATTCAAGTACGAACCGTGGCATTATAGCTACAAACCTCTTTCCTCCACTTTTCTCAAACAGTACAGAACATTGGATATAAAATCCATTCTAAAAAAAGAGAAATTGGGAGGAAGCAATTCCTTTTCGGAAACATTTATGGACAGTTACGTCACTGAAAATATTTTAGATATTAACCCAGAACTTTTGTAAATTGAAGTTCTAATCACTAAATCAACTAATTATGAAAAGAAGAGGTGGATTAAAGGGCCGGCTGTTAATTGGTGTAGCCGTAGCTGCATTTTTTCTAATTAAGCATTATGGTTCGATGGAAACCAATCCCTATACGAAAAAAAAGCAAGCCATTTCCATGTCGACAGATGAAGAGGTCGATATGGGTTACGCCAGCATTGATCGAATGGTACAGCATCATGGAGGTTTGTTCCCAAATGAAGAATACCAAGCCTTTGTAGACAATGTTGGGAACAAATTGGTAAATAGTTCCATAGCCAAAGACTCACCATACAAATACGATTTTCACTTGTTGGCTGATCAAAACACCATTAATGCCTTCGCGCTTCCAGGTGGTCCCATATGTATTACCTATGCTTTGTTCTCCAAGTTGGAAAACGAAGATCAACTTGCAGGTGTACTAGGACATGAGATAGGTCATGTTCTGGGTAGACATTCTGCAGAACGTATTGCCAACAGTGAATTATGGCAAGGCCTGAGCACAGCTGGTTCTGTCGGAGCCGACATGGGCGGGCTGGTCTCCCAAATAGGAAACGGCACGCTATTGAAGAATGGACGTGGTGACGAATTGGAAAGTGACGACTTGGGGGTCCGTTTTATGATAAATGCAGGTTACGACCCCGAAGAAATGATTGGCGTGATGCAAATTCTAAAAGATGCCGCTGGACCAAATAGAGTCCCAGAGTTTCAAAGTTCCCATCCAGATCCCGACAACAGGGTCGAACACATAAGGGAATCCATAAAGAAATACGATAAAAGTTAAAATCAAAAAAGTCTTGCAAATTGCAAGACTTTTAAATTTCAACGCTATAATTATCTATTTTTTCTTTTTCAAGACTTCTTTTAGGAGTGCGTATGTTCCTTTGGCTTTTGTAGCTTTCGCATAATGCATGGCTGTCTTGCCACTATCTGATTTCGTTTTCAGGTTCGCGCCTTTTTCTATCAAAAGCTTCAACACTTCTACCCTATTGAATTTCGCAGCGTACATTGCTGGTGTCATCCCTTTGGATTTTTGGTTTACGTCTTCTCCCAAATCTATTAGCTTCTTCACTGTTTCCAAATCTCCTTTGACTACGGCTACACAAAAAGAGCTTACGCTGTATTTGGAATTCAACTCATAGCCATGAGTTGGTAGAGTGGTTTCTGTCTTTGTCATTGCATTTAGACTTGCCAAAGAAAAAATAAAGGCTGTTGCGGTAATGATGATTGTTTTTTTCATGATGAAAGTTTTTTGGATTAATAATTGTTTTTGTTTTGATTATACCTAAAAGACGCCACCTGTTCATAATCGTTACGTAAAAATCATCAAATAACATTTCTTTAACTATTATAAAGCAAATATGTTAATGTTTGCAAAAAAGTAAACATACAGAAACCACTAAAACGATTTCGTTATTTTATATGTAAAAACCCTACTCTTACAGATGTTTTCTTTTTTATATTTGTTTTCTAAACAAATCGAAATGAACAAAAAAGTGATTCTTATGATACTGGATGGTTGGGGCAAGTCTCCAGACCCGAAAGTATCTGCCATAGACAATGCAAAAACACCTTTCATCGATAGTTTGTATGCCAAGTATCCCAATGCCCAATTAAGAACAGATGGTTTACACGTCGGTTTGCCAGAAGGACAAATGGGGAATAGCGAAGTTGGGCATATGAATTTGGGTGCTGGTCGGATAGTCTATCAGGATTTGGCCAAAATCAATTTGGCCGTGAACAATGGCTCACTTTCAAAAGAACAAACTTTGGTCGACGCCTTCAGTTATGCAAAAACATATGAGAAAGCTGTTCATTTCTTAGGATTGGTAAGTGATGGTGGTGTCCATTCCCACATAGATCACATCAAATCATTGACCGATGCTGCAGAAGCTTCAGGTGTACAAAAATCGTACATACATGCCTTTACAGATGGTCGCGATGTGGATCCCAAATCAGGAAAGGGTTTCATCGATGCATTGCAAAATCACATAGAAGACAAGAATACCGAAATGGCATCAATCATTGGGCGCTATTATGCAATGGATCGCGACAATCGTTGGGAACGCATAAAACTGGCCTATGATGCCATTGTAAATGGCGAAGGTGAGTTGTCCTCCGATCTTTCAAAAAGCATTCAAAAGAGTTATGATGCGGATATCACGGATGAGTTTATCAAACCTATTTTAAAAGCTGATGCCAATGGTTTTCCTTCAGCAACGATAAAAGAAGGAGATGTCGTAATATTCTTCAACTTTAGAACAGATCGTGGCCGTGAATTGACGGATGCCTTGTCGCAACGTGATTTTCCAGATCATGGCATGAAAAAGTTGAATTTGCATTATGTCACGATGACGAATTACGATGATACCTTCAAAGGAATGCACGTTATTTTCAACAAAGACAACATTACCGAAACTTTGGGTGAAGTTTTGGAGAAACACGGTAAAACCCAAATTCGAATTGCTGAAACTGAAAAATACCCGCACGTGACCTTTTTCTTCTCTGGAGGAAGGGAAGAAGCCTTCATTGGAGAGTCCCGAATTTTGAAAAATTCTCCGAAGGTTGCCACTTATGACTTAAAACCAGAAATGAGTGCCTATGAATTAACGGAAGCCTTGGTTCCCGAATTACAAAAAGGAGATGTCGATTTCGTTTGTTTGAACTTTGCCAATGGAGACATGGTCGGACATACAGGATCAATGGAAGCTGCAATAAAAGCTTGTGAAGCAGTAGACGATTGTGTAGAAAAAGTAGTAAACTCTGCATTGGAAAATGATTATACGACATTGTTGATAGCAGATCATGGCAACTGTGAAACCATGATAAATCCAGATGGTTCACCACACACGGCACACACGACAAACC
This sequence comes from Bizionia sp., assembly GCA_020631395.1. Lineage (GTDB taxonomy): Bacteria > Bacteroidota > Bacteroidia > Flavobacteriales > Flavobacteriaceae > JAHDHI01. Next base: position 5,400 of record JAHDHI010000005.1, read on the forward strand.
CTGTTCCCGTCATTTTAATCGACAAGGAGCTAAAAGACATCAAAAATGGAATTTTAGGAGATTTGGCTCCTACCATATTAAAATTGATAGGCCTTGAAAAGCCAGAAGCGATGACGCAAGAATCCTTGGTTTGAAAATATGGCACGCAAACCAGAAAATAACATATCTATAAATATCGTATTTTTGCATTCAATTTATCTTTTAAAATGAATATTTCCAAGGGACTCATTATTGCCGTAGATTTTGATGGTACTATCGTTGAAGATGGTTATCCTGGTATTGGAGAACCTCGATTGTTTGCCTTCGAAACGTTAAAACGCCTTCAAGAAGACGGACACCGCTTAATACTTTGGACCTATCGCCATGGCAAAAAACTGGATGAAGCTGTAGATTTTTGCAAAGCGAATGACATAGAATTCTATGCTGTAAACAAAAGTTTCCCAGAAGAAGTGTTCACAGACAACGTAAGTCGCAAGATTCATGCGGACTTGTTCATAGACGACAGAAACATCGGAGGCATCTTAGGCTGGGGAGAAGTCTACCAAATGTTAACAAAAGAAACACCTCAACTACCAAAACAAAAAAAGAAAAAAGGATTTTTCCGTTTTTAAATAGAACCTTATGATTATTGCCAAAACAAGAGAAGAAATAGAGTTAATGCGTGAAGCCGCATTGGTGGTTTCCAAAACCTTGGGAGAAGTTGCCAAAGCTGTAAAACCAGGAGTAACAACTTTGGAATTGGACAAGATTGCCGAAGAATGCATTAGGGATCAAGATGCCATACCAGGTTTTTTGGGTCTTTATGACTTTCCAAACACATTATGTATGAGTCCCAACTCGCAAGTTGTCCATGGTATTCCCAACAATACCCCATTGGAAGAAGGAGACATCATTTCTATTGATTGTGGTGCAATCAAATACGGATTCTATGGAGACCACGCTTATACCTTCCCCGTTGGAGAAATTGATTCCGAAACTGAAAAACTATTGCAAGTCACGAAAGAATCGCTATATGTTGGCATCAAAGAATTGAAAATTGGTAATCGTGTCGGTGATGTCGGGTATGCCATTCAAAAATATTGTGAAGACCATGGCTATGGTGTCGTTAGAGAATTGGTAGGACATGGTTTAGGTCGTGTTATGCATGAAGATCCAGAAATGCCGAACTATGGAAAACGAGGTCGTGGCAAAAAATTCATAGAGGGCATGGTCGTAGCAATAGAGCCTATGATAAACATGGGCACACAACGCATAAAGCAACACAAGGATGGATGGACCATTACCACCTTGGATGGAAAACCAAGCGCCCACTTTGAACACGATGTTGCCGTATTGGACGGAAAACCCGAGTTATTGTCTACTTTTGCCTATGTATACGAGGCTTTAGGCATAACTTCCAACGAAGAAGACGAATTCAGACAAAAAGCTTTGGTGATTTAAGCTATGAAAATAAAACATCTATTGATCTTTATAATCTTCGGATTCATTTTCACCGTAATAGGAGCTTTATTTAAAATTCAGCATTGGCCCTATGCCAGTGAAATCCTAACGATAGGAACTTTGATAAAAGTGATTTTTGGGATTCTTTTAATTTGGAAAATACTGACTACTGACAAGTTCAAAGAATTTTTAAATTGGTAACGGCCTTGAAAAAACTCTTCAAATTAATATTGAATACCATTCCTAGGCCTTTACTTATAAGGCTAAGCTATGTTGCACGTCCAATTTTGGCTTTCTTTTTAAAAGGCAATGCCTTTACTGATCCCATAGATGGCAAAAGCTTCAAATCCTTCTTACCCTATGGGTATGGCAAACAACGTAACAACGTACTGTCTCCTTCCACACTATCCTTGGAGCGCCATAGATTGTTATGGTTGTACTTGAAAAATGAAACCGATTTCTTCACTGCAGAAAAAAAAGTACTCCATTTTGCTCCGGAACAAGCATTTTACAAGCGTTTTAGAAACCTCAAGCATTTGGACTATACAACCACAGATCTACTGTCTCCTTTGGCAGATGTAAAAGCAGACATTTGCAACTTGCCCTTTAAAGACAATAGTTACGACATAATCCTATGCAACCATGTCTTGGAGCACATTCCAGATGACACCAAAGCCATACAAGAATTGTATCGTGTTTTAAAAGTCGGAGGAATGGGTGTCTTTCAAATCCCCCAAGACTTGAATCGAAAAGAGACTTTTGAAGACGATTCCATCACGGATAAAAACGAGCGCGCCAAAATCTTTGGCCAGTATGATCACGTACGCATCTATGGTCGTGACTATTTCGATAAGTTACGTAGTATTGGGTTTAAGGTTGAAGAAGTGGACTACACGAACGACATGGATTCGGAAATGGTGAAAAAACATTGTTTGGCCAAAGGAGAGATCATCCCCGTTTGTTACAAATAACCCATCCAGAAAACCATTGTAATCCCTACCTTTCTTTAGTCTAGTCAAACACCTTTATTTCTTTGAAAGGGAAATAGCGTAAGTTTCAACTTTTTCTTTAGTCATGGTCTTTGCCTTTGTTTCGCTCTTGCTATAAAAGTTACTGAATGAGAATCCAGCCCATTCTCCATCACCAAGCTTACTCGTTACCAACACTGCAACTAGACTATCTTCGTCATAACCGAATACATACAATCCCGAGCTATTGAAAAACACAGGAATGTTCAATCTCTTGCTATCTTCCTCTTGATAGGTATAGACGGCTGGCATACATTTTTCACAAGCAGCGATAGCCAAAAGTTTCGTACCGTTGTTTTCACCGAATTGAATTAATTTCTTTTTTGTAGTTCCTCCATTTGCCGCTCCACGTTCTGCTACCAACAATTGATAAGTACCATTCATATCTTCAGTTGGAATATTTTGTTGCGCATTTAGGGCACTAGCTCCAAATAACAATAATAAGCTAAGAATAAATTTCATTTTCTATTTTTTAAACATTGAAAAAAGGGAGCTCATAAACAATACAAGTCCCTTTTTCAATTGAGTTACATAATTAATAGCGACTTATTTTTAATCCATGACCTTGGAAAGCTTAATCGTCTTCCCACAATGCTTGGATTCTATTTTAAAAATCACATCTCCTTTCTTTCCTTTGTTGGCCCAACGTACTTCTTTTCCTGTTTTACAGGAAATACTGGTTTTAGACCCTTTGTTTAAAGTTACGAAACCACTTCCGGTGTGAATGGATACTTTCTCTTTGGTATCGTTGACAAGAGAAAAGCTACTTGCAATCACTTCCAAGCAAGGTTCGTCATCATTAGAAATGTTCATCGGTTCTGAAACAAAGAGCATATAAAATACGCTTGTGGCAATCATTAATAATTTCATTGGTTATATATTTAGTTTTTAATAAATCTAAAGGCTTGTACTTGATTGTTTCCAGCTTCAACTTCGACAAAGTACATACCATTGTACAAAGTCGAAACATCTATGGTCTTGGATTTTGATTTCAAAATCTCTTCTCCCAACATCGAAAAAACTCTTACTTCTACAATAGATAGAGAAGTACCCAAGTTCAATAAAGAACTTGTGGGGTTTGGATGGCATTTTATTTTCCCCAATGTCAATTCATTTTCTTCGACTCCCAACGTCACAGGGTTAACATCAAAGACTCTAACATGACCAGAACTTGTTCCATTTCCATCATTTGCCGTTGCTCCAATAGCTACATAGTCTCCACTAGCATTGAAACTTATTGCAAAACCAGATTGATCTTGATCTGCTTCTCCATTTATATCTTCACCCAATTGCTCCCATTGATTGCTACCATTCAATTTATAAGCTCTCACATGTCCTCTTTGAGAACCATTTCCATTGTTGTAGAATGAACTAGTTGCAACTCTGTCTCCAGCTGCATTAATACTTGTACTAAACCCAGATTGATCACCAACTGCCTCTCCAATGATTCCTTGTCCCAACTGCACCCATTGATTACTTCCATTCAATTCATATATGTAAACTTGACCTCTATCTGTACCTCCATCATCACTCCCTAAAGCTCCAACAACAATTCTATTTCCCAAAGCATCAATAGCTATGGAGCGCCCAAAACTGTCATTTGCATTTTCTCCTAAAAGATCTTGCCCCAACTGTACCCATTGATTTCCATTATTCAGCTCAAATACACGTACAAGCCCTGCATTGTTCCCATTTGCATCGTTTTGCCATGAAGACACAATCACTCTATCACCTATTTGATTTATGTCAACTGCTCCCCCAAAATTATCATAGGCTGCATCACCATCTAAATCTTGCCCCAATTGTATCCATTGATTATTGGCATCCAATTCATATATGCGAGCGTGACCTGAGGATGTTCCATTTGCATCGTTCCCATAAGCTCCAATGACAACTCTATCACCAACACTGTTCAAGCTAACCGAAAATCCAGAAGAATCTCCAGCAGCTTCCCCGTCTATGTCTTGTCCAATTTGCACCCATTGATTTCCATTGTTCAATTCGTAAACTTGCGTATGTCCAGAACTGTTTCCATTTCCATCATTGGATTGTGCTCCTGTAGCAAATCTGTTTCCCATACCATTCAAACTAACGGATCTCCCCATTTGATCTCCAGCAACTTCCCCATCTACATCCTGACCCAATTGCATCCATTGATTGCTTCCATTCAATTCGTACACTCTTATATGACCAGAAGCACTACCGTTTCCATTGTTAAATGGTGTTCCTGAAGCAAAACGGGTTCCATCATCATTCAAACTCACCGAGAGCCCCAACCCATCAAAAGCTGCTTCTCCATCTATGTCCTGGCCTATTTGCATTTGAGCCAATATCATTCCTGGAACAATCATTAACAGTGCAATCGCAGTTTTCCTCATTTAGATCTTTTTTATTTCGTTTATTATTCAATAAAACTAACCTATGAGGTTCTCCAATACCCCTACGAACTTCTGAAATTGTTTTTTGGACTTCTGAACAAGTTAGATCTTCTCAATGTTAACCATTGTAATTCCCCTGCTATTTTCTCATATCTTCAAATATGTTCTCTGGGTGCTTGTATCTTCTTGTTTCCAATTGCCAATGATAGCAAGCAGAAATAACAACCTCTAGCCCTTTCAAATACTTTAGAATGATAGATTGGTTCGTTGAATCAAGCTGCTGTGCATATCTTTTCATTTGCAACATCTCTTCTTCAAACTTGAAATGCAACTCATTGACAATATCGATGGATTTCACAACTGCTTCCTCATAGCTGTTAGCTTCTTTTGTCAACAAAAATGCATTTATAAGATTATAGCTGCTGTGCTTTTCTTTGGCATACGAAAACAAATCGTTGGAAAGACCTCCTATCAAAGCACATCTGTTTTTCATACTGCCAAGCAAAGGCAATTTGCTTTCCAAATCATTCGTAACATAGTTGTCGTTTGCATACTCCATCAAATCCAAGACAGGCAACATTCCTGACGTATGCAAACGTATTTCAATGTATTCCTCTACCGTTTTAAAAGGAATGTCTCCCAAAACATAGAATAAGTGGTTTTTTATGGATTTTGTGTATTTCGAAAAAAAGGCTTCCGAACTATCATCTCTAACTACTTTCCCAATGTAAGATATGGCTTGATACAAGTTAGAGGCCTTTTGGTTTTCGTGATGAAAGGCAATATTCTCTCCTTCCCATAATTTTAATATCGTTTTCAAATCAACCGTTTCTTCCCCGACTGTATCTTCTCCAAAGAAATCATCCAAAAAATAGAACGCATCGTATGTAACCAACGTATTCACCATCCTCTCCATGCTGGCATCAACATACAAATAGTTGGTCATTGTGCTATGATCACGATAGAGTACCTCGTCCACAATTCCCAATTGGAGGGAAACCATCTTTGCCTTCTTTAAAATAAGCTCGGCATCTTCATGCTTATAAAAAGGCACCTTGGAAATACGAAGGTCCGTGGATTCAAATTTTTGGCTTTCGATAGAGGTCACATTGTTCATTGACTGTTGTTTTAATTGATTGATGAACACTAAATAAACAACTTACATTGACTTGTCATTTAATAAATTTCCGAAACGTCATTTTGAATTGCTGAAACAAAAAAGAATCCCGAAAACACAAAAGCATTTTCGGGATCACGAACAATAATTAAAACTACAAACTACTGTTTAATAAATCGTTTTGTTGTCATCGCTCCTGTTTCAGATTCAATTTTAACAAGATACATTCCATTGATCAAGTTTGATACGTCAATCATTTTTGAATTCGTTTTCAGGACCTCAGTTCCCAAGATGGAGTATATGGTAGCTCTCTTCAGATTTTGATTCATTGCTATGTTCAAAATGGTCGATGATGGATTTGGGTATATCTTTATTTTCGCCACATTCCCTTCCAATGTTTCCGTGCTCAATGTACTTTGGTATTCGTAGGCTCCCATATCCACTGTTCCATTGAAGATGCGATCATTGTCATTCAAATCTTTTGTTATTCCGAAATATTGTGCATAATTGTTCAATCCTCCATCTATTGCAGGGGATGCAAAAGTTAAAGAGTAATCATTTGAACTCGCATTGGTAAACAAGGGGTCACTGTCCAATGCAGAAAACTGTCCTCCTTCGGAAATACTGTTGAGCAATTCGACCGTGCTACCTTCGAAAGGAGCATTACTTCCATTGCTGTAAATGACATTGCTTTTAAACCTGGAATTCCCAACCGTGGTATTTACAGCTTTAACAACGTTTCCGTTTACCCCTGTGTTGTCTACAAACGTACTGTTAACGACATCCACACCAAGACTCCATGGTTCTCCTCCATTGGCTGTACTAGTTACCAAATAAATGCTGGAAGCACTGTTCAAAGACTCATTGTCATAAAATAGACAATTGAGTATGGTACCTGTCGTGATTATATAATAACCACTGGAACCGGCATATAAAATGGCTGGCAAGTCCCTTGAGTAATTATCTCTGACGATGCAGTATTTGAAATCGATGTCCGACCTGATGTTTTGTACTCCACATGGATAAAAGGCTGTTGCAACCGCAACGCTGGTAGCAGTATTCTTTTCTATTATGCAATTTCTAATTGCAACCTGTACTTTATCTCCCCACGTATAAGGGTTCGTTAAAATAGCTGCTCCTCTCACATCATAATATTGATCTGCTGCTGGAATGGCACATGCATTGTTCAATGCTCCATTTGCATTCCCTCCAGTAATGGTAAAACCATCCAACACAACATTTTCCGCATTTCCTCGAATCGAGACAATATGGAATGAGTTATCTTGTCTCGTAGCTTCAGTTTCCAAAAGCACCCCATTGTCATTCCCCATCAAATCCCCACTCAAAACAGTAACATTGACCTTTGGATCCCTTTGGGACAACAAAGTTTCCGTTCCATTGAAACCTCCAAATATCTTAACGCCATCGGGCACATCGAAGGTAGCCCTTCTATCTGTTGCATGTGGCTTGTATGTTCCAGAAGCTACCCACAAATACTTATTCGTTCCAGATGTGGCATCTATGGCATCCTGAAAATTAGTGTAGGCATCTGCCCAAGAGGTACCATCATTGGCACCAGTGGCATTTGTTCTCAAAAATACCGTTCCGAAATTGTTGTTGTATAGATTCGACTCTATTTGACTGTTTGCCTTTCTTCCTGTTATGAGTAGATCTTCATATCCATTTCCATTTACATCTGCAAAGCCTGCTGCACTAAAATAAGCTTCTTTTATTTGGGCTGAAAGTGTTGCATTTAAGGCAAACACTCCCGAACCATCATTTAAATATATTTTTGAGACTTGTTGATATAATGCGTTTTGTCCAGTAACTAGAACATCTTGATCCGTATCCTTGTCGATGTCCACGAAAGTCACTGAGCCATATATCACAGCATCAAACAGATTGGAAGCTCCTACATCCTCATTGAAATTCCCATTGCCGTTGTTAATGTACAGCTTGGATACGGGATTGTATTGAGAAGCATTGCCATTGCCTGATATCAATACATCCAAATCCAGATCCCCATCTACATCTGCGATTGCTATGTCACCACTCCCTGCGCCTTCAAACAATGTGGATGCTGTCGTGTTTTCGGAGAATACACCATTCCCGTCATTTGTATAGACATTGGCAATATTCACATTTCCTAAAATTGTTCCTACCACAACCAGATCTTGATCCAAATCTCCATCCAAATCCGCAAAGGCGACCGCACTTGTCCCTACTCCTTCTATAGTGTTTGAAGCAACCGTATCTTTTGTAAAACCACCACTTCCATCATTTATGTACATATTCGCCGTTGGCAGGTATGACGCGTTGTAACCTGTTATCAACAAATCCAAATCGGTATCTCCATCGACATCGGCAAAAGCCACGCTACTATTGGTGACATTGTCCAAAACGCCTGATGCCGTCACATCTTCCGTAAAACCTCCACTTCCATTGTTTAAATACAATCTGGATTCCAGCTCGCCCGTGATTACCACATCTTGATCGTTATCTCCATCGACATCGGCAAAGGCAATGTCTCCTGAGTCTACAGCCATGAAGACTGAAGAAGCGACATTGTCGAGCGAAAAATTCCCTATTCCATCATTTAAATACAATTTAGATCCGTCTTGCCCTGAGGCATTCTGACCAATGATCAACACATCTTGATCGGCATCTCCATCGACATCGGCAAAAGCGATTGCTGCATATTCTACATCTTCAAAGGTATTGGACACTGAGACATTTGTTGCCAATTGAGCACTAACATCTATGTTGGCCAAGCAAAACATGCTTAGAAATAATAATTTCAGTTTCATAATATGGATTTAATCAATTAATTGAATATTGAGATTAGTTAGCTCCTTCTGGCAATTGTTGCACAAATACATAGGTGGACGTTGGAGGGCCTCCAAACACAGAATTCGATGGATTGTTGAATATGTTGTTCCTTATGTACAATACATCACTCCCAGCTCCAGAATACACCGTCACCCCATCCATATCCACATCTGTCGCATTGTAACCTTGCGATGGATAACTAGCCACTGGAGGGCCACCAAATACGGAATTATTGGGATCGTTGAATACTTGACTTCTTATATATGGCACATCGGACATAGCTCCAGAATAGTTCAACCTACCATCCCCATTAGTATCTCCTGCCCACATTGCCACTATTCCCGAAGGCACTCCAAAAGAAGTTTGTGCTTCGACTCCAAAAGTTATTGGGGCATTGGCATCCGTAAAATCTACCATAGACACTGAATTACTAAAAGCCAACACATTACCCGTCATAACACCCAAATGATTTCTATGTTTTATTGCCAAATAATAGTTCCCTGTCGGGTTGTTGAATGTTAGTGAAGAAATACCATCCGTCGCTACCACATCTCCATCACGTTGCAACAATGCAGATTGTCCCGCCAATACGGTCGTGTTGGTCGTCGCATCCCTTAACTCCACCCAAATCCAATCTACAATGGCATCATTCCCCGTTATTGCAAAGACTGAACTGTTGCAAGTAATGCCATCCGCATATGGGGAAATCGTAGGCAAATAGTTTTCTACCCTCAAATCGTCCCTCATCATACCGTTGGTAGAATTCAACATGGCTCCTTGCAAGAATACCTTTGGAGAAATCGTGACTGTAAGCAAACTTGGATCATATTCATATACTCCCATATCCACCGTTGTGTTATAAACTCTTGCATTACCAGAAAGGTCTGTTGTTGTCCCATTTGGTATTTTATCATTATCACCTGCATCAATTGCCGGTGATCCCGCTAAAAGATTAAAGTCCTTGTTTGGTGCATCACTGAACAGAGGATTCGAATTGCTTGTGTTTGTAAGATTTCCGGCGCTTATGTTTGAAAACCCGTCTTCATCTATGGTATTATAGACCACTACTTGGTTGGCTGAAGTTGTATGTCCTCTACTTATTGCCAAAGTCGTTACTCCTCCTGTTCCCTCATTATTGTAAAAGATTGAGTTTGAAATCGTGGCATTAAGTGTTCCCGAAGACCTCCCCAAACTCAACGTCCCTCTTTCTGTCACCGAAGAAATGGTACCTGTATCCATATTGTTGGCAAAAGTGCAATTTGAAATATTTGTAGTGAGTACAGAACCAGATCCATAGGCCCTAATCCAAGCAGAACTTCCAGTGAACCCTTGTGTACCTCCATTGTTCGTGGATATGTTGTGACTAAACAAACTGTTTGTCATCGTTACATTTAAGGCTCTATTGTTTCTTGTACCGACATAGATCCCAGAAGCATATGTGGACAAGTTGGAATCAAATATGCAGTTTTCCACCTCCAATGTTCCATTTGCATCGAACCAAGAAAAAACAGATCCTGCTACCAGGCTTACATTGTTTTTTATGATGCAACCTTTCAAAGCCAATGAATTCACGGTTTCCGTTTTGAAAATTGCTGACCCTTCTCTTGCTCCTGCACTGTTCACATTTGCGTGTCCATCTTGTATGGTCACCCCATTCAACTCGATTCCATTTGCCGTAACTCTCACTACATGATACACATTGTCTCCTCTTGTGCTAGTTGTAAAACCAACACCGCTATCATCTCCATTTATATCCCCACTCAAAATCGTCTTGTTGGCAGTTACGTCCCTTTGGAAAAGATCTACTTCTGTTCCATTAAACCCTCCATAAATCTTCAAATCCGTCGTTGAAAAATTAAACGAGTTACTTCTATTGCCTGCTGTTGGTGTATAAGTTCCATCTGCTATCCAGATGGCTTTGAAAGTACCTAGGTTGGCGATTGCTGTGTTCAAATCCGTATAGGCATCTGCCCAAGAGCTTCCATCATTTGTTCCTGTGGCATCCACATCCACATAAATTGGGGACTCCATAAAAGTAACGGTAATCGTCTTATCCGAATCCATAGTCACTGCCAATGGATTTGCCGTACCTGACGCATCTCCTCCCCAAACTACAAATTGATTTCCCAAATCCGGACTCGGTACCAAAGACAGTGTTGCATTGGCTGGGAAGGGAGAAAAACTTGTCAATGGAGCTCCATTGTTGTTTACGGTTCCATTCCCAACTATGTTGATTGTCAAATTGTAGCATGTTGAAATACAACTCTGCTCATAGGCTCCCATATCCACGACACCAGCAAATACTCTGGCATTACCAGATAAATCATACGACAACCCTGTCGGCACTTGGGAAGTGTTGCCTGCATCTACTCCTGGGGATAGTAGTTGCAAGGTGAAATCACCTCCCGCCAAATTGGTGAACAAAGGATCTGCATTGCTTGTATTTATCTTATCTGAAGCTGATATCAATGAAAAATCGTCCTCATCGATTGAATTTCCCACATCAATGTTTGTTGCCAAGGTATTGGTGATCCCACTTATTGATTTAGCTATGGTATTAGTCCCTCTACTTTTATTGTTCCAAAAGATACAATTTTGAACATTGGAAGTCATGACACCTTGGTTTTGGCTAATGCCCAAAGTTCCCCTAGTCGCATTAGTCAAGCTTCCTCCTGTTCCGTCATCCTTATTGTTAACATAGGTGTTGTTTACAAATGAACTTGTGACAGTGGATCCAGAGGCATAAGCTCTAATCCAACCAGCACTTCCTGCCAACCCTAGGTTACTCCCGTTGTCCGTAGCCAAGTTTCCTATGAATGTAGAATTCGATATGTCTGCAACCAACCCATCGGTTATCCCCGAAGTATAACTGTAAAATGACGTTCCAAATCTCGACAAGTTATTTTCAAAAACAGAACTGGTGATCTTCAAAAAGCCACTACTATTGGGTGCCTTGTATTCTGCTAATATACCAGCACCTCCATTGACCGCCACATTGTTTTTAAACGTACAATTCTCTATGGTTAAATTAGTCTTGAATGCTTCTTTGGACAATCCTGCTCCTGACTGATAAAATCCTGTCACGTAATTAGCATGTCCATTTGCAAATGTAATTCCATCCAAGGTTACATTAGAAGCATTGACATACATTACCTTATAGCTATTATCACTCCTCGTTGGTTCTCCATAAGTTATGTTCCCATTGTCATTACCCTGTAAATCTCCAGATAAAATAGTCTTATTGATTCTAAAATCTCTTTGTGACAAATCTGTTTCCGTTCCATTGAAACCTCCATAGATCTTAATCCCAGAAGCTGCAATCGTAAAACTCTTGGTACGATCTGATGCATCGGGAACATAAGTTCCTTGTGCTACCCATATCACTTGGTTGCTGCCAGAGATGCTCAGTGCCGCATTTAAATCCGTATATGCGTCTGCCCATGTCGTACCATTGTTATTGCCTGATGCTTGGGCATCGACAAAAAATAGTCCTTCCATTCTTATTTCCACCGATCCTGACCATCCTGAAGAATATGTGTCGGAACATTCCTCCCTGACATACACATCATACAAAAGCCCACTAGACAATCCAGAAATAGTATGAACACCTCCTGTTGACACGACATTAACTATCGTTGCATTTGAAAAAGGCTCTCCCTTTACCACATATGCGACATCATAAGTTCCTGTTTCAGAAAATGTGATATCAAAAGTCGTATCCAGAATGTTTGTTATCTGCGACAGTTGCAAATCCGGAGCGAAACAAATCCCTCCATTCTCTGCCACATCTGTTACTTCTGATGCTGTTAGCAAACGACCGTATACATATATATCATCGATTGCATCCAAATAACGATTATCATTGATCAATGCATTAGTTCTATTGTTAGCTATTGTGACATTCCCAAAGTTATTGGTGTTGCCTACAGAATTCAAAGAGGTTCCATTGATCGTATCTACAAAAGATTCCAATTGAAGATCCGTATACAGGTCTATATTGAAAATATGTCCTCTAAGTTGGTTTGATATGTTCCTTATTTCATCAAATTCGATGGTAAGGGTTATATTGTGCCACTGTCCGTCCGACACTACCGTATTTGAAATAAATTCGAAAGAGCGATATGTGATTGGAGCACCAAGAGGTGACCGTTCATGGGTTGCCGCTATACCTATCTTTCCATTTTCCAAGAAAATGGACATCCCTACGTTAGGTGATTTATCATCTATTATGGTTCTTCTGTTTGAATCGTTGGTATTGGTTTGTATCCAAAAGCTAAATGTTAGATCTGTAGGATAGCTTATGTTGGGCCTTGTCAAATAGTCTCCATTTAAATCTATGGCATTGTTGGCAACACCAAACTTATCTGCCACATTTATGGATGCCGTACCAGTTTTAACAAAATCATCGCCATTTATAGGGTCTGCCAAACTTCCATTGGTAAATTCATACTCACTTACAAGTCCTGTCGTCGGGATTTGTGCCAAGCTTAAATTGCAAACACAAAATACCAGAAATAGTAATTTTAGTTTCATATTAGGGAATAGTTTATAGTTTAAGGAGGCTAAACTATTTACTAATTAACAAGAAAATGATTACCAGTTGCTGAAATGTTGTTTTCAGCTTCTAAAAAAAAGCCCAAAACATGTAAACATATCTGGGCTTTCATACTGTTATGAAAATAAATAAACTCAGAGCATCACCTTCTTGTTTTTCTGTGCATCAGACTATAACTTTAGACTCATTGCTTCCGTTTCCCCATTGGCTGATTTGCAATGTACATTGGTAGTTGAGCAATCGATCCTACTTGGAAAAGTAAAATCTGAATCCTTGTCAAAGTTCTTTTGTACTTCCATCTGGTACCATTTGCCATCTGAATTTACTGGAATAAAAACTCTTTTTCATCTCTGCTTCGGAATAAAAACATACCGTAGCGCTGCTATGATTGATTCTTTCGATTTCTAAAAAATCAACCTAGACTCTGAACGATGGCCAAGAACTCTTCTTTTTTATCTTTGGAAATGGATACCGTTTCTTTATTGTCCATGACGATGTAACCTCCATCTTTCTTGGAATATTCCCGTATGTACTTTAGATTAATCAAGTAGGATCGATGTGGTTTGTAGAATACTGGGTTGCTTTCCAACAAATCCACAAAATGCTTTAGTGGTTTGCTTATGAGTATTTCTCCATTGGACTGCAATGAGATGGTAGTATACATCCCGTCTGCCTTTAGCATAATGATGTCGTCGAAGTCAACAAACTTGATCCCATCTGCCACAGGCAACGCTATTTTACTAAAATTCAATCCATTCAAACTTTTACGCAACTCTTCTATCTTGAGGTTTATTTGAGATTTACCTAGATTTAGAGATGCCTTTTCCACAGCACATTGTAGCTTATTTACCCTAATGGGTTTGAGCAAATAATCTATTGCAGACAATTCGAAAGCTTGAATTGCATATTCACTATATGCGGTAGTAAAGATAATTTCGAAGTTATTGATGTCCTTGTCTATGAAATCGAGAATTTCCAAACCAGAATGTTCGGGCATTTCAATGTCCAAGAATACGATTTGTGGCTTTTCATTTTTAATGATCTCTATTCCGCTCAATAGATCTTCAGCAGTATGTATCGTTTCTATCTTTTGGCAATTTTCCTCTATTAGAATCTTCAATAGATTTCTCGCCTTTGGTTCATCGTCTATTATCAAAGCCTTCATATGCTATAATGTTGTGAATGGAATCATAATGTCCACTCGTGTTCCAGCAGGTTCGCCATCTTCAAATAGATCCGTAATAGTCACCCCTGCTTTTTTTTCTTTTCCGTCGTTTATTAAATTCAATCTATCCTCCGTGGCCCTCGTAGCAAAAGGCTTATGTTGCTTTCTGCTCCTAGCCTTGTATTCTTTCGCCTTGTCTCTACCTATTCCATTGTCGATTATGACGCATCGTATTGCATTTGTGGCATCGTCTATATGGAAATCTATTTGCAACCTTCTATTTGTCTTACGATGCAACAGACCGTGTTTCAATGCATTTTCTATATATGGCTGCACCAACATGGTGGGAATCGAGACAACATTGGGGGCTAAAGTCCCAGAGATGCTCATGACATATTCCATCTTGTCCTCGAAACGCAATTTTTCCAACTCCAAATACATTTTTATGCAGTCTACCTCTTCCTGCAAAGTGATGTTTCCCTTTTTGCTATGGTTTAGGTAGGTTCTCATCAAATCGGCAAACTTCCCCAAATAATCGCTAGCCAGCTTCTTTTGGTTCAACATGATGTATTCTTGTATGGAATTTAGAGCATTGAAAATGAAATGAGGATTCATTTGTGATCGTAGGTTCTCCAATTTCAAAGCCACCAGTTGCCGTTCCACCTCCACTTGCTTGATTTCCTTTTTACGCAATTCCTCTTTACGCTTTCCTTTGATTTTAAAAAATGCCAACATGCTAATAATTACGACAACGGCCATTAACAAACTAAACCACCAACGTTTCCAAAAAGGCAACATTACATCGATCTTTAATTGTATTGGCTTGGTGTACCCTCCATCCAAGACATCTTTTGCACGAACCTTGAAAGTGTATTTGCCACTTGGCAAACTATTGAAGCTAACATCGTGTTTTCCTTTCTCCAAGGTTACCCATTCTGGATTCAGGCCTTCAACGCTATATTCAAATTGATATTGCTCCAAGCTTTTGAATCCATTGACCATAAAACCAATGTCCAAGGTATTTGCATCATAATCTATTTTATAATGATCTTTTGGTTCCTGCTCCCTATTGGCAATTTTTATTCTTGAAAAATACACCTCTGGCACAAATACAGATTTCTTCTTGTCGATGGGAAACCTATAAATGCCTGTTACCGTCTGATACCAAACATATCTATCCGTGAGTTGGAGCTTCAATATTCGAGGCTGCATGATTCCATCCTTCATTCCAAAATTAGTAAAACTTTCCGTTTCATAGTCATAGCGTTGGATTCCCTTGTTTGTAGCAATCCATAGCTCCTCTTCATTTGAATCCATGGCCGTCACTGTCTTGTCAAGCAACCCATTGGACATATAGATACTTTTAATTATCTCCCCATTTTCTGCAAGATATATACCCCAATTAGGTCTACTAATCCATACTTTGTCCGTATTTTTCTGATTTACTATTCCATTTGAATAAAATCCTTTTCCATTTTGAGTCGTTCGTTTTAAATCGTTCCCCACATTGGATGCCCATTTAATCCCTTCTGGTGTACTTATGTAAAAATGACCAGATTTGGTATATGCCAATTCTTTGGATCTGCCATGAAATATCTTTTGATATTCAAGGTCATTTCCAATTATTTTTGTTTTATTGTAATTTGTAGATATATATGTACTATCATTTAATCGTGTTATGTCTTTAGGCGCCTCCTCAAAGATTTTTTTGGACACCTTGAGATTCATAGGATCATATAATTCCAATTCCGAATTATTGAAAAGCATTCCTTCATTTTTCAATGAATCATAATAGAGTGTTTGATTAAGAAATCGATCTATCCTTCTAGTTTCACTCTTTTTTCCTTTCAAATTAAAACTGTGTAACTCATTATGATTCGAAATGTAATTAATCAAACTATCATTTATAGCCACGAAAGAAGATATCACCCCGTCTTTAATAGCTTCATCCCTCAATACCTCTACCTCGGTATTTGGCAATATGTACAGCCCATTGTTAACACTTGAAAAAATATGATTCCCATTGCGATCTACAATCAAACTTGTTAAGTTTTTTCCTTTCAAATAATGATTTTCAAGCTCCAAATCATTGTTTTCGGTACTATATTCATAAGCTCCATTTGCTGTAAAAACCCAAAAAGAGGTTCCCATTCTCTTTAAATGATTTATTGAAACACGATCAATTGCATTAAAGGCTGAAGTAGGTTCGATACCAGATTCATCGACTTTATAAAACGTATTCTTGTTATCTATGAGAAATCTAACATACAAGTGTTTGTCCGTACTCAAAAGGGTCGAAAATCTTATTCTAGGTGTTGCCTTCTCCAATCTAAACAACAGTTTCAAAGAATCTCCTACGACTTCATTTAAAGCCCCTCCATTAAACATATAGTCTTTACCCTTGAAGCTGTGTATCCCAGAATGATGTTGTATCAAATTTTCAATGTTGACTTCGTGAACCTCCTTCGTGTTGACATCAATGTTAAAAAAACCATTATACGCACTAACAAAGAGATTGTCAACATCTATGATATCGAATTCCAATACCGTACTGCCTACTTTTTTTTCGAGGTTTTTAAAAAAATGGACTTTACCATTTTCCACATAGTAAAGTTCAGAATTCATCGTGGCATACCACAGCCTCCCCTTTTCATCGAATTTTATCCCAAAGGAAGAAGGCCCTCTTTGATCTGGATGCCTATGTAGTGTGAATGTATTGCCATCGTAGCTATAGACCCCCGAATTGGTTGCAAGCCACAACACTCCATCCTTACCTTCCACCACCTTATAGATCTCTTTTTCCGGTAGCCCTTCATTTTCAGAAAAATGTATGGATACTGGCTGCTGTGCTCGCATTAGAAATGAAGCAAAGAATCCTATGATGACAATTGTTAATCTTTTAAGCAATAAATACTATTTTAGAAATCAAAATTACACTTTTGAATTGTTCCGAGAATGACAAAGTTTCCAAAATGCCCATTATGGCTTCTAAAACAAGGAAATTACTATTCCAAGGGAAAGTCGTTCAAAACCAATGTTTCCAATGCCTTCTCTTCATTTTCAAAGATTAGATAGGCTTTTAGTTCTGGATGCTTCAATAAAAACTCTGATACCTTGTTTACCCCCATCGCTTGGAATGCTGTGGCATAACCATCTGCCAACATGCAATTTTCGGCAATTACGGAAACGCCCAAGACGTTGGTTTTAGTCGGATATCCAGTCTTTGTGTCTATGATGTGGGCATAGCGGTTTCCGTTTTCGTCTATTTTGAATTTTCGGTAGGTTCCTGAGGTTGCCAAAGCCTTGTTTTCCAAAATCATCGTTTTGGAAAAACTTTGCGAGCCATCGAAATTGGGATTCTCTATACCTACTGTCCACCCCTTCTCCTTTTTCACATTATACCCTTTTGCCCTTAACTCTCCTCCAATGTCCACTATGTAATTCTCAATGTTCCTTGATTCCAAGAACAATGCAATCACATCTACGGCGTATCCTTTTGCTATGGCATTGAAATCTATGAATACTTCCTTGTGCTTCTTTACCTTACCGTCAACCAAGCCTACTCTATTGAAGCCTACAAAACGCATCAGGCTATCTATTTTAATGCTATCCAAAGTCGTTTTGTTCTTTTCAGAACCAAAGTCCCAAGCGTTTACCAGTTTCCCTATTGTCGGATCCAAAACGCCTTCAGTTTGTCTATATATTGTTTTTGCTCCTTTGAAAACCGTTTCAAAATGAGCATCGACTATTGTACTCTCATTCCTATTTATCTTTGAAATGTCCGAATTCACTTGATAGTTGGACATTGATTTGTTGATGACATAAAAGAGGCTATCGAATTCTTTTTGAAAATTATTAGCTTCCACATCGTAATATTGAATGTTGAAACTAGTTCCAAAGATAGACCCCGACACTTTGATCAATTGAGGTGATTTGGCACAAGAGTGAAAAATGAAAGGCAGTATTAGAAGTAAGGTGACTTTTCTCATTTAATTAAGGTTTGTTTCTATCAATTGGATACCATTGTACTCTATCAGGTAATCTTCATTTAAATAAACTGGTAACGATTCTCCGTTGGGGTTTCCCAAACCTACTCCTGCATACAATACCTTTGCATCATTTGTCCTTGCATGTTCTTTGAACGATTCCATCCAAATGACATCATAATTGTTTGCATTTTCTGGAAGCATCACAGCTCTTACAATCACAAAGAAGTATTGCTTGTTCGCATCCATGCATACAAATTGCGGATGTTTTTTCAACTTGCTGTTTATCGCTATGAATTCAAATCCGCGTTTTTCCAGGTCCTTACCTACATGGTTCATTGCCAAGTTATGTAGCTCTTGTGATGTCAATGCTTTACTCATGATGCAAAAATACACAATCGCCATTATTTTTTAATGGGATTGAATTGAAAAAAACTAATTGTCGAATTAAATGAAATAGACCGCGAAGCTTCTTTATTTGAACCTCACGAATTTGGAACTTCCAAAAGTATAGTTGGATACGGGAATCTTCGAATTCATTTTCAAATCATACCATGGAGAAAGTGTCGAATCTTCCAAATTCTTAACCAAATGTACACTTTGCGCTGGTGTGTTTCCTTGAAACAACAAAAAGCGCTTCTCACCAGCTTCGTTTACAATTTCATCAGCAATCATCACTATGTGGCCCGGTGAACCACCCTTTATAAGCATATCCCCTATTTTCAAATCTTCGGTCGAATCTATTTTGGGTAGCTCATTGTACAAGGACAACGTTCCAGAATACATATAGATTAAATTGAGATACTTGTAGAAAGTACTCTTGGAATGATTGGAGGAAGCTGTCTTGTTAAATGTAACCTTATTCCCATTTATCTTTGGTCTATGGCCTTCTGCGTATTTAAACCATGAACAATAATGCCCGCTTGTAAAGTTAAACCCTATCTCATCTTTTCTATCATTGTCCCAAAGGTATTCACTTCTTATTCTCATCAAGGCGTCTGCACATTGCTGCAATCCATTCTTTGGCACTGGAACATCCAATATCCCAATGTGTCCTTTTTGCCAATAGTATTCGCTATTGTCGTAATTAATGATTTTACTTCCAAATGGCTTTAAATTGTAACCTCTCAAATAGTCTTGAAATGATCCTTTGGCATATTCTACCCTTTTATAGCCTTTTGGCACATTGACTCTTGACTCGATGGTCAAACTATCCTCATCTACAAGATTGGATTCTACTACCAAGGCATTTGCAATATGTTTGGTAGGCTTTAGTTGGTATGCTATGGCAAACAACGAGATTAAAATACAGATAAATAGTATTGCTTTTTTCATTCCCTTCTATTGCTTTTGTTCTCTTAACGAAAGAAGCCAATACTTTCGTATTGGCTTCTTGTACTTTATAAGTAGTTTAACTTAATTATTCCTTCACTAATTTTATCGTAGTACTAGCTACATCCGTAGATAGTTTAACGAAGTATACTCCAGCGTTGAAAGCACCAACATTTATGGTTTCCATATTTGTTGTACTTGTCAACACTCTTTGTCCAGTGATGTTGTAAACTTCCACTTTGGACAACTCATTATCCAACCCATTGATAGTTACAACATCTGTTGCAGGGTTTGGAAATACTGAATATCCTGTCAATTCGTTTTCTACTGTTCCTAAAGTCGCAAAACTGTGCTCAACAGTTCCTGTCTGACCTGCATAATTATCCGTTGCTGGATCCGCAAGGTCTCCAGATAGTGTCCCGATAAACTTAGAAGCAAACTGCTCTGGAGCAGCTAGAACGAGTCCGTCAGTATTACCTAAAAGCTTTATAGTTCCACTAGTAGGACTGCCATCGACATTAAATGTCACTATGTCTATAGGTGTACCAGCTGTATGCGCAGGTAATGGTATGTCTGACACAAGATTGAAAGGAATCGCATCATGGTCAGGATAATATGCATCTATCGCTGTAAATACAGGAACACTATAAGCTCCTGTGCTGGATAATGTCACACCATTAGGAATTATGATCGTGAAATTTTGATCATTTATAAAAGGGTGAGGCGACGTAGAAGTAAAATTCGGTACAGCTTGTACAGTAAAACTATAGGAACCGTTGAATTTCAATGTCAATTCATACGTTTGTGCTTGTAAGGTCAAACCAAACGTTAGAGCTAGTAATAATAGTAATTTTGTCTTCATTATTTTATTTTTATTAGATTTAGAGTAAGCAAATATAGCTTTTTTTTAATTTTAAATTTGCATCCTAATTGCAATTGTTGAGCGAAGAGGATGCAAATATACTTATTTTTTTAAAATTTTAGTTAGCACCTTCTGGCAATTGTTGTATGAACACATAAGTAGCCGTTGGTGGCCCTCCAAATACAGAATTGGAAGGATTGTTGAATATGTTGTTTCTTACATACAACACATCACTTGTAGCCCCAGAATACACCGTAACACCATCCATGTCCGTATCGGTTCCAAAATAACCTTCAGATGGATAGGTCGCAGTCGGTGGGCCTCCAAATACCGAATTATCCGGATCATTGAAGACTTGACTTCTTATCGTTGGAACATCGGATAGTGCTCCAGAATAGTTCAAGCGTCCATCTCCGTTGGCATCTCCTGCCCACATACCCAGTATTCCACTTGGCATTCCGAACGTTGTTTGGGCATCTGTTCCAAATGTAGCTGTAGTACCATCTGTGAAATCGACCGTTTTCGTTGCCGCCGTCATTAGAATGGCATTGGCACTCATAATGCCCAAATGGCTTTTATGCCTAACGCTTACATAGTAATCCGCAGAAGGGTAATTAAATACCAGAGGCGATACTCCGTCTACCCCTACGACATCGCCATCACGTTGCAACAAGGCAGATTGTGAAGCTATGATGGTCGTATTTGTGTTTTGATCTCTCAATTCCACTTGAACCCAATCAACGATTGCATTTGCTCCAGTGACATTAAGCACCGATGCATTAAAAGTCAAATTATCTGCAAAAGGACTCACTGTTGGAATCAAACCATCCACACGCAAATCGTCTCGCATTATCGTTGGCTCGCTTCCATTAGGATTCAAGGCCGCTCCCTGTAGATATACTTTAGGGGCCACCGTTACCCTAAAGGCATCTTCAGGCCCAAAATAGTAGGTTCCAGACAATCCTGTAAACGTTCCTGTCAATATTGTGTTTCCACCAAAGGCACTAACCGCCAAAGGTACTATTTCACCTGTTCCTTCACGCAACGCCACCAAATCCCCACTTGTCAATCCTGTTGCAGTTTCCCAACCACTTATCTCTGTCGCATCAAAATAGAAAGCCGTCGTCACATCACCAGAAGTGGTAGTGTTTGTTGGCGTTATTGTAAATGTCTTGTCCATTACGTGATTAGGCAAAGTACTGCCGTTGTACGCTTGACCTGACGTTCCAGACCTTGAAACCGAAACATCCGTACATCCATAATTGAATGTATCGTTATTTGTAATATCCAGCATGAATTCTCCTGAGTCGTCCGCTGTGTATGACAACCCTGTTCCTGACACGTTCAATGTATCATTGGTTGTCCCTGTATTCACCGCTGTTCTAATAGAAGCATCCACATTTGCCGTAACGGAAACATCGTCTATTCCCAATAACCATTGTCCTGTCGTATCATGGTGTCTAAATGATATGTATACATCTTGTGCCGTTGCTTGATTTTCAAAAGCTGCTGGTATGGCCACATCGTAATATGCAGCTCCTACCGCTGGAACCACAGTATCCACCAAGCGTGTTCCTGCCAATATATTTGCAACAGATCCTGTCGTTGTTGATATGTAGACTTCATAATTTTCGCTAAAGAAATTTGGATCACTCCCAGACCCTGCAAAAAACCTCAAGTTAATTCCAGATGCTCCGGCAGGAATGCCAATAGCAGGAGACGTTATAAAGTTATCCGGGCTATAATCCACATTGTTCCATGAATAAGATACTAAAAAGTAATCCGTATAGATACCAAAAGGAGTCGTCCAATTGGACTCTTGAGCCAAGAACCAATCATCTGCAGGTTCACTATTGTTATCTATACCTGTCCAATCACTGGAATCTCCATCTGAGAAATCATCGCTGAAAAGCGTAATATTAGTACTAGCCGAAGGTACACTATCATCATCGTTAATCGTCAACGTGAGTGAATTGCTTCCTGCTGTTGCGTCTCCTCCAGTTGCAATTGAAAAATCAATGACTGCAGTTTCCGTGCCTTCTACCAATCCATCGTTATAAACTCTCACGGTAAAATCTTGCGAGGCGGTTGCTCCCGCAGCAAACATCAAACTAGGTGTCATTATGTCAAAATCAGCGCCACTTGTTGCTGTTCCTCCTGTTACACTAAAATTGGCAGTAGCGTTTGCAGATGGTCCCAATGCAACTGTTAAAGGCACAATAATGTCAACATAACAACTTGCCCCTTCTGTGGTACTCGCAGATGGACTTGAATATGATATTACTGGATTAGTAGCTCCAGCTATATCGATGTTAGTCGAGTTTATGTTGAAAAAGATATTTCCATTTCCTTTGACCATTACTCGAGCTGTAGTGGTTTCCCCATTAGGAACTGTAATGGTATGAGATCCATCATTGGGTGTAGCCGTGGCCAAAACCGTTGGATAGGTCAATCCTCCATCTGTAGACAACAATATATCTACATTGGCCGTATTTATTGGAGCTGCAGTAGTTCCTGCAACATCCCAAGTAATCGTTTGCGTACTGCCTTGTTCCCAAGTCGTAGCTGTATTTTGTGAAGTTACTATAAAAGGCCCTCCTGCAGCTGCTGTAGTCACTGTCATCAAATCATCAGCTGTTTGACCTCCAGCTGCATTGTTGTCTCTTACGGTCAAAGCAAACTCCATGGATCTGCTTCCTATAGGCAACACCTCCCATGGAGTAGCTCCTCCGGTAGTCAATTGCGTCAAACGAGGAATGTACCTTATTGGGTTCGTAGTTCCTTCAAATGAACGTACCATAGGCCCCGTAGCACTACCAGCAGCTGGTGGAGCTTGTCCATTCGGTGCTTGCTCTGTATCGTTTTGTTCCCATGTAAAAGTATGGGATGCCGTACCATCTGCATCTGTGGAAGATCCTACAAGCATGTATGGTGTGGAAGCTGGAATCGTATAATCATTACCTGCATCTGCAGTTGGAGCTGCATTTCCTATGTTGGTTTCAACATCGCATGAGCTACTTGCCCCAGTCTTGACATTTGCTGAAATATCCCTAATGTTCACATAATGAAAATAAGCATCACTATTGTTTTGTATGTTCGAAGAACAAATACCTGCATATCCCATAATCGTACTTCCTGAAGCAGGTTCCACCTCCGTGGATCCATTTCCAGATCGACTACATGTATTCATCGTGTGCCACCCGTCGAATTGGTGTCCCATTTCATGTGCTACATAATCAACATCGAAAGGATCTCCAGTTGGATCTGCTCTTCCAGTATAACCACGTCCTTTGTGTGTTCCCGTTTGAGAAGCACTTGTACATACACATCCTAAACAACCTGCATTTCCTCCTCCAGTCGTATTGAAGTTGTGTCCTATGTCATAATTGTTAACACCAATGACATTGTCAAGTGTCACTGCCGTTTGCGTATTCCACTCATTGGTCCAAGGGTCATTATTAGCTGTCAAATAGATTACATCGTCATTGTTGGCTACAAAAATCATTGTAATTGCCAAATCTCTTTCATAGATACCATTGACCCTGGTCATCGTAATGGCCATTTGTGCTTGCACATTTGCCTTTTGAGCTGCGGTGCTTCCACTTCCTTTAAAAATGGTTGCATATTCTCCCGTACAGGATTGAGCCAATCTATAGGTTCGTAGTTTATTGTCATCCGTGGCATTTTGAGGGCTTGTATCTCCTTTAAGAGAAGACAAGTCCACTCTTTCATCTGTTAGACACTCGAACGATTGAGTGTCCATCCCTAGGCTTTCCTTGGAATATATGATGTAGTTTTGTCTGTCCTCCGTATATGGGTCAATGAACCATGAGCGCTTTGTTCCTGACAAAGTCATGGTATGCAACCCAAATTGAGTGACGGTAAACCTCATAGTTGCACTGGGATCATCTATTCCTTGCCCTGCATAAGACTTGATCATCGGCATTTTTCTGGCCAATTCGTCTTCCATTGCAGGTGTTTCAATGATTGCAAATGTTTCAAATTCTCCAGATGCATTTGGAAATGCGATCTTGACGGGAGATTTTCTTGCAAGAACCTCTCCTCGCATGGGAGCATTCGACAATTTTCTTTTCAATCTTTCCAAATCCAACTTATAAAGCTGGAAATCTGAAGGTTTCGAACTTCTATGAACCTTCGTTTCTTTTTGCAAGCTGTTCTTGTCCGTTTTAGTCCACATATTTTTAGAATCTCCAGTCCTATTTTGAGAGAAGCTGTAAGAAACACTAAATAATAGACCAATAATTAAAAGTGTAATTTTGTTCATAATAATTTGGGGAATTAAATTTTCAACGCGTTAAATATAGTGCTTTATCGTTGTTTAAATACATTTTATCGATATATTTTTTAAAAAAACTGTTAATTTAATGAACATTTCATCATAACGCTTCAATAATTCATTAAATAAAACCCGAACAAACAATCATTTCACTCGTTCGGGTTTCATTATTATGTCAATTAATTGTTTGCTCCTTCTGGCAATTGCTGTATGAATACGTAGGTTGCCGTAGGAGGGCCTCCAAATACCGAATTGGAAGGATTGTTGAATATGTTGTTTCTTAAATACAACACATCACTTGTAGCCCCAGAATACACCGTAACACCATCCATGTCCGTATCGGTTCCAAAATAACCTTCAGATGGATAGGTCGCAGTCGGTGGGCCTCCAAATACCGAATTATCCGGATCATTGAAGACTTGACTTCTTATCGTTGGAACATCGGATAGTGCTCCAGAATAGTTCAAGCGTCCATCTCCGTTGGCATCTCCTGCCCACATACCCAGTATTCCACTTGGCATTCCGAACGTTGTTTGGGCATCTGTTCCAAATGTAGCTGTAGTACCATCTGTGAAATCGACCGTTTTCGTTGCCGCCGTCATTAGAATGGCATTGGCACTCATAATGCCCAAATGGCTTTTATGCCTAACGCTTACATAGTAATCCGCAGAAGGGTAATTAAATACCAGAGGCGATACTCCGTCTACCCCTACGACATCGCCATCACGTTGCAACAAGGCAGATTGTGAAGCTATGATGGTCGTATTTGTGTTTTGATCTCTCAATTCCACTTGAACCCAATCAACGATTGCATTTGCTCCAGTGACATTAAGCACCGATGCATTAAAAGTCAAATTATCTGCAAAAGGACTCACTGTTGGAATCAAACCATCCACACGCAAATCGTCTCGCATTATCGTTGGCTCGCTTCCATTAGGATTCAAGGCCGCTCCCTGTAGATATACTTTAGGGGCCACCGTTACCCTAAAGGCATCTTCAGGCCCAAAATAGTAGGTTCCAGACAATCCTGTAAACGTTCCTGTCAATATTGTGTTTCCACCAAAGGCACTAACCGCCAAAGGTACTATTTCACCTGTTCCTTCACGCAACGCCACCAAATCCCCACTTGTCAATCCTGTTGCAGTTTCCCAACCACTTATCTCTGTCGCATCAAAATAGAAAGCCGTCGTCACATCACCAGAAGTGGTAGTGTTTGTTGGCGTTATTGTAAATGTCTTGTCCATTACGTGATTAGGCAAAGTACTGCCGTTGTACGCTTGACCTGACGTTCCAGACCTTGAAACCGAAACATCCGTACATCCATAATTGAATGTATCGTTATTTGTAATATCCAGCATAAGCTCCCCTGAATCGTCGGTGGTATACACCGTTCCTGCTCCAGATAAGATTAATGAATCGTTTGTCGTACCAGAGTTAACGGCAGTCTGTATAAACGTAGGAATTGTTGCCGTCACGACAACATTGTCAAGCAATAGGAGACCAGAGGTACCAGCTGGCCCATTACTGGTACTTAAATGTCTGAACACCACATAACCGGATTGCCCTGAGATATTGGTCACGTCCAAAGATATGACCACACCTCCACCTGAAGGAGTCGTTCCACTACCCAATGAAATTCCTCCTGTAATAGTTGCCACACTAGATACATCGGTAGTCCAGTACACTTCATATGGTTCAGCATCCTGAAATCCACCTACTCCATAAGAGAAATTCACGTTCGTTGCCATTGTCGGAATGGTTATAGCGTTTGTATTGTGATAAAAATTATCTGGTTTAATATTGTTCCCCGAAGTATTGGGCAATAATCCCCCTTGAGATTCCGAAGCCGCAAAAAAGTTAGTGATTCCAGGATATGTCACACCTGAGTAACAGCATAACCAGTCTCGAGTATCACCATCATTGCCAAAAGCTGTCCATGCTGTATTGTCTGTTGCTTCAAAATCCGAAGACAACAAACTCACATACTGTGTTGCAACTGAAATTGCATCGTCATTAGAAATCGTTAGCGTCATTGAATTCGTACTTGCGACAGCATCACCAGATGTCGTAAGTGTAAAGTCAACCGTTACGATCTCATCAGCTTCCACGAAACCATCGCTGTATACTCTAATGACCAAATCTTGAGACTCCGTAGCACCTGCGGCAAACAATACGCTTGGTGTCATTAAATCGAAATCTTCTCCACTTGTTGCCGTAGCATTGGCAATTGTAAAGTTTGCCGTAGCATTAGCAGATGGAGGCAATCCTATAGTCAATGGTACGGTCACATCTGTATATGTACAATCCGACCCTTCCACTACGTCCATCTCCGTTGTTGCATACGAAACAGAAGGAAAAACGGCTCCTGAAACTTCTATTATCGCTGTGTTAATATTGAAGAAGATATGATTAGTCCCCTTTACCATAACCCTACAATTTGGCGATTCTCCCGTTGGCACAATGATGTCTGCTGATCCATTGTTTGCAACTCCTGTTGCCAATACCGTTGGGTAAGTCAAGCCTCCATCAGTTGAGAACAAAATATCTACATTGGCCGTGTTCACCCCATTTCCCGTCGTACCTGCAACATCCCATGTCACGGTTTGCGTATCCCCTTGCAACCAAGTCGTCGCCGTATTTTGAGAAGTCACCAAGAATGGCCCAGCTGCCGACGTTGTTGTCAATTTCTTTAAGTCATCTGCCGTTTGGCCACCAGCTGCATTGTTATCTTTAACAGTCAGGGCAAAATTTATGTCTCTTGCGACACTGGATAACACTTCCCATGTCGTGGAACCATTGGAAGTTCTTAAATCCTCCAATCTTGGAATGTATCGCGTCGGGTTTGTTGTACCTTCGAAAGACCTCGTTAAAGGGCCATCATTATAGCTTGCTTGCGGAGCTTCCTGAGTTCTTTGTTCATTGTCTATTTGCTCCCATGTAAATGTATGGGAAGCCGTTCCATCTGCATCTGTCGATATTCCCGTCAATGCATATGGTGTTGAAATTGGAATGATCAAATCACTTCCAGCATCTGCAGTCGGTGCAGCATTACCAATGCTCGTCTCTGCAGCACAACCACTGCTAGCTCCATTTTGAAGGTTATCTGAAATATCCGCTATGTTTACAAAATGAAAATATGCATCACTATTGTTTTGTACATTGACTGAACATATTCCTGCATATCCCATAATCGTACTTCCCGAAGCTGGCTCCACTTCAGATCCAATCCCATCATTATATGTTCCACCAGATCTCGAGCAAGAATTCATAGTATGATATCCACCAAATTGATGTCCCATTTCATGCGCAACATAATCCACATCAAAAGGATCTCCAGTCGGGTCAGCTCTTCCTGTATAACCGCGTCCCTTATGAGTTCCTGTTTGGGAAGTACTAGTGCATACGCAAAACAAACAACCTGCATTTCCTCCTCCAGTCGTATTGAAGTTGTGTCCTATGTCGTAGTTGTTGACTCCAATGACAGCATCCAATGTTTGAGCTGTTTTGGTATTCCATTCGTTGCTCCATGGGTCTGAGCCCGCATCCAAATAAATAACACTGTCATTATTTGCAACAAATATCATTGTGGTAGCCAAATCTCTTTCATATATACCATTTACCCTTGTCATCGTAATGGTCATTTGCGCTTGAACCCTAGCCTTTTGCTCAGTTATCGTACCTGTACCCAAACCAAATATTGCACCATACTCCCCTGTACAGGATTGGGCCAACCTAAAGGTTCTAAGCGTATCATCATCTATTGCTCTTTGAATCGATGTTTCATTCCTCAGGGAAGGCAAGTCGACTTCTTCATTCGTCAAACACTCAAATCCTTGAAGATCGATCCCCAAAGCTTCTTTTGAATAGATCATGTAATTATTTCCATCTTTCGTATATGGATCAATATACCATGTTCTTTTGGTTCCTGACAAAGTCATCGCATGCAAACCAAATTGTGTTACGGTAAAACGCATCGTTGCGCTTGGATCCTCTACACCTTGTCCCGCATAGGCTTTTATCATTGGCATTTTCCTAGCCAATTCGTCTTCCATGGCCGGGGTTTCAACAATTGCAAATGTCTCGAATTCTCCAGATGCATTTGGAAAAATTATCCTAACTGAAGATTTTTGTGCAATCACATCCCCTCTCATTGGCACATGCATCAATTTATTCTTCAATCCTTCAAGATCCAAATTATACAATTGGAATTCCGTAGGATGAGAACTTCGGTGAACCTTAGGTTCCTTTTGTAATTCATTTTCATTCGTCTTTTTCCATAGGTCTTGGGAAAAACCATAGAAAACACATAACAATAGACTAATAGTGCAAAGTAATTTTTTATTCATAATCTGGGGTATTTGGGTTTCACATTACTAAATACATAAATCAACCACTGTACTTTATCATGTCGACAACACAATGCTCAAACTAACATCCACCATAAAACTACTTGTTAAAACTTTATGGCACAACCTATTCACACATTCAATCAAATGCAAAAGAAATCAATAGCAAAGGCTTCAGGAAATGTTCAAATTTAAATTTCACAATCTCTTTACAACAAAGGGTAGCTCCCTCCATAACAACAAGTCAACATTAGTTAGCAATAATGATAATCAACACAAAGAACAAAGTTGGGCTTCATTCAAGCATTCACAAAAAAAAGCATTTTAACCATAATAAACAACATTTAATCGATTTTTATTTCAAATCCTCAATAAACAATTCACTAATAAACAACTACTTAAAAAATAACCATATGATAATACAATGCCCAAGTGAACGCTTGTTCACTTGGGCATTGTATTATTCTTCAACTGGTAGTCGACTAGTTATTTGCTCCTTCTGGCAATTGCTGTATGAATACGTAGGTTGCCGTAGGAGGGCCTCCAAATACCGAATTGGAAGGATTGTTGAATATGTTGTTTCTTAAATACAACACATCACTTGTAGCCCCAGAATACACCGTAACACCATCCATGTCCGTATCGGTTCCAAAATAACCTTCAGATGGATAGGTCGCAGTCGGTGGGCCTCCAAATACCGAATTACCCGGATCATTGAAGACTTGACTTCTTATCGTAGGGACATCGGAGAGCGCTCCTGAATAATTCAAACGGCCATCTCCATTGGCATCTCCTGCCCACATACCCAATATTCCACTTGGCATTCCGAATGTTGTTTGTGCATCGGTTCCAAATGTAGTTGTAGATCCATCCGTATAATCTATTGCTGTTGTCGTATTGGACAACACCAAAGATGATGCAGTCATAATACCCAAGTGACTTTTATGTCTAATTGCCACATAATACCTATCTCCCGGTTGGTTGAAAACAACTGGAGAGATTCCATCTATGTCCACAACATCTCCATCCCGTTGCAACAACGCAGATCTAGCATCTACAATGGTCGTACTGGTAGTTTGATCTCTAAGCTCAACTTGAATCCAATCTACAATCGCATTAGCTCCTGTAACGTTAAGAGCTGATGCATTCAATGTCAAGTTATCTAGGAACGGGCTTATTGTTGGAATAATTCCTGCTACACGCAAATCGTCACGCATTAACGTTGGTTCACCTCCATTAGGGTTTAAAGTAGCTCCTTGCAAATACACTTTAGGTGACACGGAAACTCTACATTCTGGTCCAGAGTTCACGGTAACTATTGCTTCGCAAGTTGACACACCTCCATTTCCATCATCTGCAGTTATCGTAACCGTTACATCTCCCGTATCATTACAAGTAAAACTACTTTGACTTAAGCTAGTCGTTACCTGATTGCCGCAATTGTCTGCCAAGCTAGCTGGCAATTTATAAATTGCATAAGAGTCGTTTGCAGTTGACCAAGCTGTGAGGTTCCCACCTGAGATTGGCAAAGCTTCTGTACCTCCTGCACTTTCAATACCTGCGGTTCTAGCTCCTCCATTGTTTTCTGCGTTGATGTAATGAAACTCCATTCTTCCCGTCCCTTCATGCAGATGCAATTGGGCTGTTATCGTTTCTGTTGCATTGTACAATGGCACAGCATTGTATTCTATTACCATTTTCCTATTTGGGCTAGCACCTACAATTCCATATTGTATGGTTCCCCCTTGATTAGGACTCAAATCATCCCATATCAATGCAATCATGGCATTTGGATTTCCATTGTCTGGAATTGCAGTTGGTGTATAAGATGCTGCTCCAGTCATTCCACTTCCATCAAATGAGACAAATCCATTAGACGCAATGTGAAATTGCGTGTATGTAGTTCCGTAAAAATCGAAATCGAAACCAATGTTCAGCGCAGCTGTCCCTGCATCGTCTCCCAAGGTCACCGATGTTCCTCCAGTTATTGTTTCTGGGGCAAAGGTGATTGATTCTTCCGTATACTCACTAGCAAGCAAATTGGTTATCAAATCTTCTGTTGAAATAGAGCCATTTCCATTGACATCCAATGCCACTGTCGCATTTTGACATGCCAATACTGGTAAACCATCTGTTACCGTTATTGTTTGATCTATTGATGTAGAAGGCACTTTATTGTCTGTATACGTCACCGTATGATCTCCTACTCCTGCTGCTGTTGCATCAAATGTAAATGTAATGCCATTTCCATCGTCCGTAACATTAGGCCCACTATAAGTTCCTCCAAAAAGACGTCCACCTCCAAGATTGGAAACTGTACCTTCCGTAACACAAATCGAGGTTCTTGTCACAGCAAATGTCGTTGGGGGCAAATCTGAAGCCACAGTTCCATCACTATTGCTATTGCTAGATCCTTGAGAAGCACTGAATCCCAAACCTGCATCAGCAAAAACTTGCCAAATCGTATTGGCATTCACTCCTCCATACATAGCTTCATCTGCTGCTAAAATGGCATCACGACCATCTTCGAACCCAGGGTTGCAGCCTTGAAGCTTCATTCCTTCCATAACCAGTCGCAAACAGATGTTATTACCTCCCGTACCATAATATATGTCGGCATCGTAACCGTGATCTGCTATTAATGCCCAATTCAGTTTCCACAGGATTGAAGACCAAATGGATCCTACCCCATGAGGTACTGCCACCGATCCCAAATCTGCATAACTCTGCGTATTAGTCGTACTATATGGTTGTGGTCTAATTCCTGCTCCATTAGGTCCTTGACCTACTAGCCATGTACCTATTCCTCTTTGATCCGTACCTTGGTCACCAGGCTCTATCGTCATCATCAGGCCGATAAAATCACCCCAGCCTTCGCCCATTTGCTCACTATTTTGAAGACAACCAGAATTGGCTGCACCACCTGTCAATCTCGTTGAAAGTCCATGGCCATATTCATGAACGATCACCACATTGTCGAGATCTCCGTCTCTAGTGTTACATACGTACATTTGCATTCTTCCTCTACCTCCATCGGCAGGTGTTGCAAAATTGGCATTGCATGTTCCTGAACCATCTTGAGCTTCTGAACGTACACTATCTCCTGCAACTCCTCCGTTACCATAGTTGTTTACTTGAAAATTCCCTGCTGCTTCATCAAATCCATACAAATACCAAACATCATGGATAATGTTTGTCCAGAAGAACAAATTGGTAACGGCAGCATCTATGCTTCCTCCATTGTTGTTCACATTGGTATCTATTGTAAAATCAAAGTCCAAACTAGCTCCTCCATCTGCACGTTCGGCATCGGTTCCATCACCTGTACCCGTAACGGTACTCGAACTATCATCATAAGCATCACAATTGTTTCCTATCGTGAAGTTTGATTCTGCTCCAGCTACACCATTGGTGTCGTGCCATCCATAAGGAGATGCATTTGCATCAGCAGGATCACTCACAATGGAACGCCCTCCATGACCAGGAGATTCAATAGGCATTGGATAAACATTATAAGTACCTCCACCAACAAATGCCGGTGTATTTACCATAGCTACATTCTTACTGGTCTCATTGCCATATTCATCTTCACAATCGCTATCAAAATTCACATTGTCATGATCGTGCGTAGTATGATCTCCTGCTACATTACAGGATATTGTCAGGTTGTATTTCGTCAAGATTCTTGCAGTATTGGCATCCACTATGAAATTGTACCAATCTGAAGATCTTTTGTCTTCTATTGAAAACTCCCAAGCAAGTATTGCTCCAACTCCTTCCTCATAATAGTAAAGTTGCTTTACAGGAATGTTACTATTTGAAACGCCTCCTTTACTATAGAGAGTGGTTCTTTTTCTGTAATCCGTTTTCTCTATTCTTTCGTCATTTTCAATGACATGTAAGTTTACAGGAGTACCATATCCCATTCTCTG
Organism: Bizionia sp.; assembly: GCA_020631395.1. Taxonomy (GTDB): domain Bacteria; phylum Bacteroidota; class Bacteroidia; order Flavobacteriales; family Flavobacteriaceae; genus JAHDHI01. The sequence continues at coordinate 38,667 of JAHDHI010000005.1, forward strand.
CGCTACAGATCTAATGGCTTGACTAGCTGAAACGCTAGCAGAGTTCCTTCTTACAGTACTATTTATGTTATCGACAAAATTAACGTGGGAAACGAGTGTCTTGCCATTTTTAGCATGTATACTCGATTCGGTTCCCATAACTTCAACTCCATTAATCGCTTGTCTTATATACATATGACGAATGCCACTTACCGTACTGGTGTGTTCAGAAGTCACTACATAGTTAGATGTATTTCCTTCTTTCACCAAATTCTGTAAATAAGTCGATGACGTAATTCTTGGGTTGACTTCTTTCTTTTTTGTTTGCGCATTCAATTGAACACTTAATAAACATAATAATAAAAATGCAGACAACGTTTTAAAGCACGATTTTAAAATCGCCTTAAAACTGAGGTAATTTTTCCTCATAATAATAAATTAGTTTTGGTTAATAATGGTAATTTGCAAGAAAAGAATAAACTTGGTTTTTATTCAATTCCCTCAAAAATAGCATTTTATCGTTCTTTTGTAGTTTCATATCATTTTTTTCGACAAAATACAACTTTAAAAAACATAACTAATTTAAAATCAATTATTTACCAAAAACACAATCATTCGGTTGACAATTCATTCGAAACCACCCCTTTTGTAACAGACTAACGGTCAGTACCTAATATAAAAAACAAAAAACCCTACATAAATGCAGGGTTCCTTGTCTATATGATTTGTTGTACAAATCATAATTGTATGTTTGAACTTTTCTTACTTGTGTCTATCCACCAAAGTCGTCAAATCTAATATGCTCATCTGGGATTCCAAAATCTTCTCCCATTTTTTGAACAGCCTGATTCATCAATGGTGGTCCACAGAAATACAATTCAATATCTTCTGGAGACTCATGGTGATTTAAGTAGTTATCTATAACACAATTATGTACAAAACCTACGAATCCATCTCCTGGTGCATTTATATCTTCCTTCACCTTCCAGTTATCTTCTTCCATTGGCTCTGACAAGGCCAAATAAAACTTGAAATTAGGAAAGTCCTTCTCCAATTGATAGAAGTGATCCAAATAAAACAACTCTCGCTTAGAGCGTCCTCCATACCAATAGGTTACTTTACGACCTGTTTTTAAGGTCTTGAATAAATGATACAAGTGGGAACGCATTGGCGCCATACCTGCTCCTCCTCCAACATAAAGCATTTCAGATTCAGACTCGTTAATGAAGAATTCTCCATAAGGTCCAGAAATCACAACTTTGTCCCCTGGTTTTTGGTTAAAAATATAAGACGATGCCACTCCTGGATTTACATCCATCCATCCACCTTTAGCTCGGTCAAATGGAGGTGTTGCAATACGTACGTTTAACATAATTTCACGACCTTCTGCTGGGTAGGAGGCCATAGAATATGCTCTTTCTACTGTTTCAGTGTTTTTCATCACCAATGGCCACAATTTGAACTTGTCCCATTCTGCTTTAAATTTGTCTGGTGTTTCATGTTCCTCCGGGTGTGCAGTAATATCCATATCTTGGAAATTAACTGTACATTCTGGAATTTCAATCTGAATATATCCTCCAGCCTTATATCCCATATCCTCAGGGATTTCTACTACGAATTCCTTGATAAAAGAAGCTACGTTATAGTTACGTACGACTGTTGCTTCCCATTTCTTGATCCCAAATACTTCTTCAGGTATGGTAATTTCCATATCCTGTTTCACTTTTACTTGACAAGACAAACGTGCACCATGTTTCAATTCCTTTCTTGAAAAATGAGGTGTTTCTGTTGGAAGTGCTTCACCTCCTCCAGACAATACATGGCATTCACATTGAATACAAGTTCCACCTCCACCACATGCAGATGGCAAGAAAATTTTGTTTCCTCCCAAAGTAGACAACAATGTACTTCCAGAAGCTACTTCTATTTCTCTTTCACCATTAATCAAGATCTTTACTGGACCCGATGGTGACAATTTTTGCTTTACAAATAATAACAAACTTACCAATACAAGTGTTATTAGTAAAAAGGCTACTACAGTTGCGACTATAGTTCCTGTTGTTCCTGCTGCTAAAATGATCATACTACTTTGTGATTTTAGTGTTATTAGCTAACTCTTTATCGTTTTTAGAAGTTTCAACTTTAACTGTTTTATCTTCTTTCTTAGTTTCTTCTTCTCCGCCAGTTAACATTCCTCCAAAACTCATAAACCCTATTGCCATCAAACCTGTAATGATAAATGTAATCCCCAAACCTCTTAAAGGAGCTGGTACATTGGAGTATCTAATTTTTTCACGAATGGCTGCAATGGCCAAGATTGCCAAGAACCAACCGATACCAGAACCTATACCATATACAGTCGCTTGGCCAAAAGTGGGGATTTCACGAGATTGCATAAATAAAGACCCTCCTAAAATAGCACAATTCACTGCTATCAATGGCAAGAAAATACCTAAAGAGTTATATAATGATGGTGAAAACTTTTCTACTACTATTTCTACCAATTGTACCATTGTTGCAATGGTAGCTATGAACATGATGAAGGACAAGAAACTTAAATCGTAATCTGCATATTCTGCACCTAACCAAGACAATGCTCCTGGTTGCAATAGATACTGATCCAATAACCAGTTTAAAGGTACTGTTATAGCCAATACGAAGATTACAGCTGCTCCAAGCCCAACTGCCGTTGATACTTTTTTAGATACCGCCAAGTATGAACACATTCCCAAGAATGTAGCAAATACCATATTATCTATAAATATTGATTTGAAAAATAATTCTAATAATTCCATATTTCTTTCAATTTTTAGTACTTAGTTGCTAAGGACTAATTAATCTTCAATTAAAGCTTTGTTTCTACTACGTTGTACCCAAATAATGATTCCTACAACAATCAATGCCATTGGTGACAACAACATAAATCCGTTATTTTCATAACCTATAGCATATAATCCAGTTTTTTCAATTGGATCACCTAGTACTTTAAATCCTAATAAAGTTCCAGAACCTAATAGTTCTCTAAAAAAACCTACTATTATCAGTATAACACCATACCCTAAAGAATTTCCAATCCCATCAAGAAATGATTTCCAAGGTCCGTTACCTAAAGCAAAAGCTTCGAAACGCCCCATGATGATACAGTTTGTAATAATTAAACCTACAAATACAGATAATGTTTTACTTAGCTCATAAGCAAATGCCTTTAGCACTAAATCTACAATAATCACCAAAGCGGCAACTACGATCAATTGTACTATAATTCTAATTTTTGAAGGTATGATGTTACGCATCAATGATATCACAACATTTCCTATACCCAATACGAATAGTACTGAAATGGCCATTACAATAGATGCTTTTAACTCGGCAGTAATTGCTAAAGCGGAACATATCCCCAATACTTGAATGGTAATTGGATTATTGTCTGCTAAAGGATCTAATATTAAACTCGCGTCTTTTTTTGATAAAAGTCCCATATATTATTTATTTATTTTTTGAAAGTAAGGTAGGTATAACTTCAAGTCACTTTTTATCATTGCTGTTACACCATCACCTGTAATGGTTGCTCCAGCAATAGCATCTACCTCATTATCTGTTTTCTCTACATTCTTAGGATCGTTATTTCCTTTGGCTACTGTAATACCTTTAAACACGCCATTGGACATCAAATGCTCTCCAATGAAATCGTCCATAAAGAAACGTTGCTTGATGTTGGCACCAAGGCCAGGAGTTTCTCCTTTATGGTCGAAATAAGCACCTTGTACTACCATATTTTCATCTAAGGCAACATAACCCCAAATAGCATCCCAAAGACCTTTTCCCCTAATTGGAGCTACATAAAATGTTTTACCATCTTTTTCTCCAACAAATAGAGGCAAACGTCTTGTTTCTCCATTTTTAGCTTTGGATTGTTCTTTTTTAACATCTATGAGATAAGCTTGATCATCTTCCGTTACCTTGTCTCCTTCAATTACCAATTGTTTGGTAATGTATTTTGTAAATGCCTCAGGAGCCTTGTCCGTTGAAATAAAAGTAGCACTACTTTCATCATTGTCGTTTACGCCCATGGCATACAAGATGTTTTGTTGCTTCTCAAGACGTTTGTTTTCCGTAATCTTTTCCTTTGTTGCGCCAGCAATTCCAGCTAACAATATTCCCACTACTAATACCATTCCTATGGCAAATAGTATTGTATATGAATTTTTATCTGTTCTTTTTTCCATCGTTATGCAGCTTTGGCTTTTAAACGTTTCATTCTTTTCTTCACATTACCTTGTACTACGTAATGATCGATTGTTGGAGCGAATACATTCATTAATAAAATCGCCAACATTACTCCTTCTGGATATGCTGGATTGAATACACGAATCATAATGGAGATGAATCCAATCAAGAATCCATAAATCCATTTTCCTTTATTGGTTTGTGATGCAGTTACCGGGTCTGTAGCCATATAAACCGTACCGAAGGCAAATCCTCCTATTAATAGGTGCATCCAGAATTCTGTACTCATCAAGCTATAGAACTTACTAGATTCTGTAATAATTCCAGAATCCACAACGCCATTGAATATCAATCCCATTGCCAATGCTCCCAATACTGAAGACAACATGATTCTCCAACTTCCAATCTTGGAGAAGATCAAGAACAATCCTCCTAACAATATGAGTAACGTAGATGTTTCTCCAACAGATCCTGGAATGAATCCATAGAACATATCCAACCAATCATACCCAACTGGGTTATTTTGAGCCAAACTACCCAATACTGTTTCTCCAGAAATAGCATCTGGTGTTCCTGTTCTCTCCACTGCTTCGTGAACCCAAACCTTATCCCCAGACATCCATGTTGGATATGCGAAGAATAAAAATGCTCTTATTGTCAATGCTGGATTAAGAATATTCATTCCCGTACCACCAAATACTTCTTTACCTATTACAACTCCAAAAATCACAGCTACAGAAAGCATCCATAAAGGTGTGTCGATTGGTACGATCAATGGCACCAACATACCTGTTACCAAATAGCCTTCTTCTACCTCGTGTCCTTTTATTACTGCAAATACGAATTCTACTGCAAGACCTACGACATAAGAGACAATTACCAATGGCAACACTGTCCATGCTCCCATAATGAAGTTGTCCCAAGTCAAGAAATTCCCAAATAAAGAGACTTCTCTAGTAATTCCGGCTGCCACATCTATGGCATAGTAGTGTTGATATCCTGCATTAAACATTCCGAAAAGCAAACAAGGGATCAATGCCATGATGACAGTGTTCATCGTACGCTTTAAATCGTCTGCTGCTTTTATATGAGTTCCATTGTGAGTGGTCTCATTTGGCAAGTATAAAAATGTATGGATTGCGTTAAACGCAGGAGCCATCTTAGTTCCTTTATACTTCTCCTTTATATTGTGTAAATTACTTTTTAAACCCATTATCCTATCTCTTTAAGCATTAAGTCTAAACCTTTTCTAATAATATCTTGATGTGGTTGCTTAGACACACAAACAAATTCTGTCAAGGCGAAATCCTCTGGTGCAACTTCATACATTCCCAAAGCTTCCATTTCGTCCAAATCTTGGTACATGCAAGCTTTTAGAATTTGCATGGGAAATATATCCAATGGGAATACTTCTTCATAGGTTCCTGTCGTTACGAAAGCTCGATGCTCTCCATTTGTGTTCGTATTCAATGCGAATTCCTTTTTAGGTGTCAACCAAGAAAAGGTCATTGCTCTTGAAGTGGATACCTTATTGAAGACAGGCTTATTCCATCCAAAGAACTCATAATCGTCTCCTTCGGGAATCACGGAAATCACATTGCTGTAATAATCCAAATTCCCATCTGGTTTCACTTGTCTTCCAGACAATACGTTTCCAGAGATAATGCGGTCGTTTCCATCTTTGTCTATGCCATTGTCATAAACCATAGTTGCCACTTCACTACCAATGATCGTTTTGAAGTATCTAGGTTTCTTAACTGAAGACCCAACCAATGCTACCGTACGTTGTGCATTGAATTTCCCTGTCAACAACAACTCCCCAATAATAATGAGATCTTGAGCATTTATGGTCCAAACCACCTCTCCCTTGTTTATAGGATCAATTTTATTGATTTGCGTACCAACGTTACCTGAAGGGTGAGGCCCTGAGACCTTGTGCAAGGTAATACCAGATAGATCAGCCAATGGTGAGTTTCCGTTTTTACCAACGCTAACGTGCAACTGTCCATCAGTCAATTTTCCCAATGCAGTTATTGCAGCTTGCAATTCGGTTTCTTTTCCTTTTAGGGTATAGTCCAAATCGGCAGCTAATGGAGCACTGGCGTAAGCAGAAACAAAAATTGCCTTGGGAGCAACTTCTGGATTTGCGATAACATCGTAAGGACGTTGTTTTACAAATGCCCAACAACCAGATGCCAATAATTTTGCCTTAATATCCTCCGCTTTCGCAGAATCTATGTTTAAAGCTCCAAAATCTTGATGTGATTGTGCTTTGTCTGCTTGTAGTTTCACTGATAGTATCTTACGTTTTTCACCACGTGCAATTTCGATGACCTCACCAGAGACTGGTGATGCAAACTGTATAGCTTCGTTGGATTTATCAAAAAACAAAGCTTGACCCGCTTTTACCTTTTCTCCAACTTTTACCAATAATTTAGGAATTACACTGTGAAAGTCTTCTGGCCTAACCGTATAAAAGTTGCTTACTATAGCATTCTCTGTCGCTAATTCTGCTGCACCTTTTAACTTTATATCTAGACCTTTCTTAATCTTAATGTCGTTTGACATGTGTATAAATCTATTTGTTAATAGTTTAGTGATATGATTTCCTGAGTACAAAAAATCGGTGCAAAAATACGAATTTATAATGCAAATTTTCATTCTAAATCTGCCTTGTCATTTATTTATAACAATTCTAAATAACAAAATCCGATTAGGCATGAATTTTGCTTATATTTACCTGACAATACAATTTCTAAGATGCAATTTAAAATCGGCTCAATAATTACCTTGTTTTTATTTTCGACAATCCTATTTGGACAAGTTGAAGAAATACAACCGCAAGAGTACATCAAGACCATTACTTTTAAAGGCAACACTCCTGAAAGCCAACTTCCCATATTAAAACTTGGCGAGTATTTGATTTTGGAGTTTGATGTTTTAAATGGTGACGAGGAAGATTTCCATTACGAAATCAAACACTACAACTTTGATTGGACGCCTTCACCCCTATCCGAAGCAGAATACTTGAATGGATTCAACGAACAGCGCATAAGGACTTACGAGAACTCATTCAACACCTATCAAATATATTCTCATTATATGTTGACCATACCCAATCAACAAACACGTGGGTTGAAAAAATCTGGAAACTACATCATAACCATTTACAATGACGATGATGAAATCGAGTTCACACGCAAGTTCATGGTTTATGAAGATCTGGCGGACGTTGGCGTTAACATCAAACGTTCACGAGATGTTTCTTCCATAAAGGAGAAACAAACGGTGGACATTGTCATAAACTCTTCCAAGTTCAGGTTCAACAACCCAAAGCAGACCGTCAAGACCGTACTTGTACAAAACAACAATCTAAATACTGCCATCAAGGATTTGAAGCCGCAATACATCTTGGGGAACGAACTGCAATATCGTTACACGAAAGCATCCAGTTTCTTTGCTGGAAACGAATATCTATACTTTGAGAACAAAGATTTAAGAGGCGCAAATACTGGTGTTCAATTCGTGGAATTAAAGGATTTGTACAACCATTTCCTGTTCAGGAATGTCTCACGAGCAGACTTGCCATACACATACAACCCTGACATTAATGGCAACTTCGTCATTACTGCTTTGGGTACAGACAACCCAAGCATAGAAGCCGACTATACAAAAGTGCATTTCTCGTTGCAATTGGAGGAACTTCCTGAAAGCAAATCGGTGCACGTCTATGGCAACTTCAACAATTATGTTGTGGATGAGAGCACGAAAATGACTTATTATGATGACGAAAGGGCATATGAAGTCCCTTTGACCCTAAAACAAGGTTTTTACAATTACAAATACGTGGTCGTCAATAAAGATGGTTCCATTGATGAAAATGCGATTAGCGGAAATTTCTATCAAACGGAAAACAATTATAAGGTAATCGTATACTATAGAGACCTAGGCGCACGTTATGATAGAATAGTTGGCATTGGTGAAGCCAATTCTGTAAATATTACGAACTAAATTCTTTAAAGTGAGTTAATTTAAAGCTAAACTAGTGCTATAGTTGTGATTTTTAGTGTAATATTGTTATTTTTGCAACATATATACGACATATAGTCAATGGTTCAACAAGTTACAAGAGGGATAAAAATTTCGGTGGAAACCAATTTTGAAGGAACATTTTATAAAAATTATAAGATACACTTCGCATTTGGTTACAAGGTTACCATTGAGAATCAGAGCAAAGATTCTGTGCAACTCAATGCAAGACATTGGGTTATCTTAGATGCCTTGAACAATGTAGAGACTGTAACCGGCGAGGGTGTAATTGGCAAGAAGCCCGTGCTAAAGCCAGGAGAATCTCATACCTATACTTCTGGATGTTTGTTAACTTCTCCCTTTGGAGCCATGCAAGGGCATTATAGCATGGTGAACTTCACCACCACAAAAAAATTCAATGTGGCCATACCGACATTCAAACTAAGCGCGCCATTTGCACTTAATTAATCATCAACCCTTCTAGTGAACCTGTAGGTTTTCCCATTCTGCTCAATGTGAAAGAAGCTACAATTTGAATAATGCACGAATTGGTATCTTTCATGGTAATCAAATGAAGTGTCATCAATCAAAAACACATCGTCGACATCCACATTTCCGTAAGGAGAAATACGTCTATATCTATATTTTTCATCTTTTTCCATATCAATCAACTCATACCAAGCCCCAGCTGCAATACCAGATAGCCACTGTGCCTTCTCATGTAGTCCGTCAACTATTCGTGGTTTCAACGTCCCTTCAAAATTAGGCTCGTAACCTTTCAACCGATCCAAAAAGCAACGTAGGTTTTCACTTCGTTGCGTCCCTTTGAATTTCGAAATTTCTCCAACTTCAGAGACTATGAAGGGGTAGTCTCCCGTATTGGCTAACAAAACGTTGCCAACTGTACTAGGAGTAAACCATTTGGAGTTCTCCAACTTCTTTTTGATTTCTATGCTCTCTACGGATTCAATTAAAGTATCCGTAACAAAACGAGCGCAATTGCATGCCTCCTTCTTAAATGCTGCATAATATATGAAATGCTTGTTTTGCATCATGGTGATATGCGTTCGTGCCTTGTCATAATCGACAACATCACAAACGGAAGCTACTAAGTTGCCATCGCCATGGGTTAGTTTTGGATTCGTTGCCAAAAACTTTAAAATCTCGTCCAAGTTGACTATTTCATTGTCTACAATCTCTGCTTTGATGGGAAAATCGAGTTCGTTGTCGGTATCTCTTCCTCTCACCCTTCCATTTGGTTCCGGGGTTATATAGCGGCCAAAATCATGGTACTCAAGAATTCCTGTCTCTTTGTCTATGAGCACCAATGCCGCATGGCCTGCACGAACATAATTTTTTTTTCCGACACCCAAATACTTCAAAAATGGTGAATACCACTCTTCTGCAATCATGACAATGGTATCTGGATAGGCCAATGTCAAAACAATACCTGTACTACTCATTTACCACTTCTAAAAGATTAAATGTCTTTGTATCTATTTCGGAAGTATTCATATTTTCAAAACGCATCGTTATCCTATTGTCTATTTTCTCCACTTGTGTAACACTGGTCGTTTTAATGAATCCTCGATCCATGATCACTCCAAAATCCTTGTTTCCCTTTCCTGCTGTCTTGTGAAATTCGAGCACGGTCTCCTTGGTCAATTCGTTTTCGGATTTGAAATCATTGAACCACTTCTTACGAATTTGTTTCTTCTCTTCGGAGTATAGCGTTGAAGATGACCAAATACTAGGTTCAAGAGGCAATTTTGAAAAATGCTTTTTCGAACCATCCCAGACCAATTCATAAAACTGTAGCTTGTCATTCCAATCTACCATCACCAAAGTAAACGGTTCTACACCCTTCAAACTATAGGCTTTTACTGAATATTCAATGTTTTCGGCAACTAGCAAATCACTTACCACGACACCTCTACTCTGTCTATAGCTAGTTTCTCGTTTATGCTTTTCAAACCCTCCATTCAACAGACACAACACCCTATTCCTTCCACTTGCTCCTATCCATGATCCGCCGGAAAGGCTATCCTTGGGCAACAAGACCTCGGTTTCGTTCAAAGTATAAAATTCTGGAGCCAAAGCTATTCGGTCTGGTGTTTCATCCCTATTGGAAGTCAACACGAAACCATCATTTCCTTCTGGAAAAATCGTTACTGTACACATAAATGTCGTAGTCTAAAAATCATATGGCAACTTACAAAAAATTAGTAATATTTCTGAAAGCTTTTAGGAATCCTTTTAACATGGAAGAATCATTAAAAAATTGTAACTTTGTGCTTCAAAATTTTACAACTAAAAAATTAAAGATAAAATGGGTAAAGGATTTTTCAACGTACCAATTGCTGTTAACGAACCAGTAAAGGGATATGCACCTGGATCACCAGAACGCGAAGCTGTAGCCGAAGCATATAAAGAAATGTTTAACAGCACGATAGATGTACCAATGTATATCAATGGTAAGGACGTCCCAACAGGAAATACAAGAACCATGTCTCCTCCTCACGATCACAAACACGTGGTGGGAACATACCATTTGGCTGAAAAATCAAATATTGACGATGCTATTTCAACCGCGCTAGAAGCTAGAAAAATGTGGTCTCAAATGCCTTGGGAACATAGAGCTGGAATCTTTTTGAAAGCAGCAGAGCTCATTGCTGGACCATATAGAGCAAAAATAAATGCTGCTACCATGATTGCGCAGTCAAAAACCGTTCATCAAGCAGAGATCGATGCAGCCTGTGAATTGATAGATTTCTTGCGCTTCAACGTTCAATATATGACGGACATCTACCATGAGCAACCGGAAAGTACCAGTGATGCATGGAATAGATTGGAATACCGTCCTCTTGAAGGATTCGTATACGCAGTGACACCTTTCAACTTTACTGCCATTGCAGCCAATTTACCTGCTTGCATGGCCATGATGGGCAACGTTGTGGTTTGGAAACCTAGTGATTCTCAAATCTATTCGGCAAAAGTGATCATGGATATCTTTGAAGAAGCGGGCGTACCTCCTGGGGTTATCAACGTTGTTTTTGGAGATCCCGTAATGATTACCGATACCGTTCTAGCCAGCCCGGATTTTTCTGGATTGCACTTTACAGGTTCCACCTACATCTTCAAAGAATTGTGGAAACAAATAGGAAACAACATCCACAACTACAAAACCTATCCTAAGATAGTAGGAGAAACTGGAGGTAAGGATTTCATCGTAGCTCACAAATCTGCCAATGCCAAACAGGTGGCAACTGCAATTGTACGTGGAGCTTTCGAATTTCAAGGTCAAAAGTGTAGTGCAGCTTCAAGAGCTTATATCTCGAAAAGCATTTGGGAAGACGTGAAAAAATACGCTATAGAAGATGTAAAGTCATTCAAAATAGGCTCTCCTGAAGATATGAACAACTTCATCACTGCTGTGATCCATGAAGGATCTTTCGACAAGTTGGCAAAATACTTGGATCAAGCCAAAGCAGATGACAATGCCGACATTATTGTTGGAGGAGGTTACGACAAAAGCAAAGGGTATTTCATAGAACCAACCATCATAGAAACCAAAGATCCCAAGTACACGACAATGTGCGATGAGTTGTTTGGACCTGTCATTACGATCTATGTGTTTGAAGACGATCAGTATTCAGAAACATTGAAACTTGTTGACGAAACTAGTGACTATGCTTTGACTGGAGCCATAATTGCTGCGGATCGCTATGCCGTTGTTGAAGCAACTGAAGCCTTGCAGAATTGTGCAGGCAACTTCTACATAAACGACAAGCCAACTGGTGCCGTGGTAGGCCAACAACCCTTTGGAGGCGCAAGAGCTTCTGGAACCAATGACAAGGCAGGTAGTGCTTTGAACTTGTTACGTTGGGTATCTCCAAGAATGATTAAAGAAACATTCGTTACTCCTACGGATTACCGTTATCCTTTTCTAGGAGAATAATTTTTTCTCCATAACATAACATTAAGGCCCCATGCATTGCGCTTGGGGCCTTTTTCACTTTTTAATACCAATTCTGCTTACTATGAATGACGCATTCAAACTTGCTCATTTTTCGTTCTATTTTATTGAGTAACACTGTGTACTTTGAAGTTTGAGCTCCATAACAACAATGGTCTAGAATTGACTTCTTTCAAGAAGTCATACTACTTTTGTTTCTTGAACTTCAAAGGTAAATGCACCACCTTCTTGGTGTCATAGAAGTCCTCGACATAAAAATCACTTAAATTATACAATGTAGCCGTTTTATAATCCTGCAATTCCTCTGCCAAGTCGCCACCTTTGAGATATAGAATTCCATTCTTGAGCTCGTGCCTACTTGTTTTTTCAATCTTACCCTTCACCCAATGTACAAATGTAGGCATTGCAGCAACAGCCCTACTTACTATAAAATCATAGGTTTCTTTAATTTCCTCGACACGCGTATGCGTAGTCTTTACATTTTCCAAGCCCAAACCATCAACGACTTCATTGACTACCTTCAACTTTTTGGCAATGCTGTCCACCAAATGGAAATTACATTCTGGAAATAAAATGGCCAACGGAATTCCAGGGAATCCACCACCAGTACCAACATCCATAATCTTACTCCCATCCTTGAACTCTATGACTTTCGCTATTGCCAAAGAATGCAACACATGCCTCAAATACAACTCATCTATGTCCTTGCGAGACACCACGTTTATTTTGAGATTCCAATCTTGATATAGTGCTCCTAATTTCGAGAATTTCTCGATTTGGTCCTTGGTAAGATTGGGAAAGTATTTTAAAATGAGTTCCATGGATATGTTTTTTTTTGCAAAAATATACATTTTAAAAGCATAATTTTATGAATTTCTTTATTAGTTGAGACGCTTTATTAATTATCTTTGGCGCAAAATATGATTCGTACTAGTTTAAACGTTATCATATTAAAATGATAAATTATGACACAACAAACTTTATCGTTCTCAAGAACAGACTCCGCAAAGTTTTTTAGAACACTTAATAAAAGAGTGAACTCCTATTTTAAAGATAACAACATAAAACGTACTGGAAACTGGAAGCTATGGGTAAAAACAGCTATTATGTTTTCAATATTTCTTGTTCCTTATTTTTTATTGCTAACACTTAACATTCCGGGTTGGGCACAATTGCTGCTTACCATAGTAATGGGCATTGGCATGGCCGGTGTAGGGATGAATGTCATGCACGATGGCAACCACGGTTCCTTTTCCAACAAGGATTGGATTAATCGCATAATGGGAAGTAGCATATACATACTTGCTGGAAATGTCTACAATTGGAAGGTGCAACACAATGTCTTACATCATACATATACGAACATTCATGGACATGATGAGGATTTGGAAGCTGGGCGCATTCTCCGTTTCTCCGAACATTCAGAATGGCAGTGGCACCATAAATTTCAACACTATTATTCTATTTTATTATATGGATTGTTAACGATAAACTGGGCCATTACTACAGATTTCCAACAAATGAAACGTTATATGAAACGTAAATTATCATACGGAGAGTTTCCAAACCCTGTTGCCAACTGGAGCAAATTGGTCATTTCAAAAATAATCTACATTGGAATGTGGATCGTATTGCCCATACTCATTTTGGATGCTGCTTGGTGGAAAATATTAATAGGCTTCTTCATAATGCATTACACGGCTGGTTTGATTTTAAGCATCGTATTCCAATTGGCTCATGTCATCGAAGATGCAGAAATGCCTCTTCCAGAAGAAAATGGAACAATGAAAAACACTTGGGCAATCCACCAACTCAAAACCACAGTTAACTTTGGTCCCAAAAGTAGAATTGCAAATTGGTTTACAGGAGGTTTGAACCATCAGGTGGAGCATCATATATTTCCCCATATCAGTCATATCCATTATGGCAAAATTGCTGAGATCGTAAAAGCTACAGCTCTAGAATTCAACTTACCATACAACGAATATAAAACCACACGTAAAGCCATTGCTGCCCATTTTAGATATTTACGTGAAATGGGAATGAAGCCTGCTTTACAAGCTTAACAACACATTTAATGAATCAACTTTCAGAACGTATTTTAAACATGGCCACGTCTGCAACTTTAGCTATGGCAGCTAAAGCAAGAGAATTAAGAGGCGAAGGCAAAGACATTATTGGATTGAGTTTGGGTGAACCAGACTTCAACACTCCAGATTTCATCAAAAATGCTGCAATTGAAGCTGTAAACGAAGATTACAACTCATATACGCCAGTCGATGGGTATGCAGAACTCAAAGAAGCCGTAATCACAAAGTTCAAACGTGACAATGGCTTGAACTATACACTACCGCAAATTGTAGTGTCTACTGGAGCCAAACAATCCTTGTACAATGTCGCAATGATCATGATCAACGAAGGTGATGAAGTTGTCGTTCCGTGTCCATATTGGGTAAGTTACAGCGATATTGTAAAAGTTGCAGGAGGAGTTCCTGTGGAGGTAAAGACATCCATTGACAACGACTTTAAAATGACGGCTTCCCAATTGGAAGCAGCAATTACTCCAAAAACCAAAATGCTCTGGTTTAGTTCCCCTTGCAATCCTAGTGGGTCTCTATACAGCAAAGAGGAATTGGAGTCTTTGGCAGAAGTATTAAAAAAACACCCAAACATCTACGTCGTTTCCGATGAAATATACGAACACATAAACTATACGGGGAAACCACATGCTAGCATGGCTGGCATAGATGGGATGTTCGATCGTACCATAACGGTTAATGGAGTATCCAAGGCATTTGCCATGACTGGATGGAGAATAGGATTCATTGGTGCTCCGGATTGGATTGCACGTGCTTGCAACAAAATGCAAGGGCAAGTAACCAGTGGTGCAAACTGCATTGCACAACGTGCCGTAATAACAGCACTGAATGCAGATCCAAGTACCGTCAAGTACATGATAGACGAATTTAAAGTTCGTCGTGACTTGATTCTTGATTTGCTCAATGACATTGAAGGTTTCAAGACCAATACACCTGAAGGGGCCTTTTATGTTTTTCCAGATATATCTTATTTCTTTGGAAAGACATTGCGAGGAAAAAAGATAGAGAATGCCACAGATTTTTCCTTATACTTGCTGGAAGAGGCATTGGTAGCTACCGTTACCGGTGATGCCTTTGGAAATCCCAACTGCATTAGAATTTCCTATGCTGCTTCACAAGAGCAGATTATCGAAGCCATAAAAAGAATAAAAGAAGTTGTAGCATAATACAACGAGACTTATATGATATGAAAATCCACTGATGTCTTTTCAGTGGATTTTTTTATGCATAATAAATAAGAATGGAGATAATGGTCAGCAATGTGCAACCAAGCAATAACAATTGCTTTATTCGACGTTTCTTATTCTCGTCTTGCAATCGCATTTTAATTTCTTCTAATTTCTCTGGTGTTGCCGTTGGTAGATTATACTCCGTCTTTTCAGTAGAATTACTAACAAAGCCAAAACTTTTGTCTTTTCGTTTTGATCGTAGATTCTTATTGTTGCGTAGCGAGTGTATCGCAGCCATCATTGCACCTTCTCCTCCCATAATTTCTAAATTTTAAAGTGAAACAAATACGTTTTTTTGATATGGAAATTCATTTCAAGAACTTGCAAATTCTTGATTTCTATTTCAATTGAAAAATAAAAAGCTGCTTTATATATATGTAGTCATTTTGTTGAAAATGTTACAAACTACAAATAGGAAAAGAATGGTATTATACTGGATACATCAAGTATTTAGTTGTATGCAAGAATCAATCCGACAACGAACAAGGAGATTTTAAGAATAGCACCCATACTGCAACATGTGCTATATTGTTTACTTTTCAATCGTTGTTTGATGCTAAAGAGCGAAGGTTTTCTCAAACTGCTGAAATTCTTTTTTACAATGGCCTTGTATTTGGAATTCAATATTCCCGAGGGACCATTGTGGACAGACAATCCTGTCTCGGGAAGCGGTTCGATGTCTTGAGAAGTTACTAATAATTCCATAGTTTTGTGTGTTTTTGGTTATATAAGTACAACGACTAATATAGAAAAATGTAACACCTAACCTTAATGCAACTAACTATAAATCAAACACAGAACCTCTAAATCACCTGTAAAGCCTAGAACATCTGGGGTTGCAAAAAAAATAAAAAATCATCTATTCCTCCAGAAAAAAGGTGTCAGCAATATCAACACGGTAAAAAGTTCCAACCTTCCTATGAGCATTAAAAAAGAAGACCACCATTTTCCCATGGCCGGTAAAGCCCCATAATTGTTTACAGGCCCAAAATCGCCAAATGCAGGTCCTACGTTACCAAGACTTGAAGCTGCCAAACCTATGGCCGATTCAAAGTCTATTTCCATCATGGAAAACCCCAATGCGCCAACTATGAAGGACAGCATGTATAAGATGAAGAAACCTAGAATATTGAATACGATGTCACCTGAAACCGCCCTTTTGTTGTAGCGCACTGGCAATACGGCATTTGGATGCAATGTTCGTTTAAATTCCAAGAAACCATTTTTTATGGTAATGAGATGCCTCACCACCTTTATACCTCCAGATGTGCTTCCAGCAGAACCACCCAAAAACATCAAACCGAAAAAGAAAACGGTTAGAAAAGGTGTCCATAACGTATAATCCGCAGATACAAAGCCTGTGGTCGTAATTATTGCCAACACTTGAAACAAGGCATGACGAAATGCACTTTCTCCACTACCCAATACTTTTGGGTGTTCAATTGAGGACAAGCTTAAATCGGCTTTGAAATAGATAATGGAAGAAGCTATGACCGTAAATATGACGATAAACTTGAAATAGAGTTTAAATTCATCATCACGAGTAATTTTATTCACTTTTCCTTTGAAGGCAAAATAGCTCAATACGAAATTGGTTCCAGCCAAAAACATGAAAAGAATGACAATGTATTGTATCGTCGGGTTGTCGTTCCAATATGCCAAACTTGCATTTTTTGTTGAAAAACCACCAGTCGACAACGTACTCATCGAATGATTTATGGCATCGAAAAAACTCATCCCTGAGACATTGAGCAAAATAGTCTCAATAGCCGTGTACCCGAAATAAATGAGCCATAGACGTTTGGCTGTATCCGTAATACGAGGATGTAGCTTATCTGCACTTGGCCCAGGTGCTTCGGCAGCGAATAACTGCATCCCTCCTATTCCCAACAATGGCAAAATGGCAACTGCCAATACAATAATTCCCATCCCCCCAATCCAATGGGTTAGACTCCTCCAAAACAGGACACCTTTTGGCACAGCTTCAATATCATCTAAAATAGACGCTCCTGTCGTTGTGAAACCTGACATCGTCTCGAAAAAGGCATTGGTAAATTCAGGAATAGCTCCTGTTAGAATATAAGGCAATGTACCAGACAAGGTCATTACAACCCATCCAAAGGCTACGACTATGTAGCCTTCCCGTTTGTTCATTTCTTTTTTATGATCTCTGGTATAGACCATGGCAAAAACGCCAATTAGCAATGTTACCAAGCCAGATAGAAACAACTTGAACGTAACACCGTCTTCATAGATTAGGCTAACCAAAGTAGACAATAGCATAAAACCGCCATTAAACAAGAATAGCAATCCAAAAAAATGGAAGATAATTTTATAATTGAGTTTTAAGCGTTTGCGCATATTTTAACTATAGAAACAATTTTTCTACTTTTTTTATGGATCTTGGCAAACAACATACCACGATATAATCTCCTTCTTCGATTTTAAAATCACCTAAAGCAATCAACCCTTTTTCCTCTCTAATCACTCCACCTATAATTGCTGAACGGGGAAACTCGACATCCTTTATTATCTTGTTGCATATTTTGGATGTAGGTTTAACTCTAAACTCCAATAGCTCAGCATTCATATTGTTAAGTTTGGTCATTGCTACCACTTCCCCCTTTCGTATATATCTAAATATGTTATTTGCTGCCAACAACTTCTTGTTTATCAGAGTATCTATCCCGATGGAATGAGACAATTCGAAATAATCCATGTTTTCAACCAAAGCAATTGTTTTCCTGACACCTTTCGATTTTGCCACCAAACAAGACATTATGTTTGTTTCAGAATTTCCCGTAACCGAAATAAAAGCATCCATTTCGGTTATATTCTCTTCTTCCAACAGCTCAACATTTCGTCCATCTCCATTTATCACCAAGACATTTTCCAATTCATCCGCAAAATCAAAGGCTACAT
Source organism: Bizionia sp. (assembly GCA_020631395.1). GTDB lineage: Bacteria > Bacteroidota > Bacteroidia > Flavobacteriales > Flavobacteriaceae > JAHDHI01. The sequence continues at coordinate 57,128 of JAHDHI010000005.1, forward strand.
CCTTGTCTTTTTCAATGAGTTTTACATTGAAATTCCTGGAACTTAGATCTCGAGACGTCTTATAGCCTATTTTGCTACCTCCAAGAATCATAACATCCTTGATAGGGTCATTGGTTTTACCAGTCATCTTGCAAAGTTCTTCCCCTCCTCCTTCACTAGTTATGAAAACCACCGTGTCACCTTCTTTAAATTGAGTATCTCCCCTAGGAATTATGGTATATTGTGTACCGAAACGTTGTATGGCAATTGGCACGAAATGTATTTCAGAAAACAACTTTGCCGCATCTTTTACGGTTTTCCCCACAAACGATGCAGTACGAGACAGGTTTAAACTTACCATGGTCAATGCGCCATCTTCGAATTGATAGCTCTCATTAAAGGCTGACTGGTTAAGCAACAACTCTATCTCCGAAGCCGCCAAGGATTCTGGAGAAATCAACTCATCTATGCCAAAACGAGTAAATCCAACTTCATCTTTATGTGTAATGAACTCCGTATTGGAAATTCTTGCAATGGTCCGTTTTGCTCCCAATTGCTTGGCAAGGACACAAACTGTGATGTTCGTTGTCTCCGATGCCGTGACGGCTATGACCAAATCACTATTGGAAACCCTTGCTTCCTTCAATATGGAAATGGAAGTAGCATCACCTTTTAGGACTTTTATGTCCAAATGGTTATCTGCGTAAGCCAAACTCTCTTTGTTTGTATCTATTAACGTAATCTCTTGAGACTCGTATGACAATAGTTTCGCTAAATGAAACCCTACTTCACCTGCTCCAGCAATAATTATTTTCATCTGTTTACTTTTATTGTTATTTAATGGTCAGATGGTAGACTCCAATAATCATTTTCGTGATATGACATAGGTTGTGACGTGAATAATCCATTCTTTGTTTTAATGTGAAAAGAAGAACAAATATAATTAAATTAACTGTTGCATCAGCAATTAATTATTTGTTTTCAAGTTTCTTAAAATTAAACAATTACCACAGTACCAGCATGAATCTCCTTGCTTTCAGGATAAAGGAGGTGTAATATCACCTTATTCCCGCTTTTAGTTCAAACTTTATTAAAAACGTTGTAATTTTGTCAAAAACATTAGATTTTGACAAAGATAAAGCCATACAAAAACAGTAACCTAGGCAAAAAAGAGCAGGTTACCAAAATGTTTGACACCATCTCCAAGGATTATGATGGATTAAACCGAGTAATTTCTTTTGGCATTGATATAAAATGGAGAAAAAAGGTTGTAAACATCGTAAAGGAAATACAACCTGAATCCATATTGGACATAGCTACCGGAACTGGAGACCTAGCCATAAACCTAGCAGAAACCAATGCTGATAGAATTGTCGGTTTGGACATAAGTAGTGGAATGCTTGAAATTGGCAAAGAAAAAATCAAAAGAAAAAACCTAGACTCCAAAATTGAAATGGTTTTAGGTGATTCAGAAAACTTGCCTTTTGAAAACAATACCTTTGATGCGATAACCGTAGCCTTTGGCGTTCGTAATTTTGAAACATTGGAAAATGGCCTAAAGGAAATATTGCGAGTATTGAAACCAGGAGGGGCCTTCGTTATCCTAGAAACATCGATGCCTACCAAAACCCCTTACAGACAAGGCTATAACTTCTACACGAAAAACATATTGCCGTTAATAGGAAAAACCTTTTCCAAAGACAGAAGTGCTTACAAATACCTATGTGAATCTGCATCTGTTTTTCCTTATGGCGAAGCACTGAACAATATTTTGCGTAATATTGGGTTTATAAATGTTAAAGATTTGCCACAAACTTTTGGAGTGGCTACCATTTATACGGCATCAAAACAGTAACGTGAAATGAACATAGCAAAAAAACCAATATCAATTGGCAGATACTACGCGAATTACACCTACCTATTTTGAAGAACAACACACATAACAGATGAGAAAACTACTTATTTTATTTACCCTTTTACTTGTAGCCAATACGAGTTCTGCACAATTATTCACCAAAGAAAAAGTACAGAACAATCAAAACATGGACAAAAAACAGTTGAGTTGGGGGTATTATTTTGGAGTTAACAATCTAGATTTCAAATTTGATTACAATGACAACAAAGGTGACATCACGACATTGAAGTCAACGGGTTTCAATGTCGGATTGGTCGGTGATTTTCGTGTTAACGACTACGTCAATTTGAGGCTGGAGCCAGGATTGGTAATCACTACGAGGGAACTAATGTATCCCGAAAATTATTTTGAAGGCATTCCAGATACAAACGATTCTGATTTTTTGAGAGAGGTGAAATCCACATATGTCTATTTGCCACTATTGATGAGGCTATCCACCAAGCGTCTTAACAACTTCAAACCCTTTATCACTTTTGGGATTGCCACGTCCTTAAATCTCTCAAGCAATGAAAAAAATCCAGATGACAATAGCAATGGGGAATTTAGAACCAAGAAAAACGTATTGTTCTATGACATCGGTTTTGGAATAGATTTTTATTTGTATTGGTTTAAATTCACTCCATCCATTCGAGGTGTCTTTGCCATCAATGACGAACTGGTTAGAGATGTAGACCCAAATAGTCCATGGACTAGCAACGTCAACTCCATGAAAACTCGTGGTGTCTTCATCAATCTTACTTTCAGATAGCCTTTATTTTTTTAGCTTCTTTTAAATTCACTTAAAATAATTGCTGTTGCTGTAGCCACATTCAGGCTTTCCGTAGCTTGCAAAGCTCCAAAACGAGGTATGGCAATTTTTTGAGTTACCAATTTCCCTATGGCTTCGGAAATACCATTTGCCTCATTTCCAAAAACCAAAACCCCTTTGTTTGGCAATGTAGTCTCATACACGTTCTCACCATCCATAAAAGTACCATAGACTTCATTTCTTGTCGTTTTCAAAAAAGATTCCAAATCCATATAATTGATGTTCACTCTTGTAATCGAACCCATAGTTGCTTGTATTACTTTTGGATTGTAGCAATCCACAGTATCCATACTGCATATTAGATCTTTAATCCCAAACCAATCGCAAAGTCGTATTATGGTTCCTAGATTCCCGGGGTCACGAACAGCATCCAATGCTACAACCAACTCCTTTTCATCTATCTTTTCAACCTCTGGAATCTTGAAAAGTGCCAATGCATTGTTGGGTGTCGTTAAAAAACTTATCTTTTTTAATTCAGCATCGGTAACAATAGTTTCAATATTGGCATCAATGTTGAAGGAAGTAACACTAAACACATGATGCAGTTTTAAAGGTGACTCCATGAGTTCGTTTATTACTTTAATGCCTTCAGCAACAAAAAAACCATCTTGAAGTCTATATTTTTTTTGCTTTAAGCGCGTTATTAGTTTTATTTGGCTTTTTGATAGCATTTAAAAAATGTATTTTTGAATCCACAGTAATTCAAATTATAAAGAAATCTCAAAATCAATACTTTTAATTAATCATTTTAAGGGCAAGCTATTTGAAACAACAGCATTCAAAAATACTACTAATTATTGTAACTATAAGCTTATTGACGGCTTGTAATTCTGTTAAACGAGTAGCCTCGGACGAACACCTATTGACGAATACCTCTCTTTTGGTAAATGATAAAAAAGTGAAGAGTGAAGCCATCAAGAACTTGTTGTACCAAAGACCCAACAAAAAACTGCCATTTTTAAACACTCCTCTAAGGCTTTACATTTACAATACTGCAAGACCAAACATAGATTCCATTTTGAATGCGAGGTTGGCCAACAACCCAAAAAAGAGAAAAAGATTGGAGCGCTTCTTGTCCAAAAAACAATTGGATAAATATCTTCGATCCAGGAAAAGCTTCAACAACTGGATAAAAAAGACTGGTGAAGCGCCTGTCGTGGTTAACGACACGCTTACCAAAAAATCTTTGAAACGCTTAGAGAGCTATTATTGGAACAATGGTTGGTTCGATGTCAAATCTTCTTCTAAAACAAATCGAGGAGACAACCAAAGAGCTACAATAGACTATTCGATAACAACAGGAAAACCATACACCATAGATTCCCTCTCAACAAGGATAGCTTCACCTGTTGTAGACTCCATTTTTAAAACCATAGAGAAGAACTCTGCCATAAAGTTGGGAGAGCAATATAGAACGCAATCCGTCTTGGCGGAAAAAGACAGGATTACCAATGCGATGAGAAACTCTGGAGTCTATCACTTTTCCCAAGATTATTTTAACTTTGAGGTAGATACCTTTGGAAAAACAAAAAAAGTAAAAATAGATGTACAAATCACGGATAGAGCAATCAGACTGGAGGATACCTTGCTTAGGACTCCTTTCAAGGTTTACAAGGTAAAAGACGTAAACATCTATACCAATAGTGCCTTTGAAAACAAGGACAAACCCATTGTGGATTCGACTCATTACAATGGCTTCAACATTTATAGCATTGAAAAACTACGTTACAACCCAAAAACACTTACAGATGCCATTTTCATTACACCAAATAGCATTTTCAAAGACATCAATAGGCCAAGAACCTCACGAAGAATTAGTGATTTAAAAACATTTAGGTATCCTCGGATCGACTATATAGAAAACCCGGATACGACATTGACTGCCAATATTTTTCTAAACCCTCTAAAAAAGTTCTCCTTGGGGTTTAGTGCCGAAGCCTCACAAAGCAACATCCAATCGGTAGGTTTTTCCTTGAATCCAAGTTTGATTCTCAGAAACCTTTTTAGAGGAGCAGAAACCCTTGAGATTTCGGGAATAGGATCCATTGGTGCTTCAAAAGATGGTGCCAATGATCGCGATCAGTTTTTTGACATCAATGAGATTGGGGCCAATTTAAACTTAACCATACCTAGATTGTTTTCCCCTTTCAATACAGAGAAGATCATCCCCAATTACATGTTTCCAAGTACAAGAATTAGCATGGCGGCAACGAGTCAAACCAACATTGGTTTGGACAAACAGACATTTACTGGAACCTTTAACTATAGATGGTACCCGAACACAAGTGTCACAAACAGATTTGATCTATTCAACATACAGTTTGTCAAAAACTTAAACACGTCCAATTACTTTGGAGTTTATAAAAGTTCATACAACACCTTAAATGACATAGCCATAAATTCTGGCTACATAAATTCTGGAGAATCTTTGTCAATCCCCACTCAAGCGAATCAATTCTTGACTGATGCAACTAGTGGTAGTTTGGGTTCATCCATCTCCGCTTCGGATCTGCAATCTGTAAACTCCATAAATGAAAGGAAGAACAGATTGACTGAGGACAACCTTATATTTTCATCCAGTTTCAATTATGTAAACGACAAGCGTGACAATCTCTTTGATAACGACTTTTCCATTTTTAGATTAAAATTGGAATTGGCAGGAAACATGTTTGCCGCCACCTCCAAGCTATTGAACCTCAAGAAGAACGAGGACGACAAATACGAGCTCTTCAATGTTGCTTATTCTCAATATGTAAAAACAGAATTGGATTATATCAAATACTGGGATTTGGGCAACAAGAACGTACTAGCCGTACGTTCCTTCTTTGGAATAGCAATTCCGTTTGGAAATTCGACAAACATACCTTTCTCCAAAAGTTTTTTTGCAGGAGGAGCCAACGACAACCGTGCATGGACAGCCTATAATCTTGGTCCTGGAAGTTCGGAAACCACAAACGAATTCAACGAAGCCAATTTAAAGATTGCATTGAGTGCCGAAAGACGATTCAATATTTTTGGAGCCTTGAATGGTGCTCTTTTCATAGATGCGGGAAATATTTGGAATGTTTTGGATGATGTGGAGGATGACTCTGCCACATTCAACTCTTTTTCTTCTTTGAAGGACATAGCCATTGGAACTGGTTTTGGATTGCGTTGGGACTTTAACTTCTTTGTCCTAAGAGGAGACATTGGCTTTAAAACCTACGACCCATCCTATAAAGACAGAAACCGATGGCTCAATGATTACAACTTCTCAAATGCGGTCTACAACATAGGTATAAACTATCCTTTTTAACACAAAAAAAAGGGTATTCAACTATAACGTTTTCGGTCTTTTATCTCTATTTTTCATAACAAACAATCAAAAAAATGATTACTTTTGAGGCTTAATTTTTCAACTTAAAAACTAAAAAATGTCACACCAGATAAAACCAGGAGTAGCTACAGGAAAGGAAGTTCAAGCCATCTTTAAATTAGCAAAGGAAAAAGGATTTGCTTTACCAGCAGTAAATGTTGTAGGGTCAAACTCCATCAATGGTGTTCTAGAAACAGCAGCAGCCTTAAATGCCCCAGTAATTATCCAATTCTCAAATGGTGGTGGCGTATTCAATGCAGGAAAGAGTTTGAGTAACGACAATCAAAAAGCAGCAATCCTTGGGTCCATAGCTGGTGCAAAACACGTACATCTAATGGCAGAGGCATATGGCGTCCCAGTAATTTTGCATACAGATCACTGTGCCAAGAAACTACTACCTTGGATCGATGGCCTATTGGATGCCAGTGAAGCGCATTTCAAAGCAACAGGCAAACCTTTGTATAGTTCGCACATGATAGACTTGAGTGAAGAACCTCTTGAGGAAAACATAGAAATATGCAAGAACTATTTGGAACGTATGAGCAAAATGGGAATGACGTTGGAAATAGAATTGGGAATCACAGGAGGAGAAGAAGATGGTGTGGACAATAGTGATGTTGACGAATCCAAATTATACACGCAACCAGAGGAAGTGGCATACGCCTTTGAAGAATTGAGCAAGGTAAGCGACCAATTTACAATTGCTGCCGCTTTTGGAAATGTTCATGGTGTCTACAAGCCAGGTAACGTGAAATTGACTCCGAAGATCCTTAAGAACTCCCAAGAGCACATTTCTGAAAAATACAACGTACCTCACAACCACATTGACTTTGTCTTTCACGGAGGATCTGGTTCCACAGTAGAAGAAATTCGTGAAGCCATCGGTTATGGTGTAATAAAGATGAATATCGATACCGACATGCAATATGCGTTTTCATCTGGAGTAAGAGATTACATGAAAGAAAAAGAGGCCTATTTGCAAACTCAAATAGGAAACCCGGATGGTGCAGAGATTCCAAATAAAAAACATTACGATCCAAGAGTTTGGTTACGCAAGGGTGAAATTAGTTTTGTAGAGAGACTAAAAAAGGCCTTTGAAGACCTTAACAATGTAAATACTTTATAAAATTATGATGGTGTTACTGCAAAATTAAAAACAAAACTTTAATTTTGCATCTGGACTTTAGTCAATTTCTTTATGTATTCAACATTTAAGAACAGACTAAATCTGTAACACAAACGATGTAAAGATCATTGAATCTGAAATCGTAAATCATTAAATCGTAAATCGATATTATGGCTTGGTTCAAAAGAAAAGAAAAAGGTATACAAACTACAACCGAAGAAAAAAAAGACATTCCTAAAGGATTGTGGTATAAATCTCCCACGGGAAAAGTTATAGATTCCAAAGAGTTGGAAAAAAACTTTTATGTAAGTCCGGAAGATGGCTACCATGTAAGAATAGGAAGTAAGGAATACTTTGAAATACTATTTGACGACAATACATTCAAGGAGTTGGATGAAAATCTAACCTCCAAGGACCCTCTTAAATTCGAGGACACAAAAAAATATCCAGACCGTTTGAAAGCGGCTCAAGACAAAACAAAGTTAAAAGATGCAGTACGCACGGCAGTAGGCAAGTCCAAAGGAGAAGATATGGTGATTGCCGCAATGGACTTTGGGTTCATAGGAGGATCCATGGGAAGTGTCGTTGGTGAAAAAATTGCAAGAGCTGCAGATTACGCCTTGAAAAACAAATTGCCTTTTATGATTATTTCAAAATCTGGAGGAGCCCGTATGATGGAAGCTGCCTTGTCTTTGATGCAGTTGGCGAAGACATCTTCCAAATTGGCGCAATTGGCAGAAGCTGGCTTACCATACATCTCATTGTGTACAGATCCCACAACTGGAGGAACAACTGCTTCCTTTGCCATGTTGGGAGACATAAACATTGCTGAACCTGGAGCCTTGATAGGGTTTGCCGGACCAAGAATCGTTAGAGATACAACAGGAAAGGAACTTCCAGAAGGATTCCAAACTTCGGAATTTTTGTTGGAACACGGTTTCTTGGATTTCATATCCCAAAGAAAAGAGCTTAAAAACAGGATCAATCAATACATAGATTTGATAATGAACAGACCATTGAGGGCATAACATTAACTCATACACTGTCAATACATTAAGCAGTTTTGAATAATACTATTCAAAACTGCTTTTATTTTTAATTAAGGCAATAGTATTTCAATTAAAATAATTATATTTGCCGCTTGAAAGAAAAGCTTTCAACATACATAACAATCATTTAAATAATATTAGAATGTATTTATCAAAAGAAGCAAAAGAAGAAATCTTCGCAAAACACGGTAAAGGAGGAAACGATACTGGAACTGCAGAAGGACAAATCGCGTTGTTCACGTACAGAATAAACCACTTGACTGAGCACTTGAAAAACAATCGTAAAGATTACAACACAGAGCGTTCATTGGTAAAGTTGGTAGGTAAGAGAAGATCTCTACTGGATTACTTGACTAAGAAAGATGTCTTGAGATATCGTGCGATAGTAAAAGAATTAGGATTAAGAAAATAATCACAAAAAAGAGGCTTCGTGCCTCTTTTTTTGTTTATACAACGCAAACGAGAGCGTTAAAAACTCGTATTGAAGAAGCTAATTACAGTTTTTCATTGGTCACACAACTACTACTACAACAACACAACGACCATTGTTTAATTAGAATTAAAAAACATTTATGATTCCAAAAGTTTTTAGAGAGGTCATAGACCTTGGTGATGGAAGAGAGATTTCCATCGAAACCGGAAAATTAGCAAAGCAGGCCCATGGTTCTGTTGTTGTTCAGTCAGGAAAATGCATGTTGTTATGTACAGTCGTTTCCAATTACAAGCAAAGTGATGTCGATTTCTTACCATTAACGGTAGATTATCGTGAAAAATTCGCAGCTGCTGGTCGTTACCCTGGAGGTTTCTTCAAAAGAGAGGCTAGACCAAGTGATGGCGAAGTATTGACCATGCGTTTGGTGGATCGTGTATTGCGTCCTTTGTTCCCAAAGGACTATCACTCGGAAACACAAGTGATGATTCAATTGATGTCTCATGATGAAGATGTCATGCCAGATGCCATGGCTGGTTTGGCCGCTTCTGCAGCCATTCAATTATCAGATTTCCCATTCGAATGCCCAATTTCCGAGGCTAGAGTAGGTCGAATCAACGGTGAATTCATAATCAACCCAACAAGGACTCAGTTAGAAGAATCTGACATTGACATGATGATCGGGGCTTCTGCAGATTCCGTAATGATGGTTGAAGGTGAAATGGATGAGATTTCTGAAGAAGAAATGATAGAAGCCATAAAATTTGCACATGAAGCCATAAAAGCACAATGTGCTGCTCAAGTAAAATTGGCTGAAGCTTTCGGAAAGAAAGAAGTTCGTGAATATGATGGTGAAAGAGAAGACGCAGATCTTGCTCAAAAAATTCACGATATGGCATACGACAAGGTATATGCCGTAGCAAAGGCAGGATCTTCCAAAAAGGAAAGAAGTGCTGCATTTGGTGAAATCAAAGAAGAAATAAAAGCTACGTTCTCCGAAGAAGAATTGGAGGACATAGGTGGCTTGGTATCCAAATACTACAACAAAGCAGAAAAAGCTGCTGTTAGAGACTTAACATTAAATGAAGGACTGCGTCTTGATGGTCGTAAGACTGACGAGATCAGACCAATATGGTGTGAAGTGGACTATTTGCCATCGACACATGGTTCTTCAATATTTACTCGTGGGGAAACTCAAGCATTGGCTACCGTAACCTTGGGTACATCTAGAGAAGCAAACCAAATAGACATGCCGTCTCACGAAGGTGAAGAACGTTTTTACCTACACTATAACTTCCCTCCTTTTTCAACTGGAGAAGCCAGACCCATTAGAGGAACTTCTCGTCGTGAGGTAGGACATGGAAACTTGGCTCAACGCGCATTGAAAGGAATGGTCCCTGATGATTGTCCTTACACGGTACGTGTAGTGTCTGAAGTTTTGGAGTCCAATGGATCGTCGTCCATGGCAACCGTATGTTCTGGTACAATGGCATTGATGGATGCAGGTGTACAATTGAAGAAACCTGTTTCCGGTATTGCAATGGGATTGATTTCCGATGCAGATTCTGGAAAGTACGCAGTATTGTCTGATATCTTGGGAGATGAAGATCACTTAGGTGATATGGATTTTAAAGTGACTGGAACTGGAGAAGGCATCACAGCTTGTCAAATGGACATCAAAGTGAAAGGATTGTCTTATGAAATCCTTGTGAATGCATTGAAACAAGCACGTGACGGACGTTTGCACATCCTAGAAAAATTAACAGACACCATAGCACAACCTAATGACGATGTTAAGTCCCATGCTCCTAAAATGGTGACACGTACAATTCCTAACGAATTCATTGGTGCATTGATTGGACCTGGAGGAAAAGTGATTCAAGAACTTCAAAAAGAAACGAACACTACCATAGTAATCAATGAAGATCCGGTGACGGAAGAAGGCATTGTTGAAATCTTGGGTACTGGTCAAGAAGGTATCGATGCCGTTCTAGCCAAAATAGATTCTTTGTTGTTCAAACCAGAAGTTGGTAGCGTTTATGAAGTTAAAGTCATTAAAATGCTTGATTTCGGCGCTGTCGTAGAATATATTGAAGCTCCAGGAAACGAAGTATTGCTTCACGTAAGTGAATTGGCATGGGAACGTACTGAAAACGTAACTGATGTTGTTAACATGGGAGATGTCTTCGATGTAAAATACTTTGGTATCGACTCGAGAACACGCAAGGAAAAAGTATCTCGCAAAGCCATCTTGCCAAAACCTGAAGGTTATGTGGCAAGACCACCAAGAGACAATAATGGTGGACGCGACAACAGAGGTAGAGACAATCGCGGACGTGACAACAAGCGCCGTGACGATAGAAGACCTAGAGAAGATAAAAGGGACTAACAATTCTTTTCATATCAATCAAAAAAAACTCACAATTGAATTGTGAGTTTTTTTTTGCTTTGACGCAACCTATTTTAAAATTGCAGTCTATAGGATATATAAAGAAAACTCATTATGAAAAAGCTAATCCATTTATTTGTAGCCATCCTAATTTCAACATCATATTCTTGTGATAACGAACCTCTTGACATTTCCTCGATAACCGCAGATGATGCCTTTGGAGTAAATTCCGAACTCTATGACAGCATTGAACGCATAGCAGATGACGATCCTGACAACAATTTGGTATGCCTCGATTTCATCTATGCATTCACAGTAAATGTATTTGATGAAAATCTAGACTACGTAGGTTTGTACATCGTCAATAACGATTTGGAATTCAGCACGCTTCTAGGAGGGCTTCAAGAGAATTATTCCATTAGCGTGAGTTACCCAATCACCAGCGTTACGGACGATGGTGAAACAGTCGAAATAACAACCAATGAAGAGCTGAAAGAGATTATCGACCTATGCTTGGAAGAAGAAGTTCTCAATACCTGCAATGGCATGTTGACAGAGGACTCATGTGTTTGGAAAGTCGTACACAATGAAAATGGCAACAACGACTTCGAAAATGCCTATTTTGAAGTAAGCACCATTGGAACGGTGGTATTTCATCATGAAGACAATGCCTATGATGGTACATGGATTACTTTCTTCATCGAAAATGAATTACATTTGAACATAAGCCTCCAAAATAACGATGACGTCGATGACACGAACGTAATTGACAATTGGAATTTTGACTGGAAGGCGACCATCTTGGATTTTGAAAACATGAAACTGGAAAACGAAGATAGCATATTCTTTATCCAAAAAGAATGCGAAGTGGACGAAGAGGATTGCAATGCCTTCGAGTTTGAGGCTTGTGAATTGAATGAAGGAGAAGGAATTGCAGAATTCCTTTTGGAAGATTACATAGAGTGCTTCACGAATTACATAGAATATGAAACTTCCGAGAATACCATAGTAACATTTTATGAAGACGAATCCAATGACACGCCTTTGGAAACAGTACCATACCTGAATACGACCAATCCTCAATTCATATACGTGAAAATAGAAGATGGTGAAACCTCAGAAATCGTATCTACATCCATAAAGCTTACAGCCATAGAATGCGAATAATGAGCATGAACAATCGCCATAAATTGAATTTAAAACACCTCATCAAGGGTTGCAAGAAGCAAGATTTAAAAGCTCAAAGCGAGTTATACAACGGCTATAAGGACATCCTTTTTACAATATGTCTCAAATATTGCAAGAACGTCGAAGAGGCAGAAGACAATCTTCAGGATGCATTTATGGCGATATTCAAAAACATTACCAAATACAACGGAAAAGGCTCTTTTGAAGGTTGGATGAAAAGAATCGTGATCAACAAGGCCATAGACAGATATAAAAAAGACACATTCATAAATGTCATGATCAATGACGACTTGTTGGCAGATACGGACATAGACACTTCCCAATTGACGCTACCACTCAACGTGATTCTCAACACCATTCAAGAATTGCCAGATCGTTATCGCCTCATATTCAACCTCTATGAAATGGATGGTTATACCCATAAGGAAATCGCAAAGCTGTTGACGATTTCCGAAAGCACCTCCAAATCCAACTTGCATCGTGCCAAACTAATTTTGAAAGAAAAGATTAAATCGATCAATCTGTCTCAAACCGCCAATACAATCAACTATGGAAAATAGAAAAGACATCGGAAAAGCCTACAAGGAGAAGTTGGAAGGATACACTCCTTCGCCTAGCAATCACCTATGGGAGTCCATTGAAGCTGAACTGAGCAAATCGAAACGCAAAGCATTGCCCATATGGAAGACACTTGCTGGGTTAGGGATATTGATCCTATTGTTGTCTACCGTAATAATATACAGCGGCTATTCCGATTCTAAAAATTTTGAATTGAATCCAACAACCGACAACAATACCTTGGACGCAAATGGCAAAATTAAAGACAATGCACCGAAGGCAGTTAATGACGGCATACAAAACAATAGAAGCAACAGTAAAGAAAATTCAATTGTTGTAAGCATTTCTACCGATGAAGACTCAAACTCGATTGGCAACAAAAACTCGGAGAACACAAATTCAAGGCACAAAAGCTCAAATGACATTTTTCAAAACGACTCCAATTGCAAAGCCCAGCCATCTAACAAAGTCAACTCTTCCGACAATGAGATAAGCTCGCGCATCGCAAACAAATTAGAAGATACAAGTACAAAAAAAACAATTTCGAACTTAAATCGCAATAGAGATGATTCTAAGACAAACGCTATAGGTCAATTAAAGAAAAACAATGATTTGACCAATCAGAAGGCAACATCCAAAACACAGAACAATCTGGATGATGTTACCGAATTCGACATTTACTCCGTTGTAATGATGGATGAACTCCCCGCAGCCAAACTCGACAATAAATTTGACATTGACAAGAAGAAGAAACAAGAGTCCAAGCATTTTAAAAAATCATTTAGGCTATCGTCTTATCTATTGCCTGCCTTGTCTAATGCATCATCAGACACGTCTCCTATAGACCAGACATTGGACAACTCAAAAAAGACCTCGGGTTTCAATATCAATTATGGTGTTGCCCTTGCGGTTTCATTATCAAAAAAATCCAGTTTGCGAATAGGCGTTGGCGCTTTCAACCAAAGCATTTTGACAGAAAATGCCGATATGGTAGGCTCCAACGGATCTTTAATAAATAGTCCTGGCTTTAGCAACATAAACTTGAATTCCGAAGCAACAAATGCAGCATCCGAAGTTTTTTCTCCATTTGAAAAATTAGATTTGAAGCAAACCACCAAGTATTTGGAAACGTACATAGATTATTCTTTCAAACTATTTGGAGAGAAGAAAATAGTACTATATGCTAGCTCTGGCGTCAGCGCATTATTCCTTTTAAATGACAGCATTGTTCTCAAGGATTCAGACGGCAACAGCATCGACATAGGAAAAGCCACTAATTTGAACAAAGCTGGTTTGGCATTGAACTTTAGTACGGGTCTATCGTATAAACTATCAGAAAAGCTAAACGTCAATGTCGAGCCCATTTTCAAATATAATCTTGGAACATTTAAAAAGGCTCACGGCATAAAACATTATAGCTTTGGGGTTCGATTTGGTTTATCGTTTAAACTTTAATTCTATTTTTGTGACCTTTCTCAAAAAACATTGTTTTAAACCTCATATTCCTCCAATGGCTCAACGCTTATTTTTTTAATTTACAATGTAGTAACTACATCTATTATTGTCTTTAATAGACCTTGGCCTTATTGATTTTTTAAGTACCATTTTACAAAACCCAAGGTGTAAATCACCAGATACAAACATAAGTAAAGGCCAAATTTAATCTTGAGCTGGAAAAACCATCAAACTTGATGGTTTTTTGGTTTGCAAAGTCTCTTAATCACTAACAAACATTACAATTGCATCAAAATATGATTTGCACTTTAGCCGTAAAATAAAAAAGCAGTATAATTGCATAGAATTTTCCCTAAATCTTCTATCCCAATGACTAAAAAACACCTTAACGTATTGATGCTATTATTCTTCAATACAATTTTAATGGCCCAAACAAACAACGTTAGCAAGGATAGTATTTTAAAATTGATTGAATCAGGGTTTAAAAACATTGGAATTGACAAGCTGGATGAAGCCGTAAATACGCTCAACTTCACTTTAAACTACGGCAAGACAAACAAGGACAATGAAATTGTTAAAAAATCGGCGACGGGTTTAGGAGCTGCATACATAGCGTTGAAGAACTTGGAAAAAGCGAGTGACTATTACAATGTTGCCTTGAATTCTGCCCCAACCTCAATTTCACCTTCGGACTACAATAACATTGCCAATCTTTTCGAGTTGAAGAAAGACATTCCCAACGCCATAAAATACTATGAATTATCACGAAAGCTATGCATAAAGACCAAAGACACGTTTAAAATAATATGGCCAGCCATAAACATTGCTTTAATTAAACGCAATCAGGAAAAATATGAGGAAGCTGCTTTTTATTTTGAAGAGGTTTTACGAAATTTTGTTCCAAATTCAATGCACCAACCAAAAATTTTCATTGATTCCAACATTTACCTTGCAGAAATATCAGCCAAAAACAAAAAGTATGAGCTTTCTCATTTCTATTTGAAAAAAGCGGATTCGGTATCTTTCATTCTTGAAAGCTATGAGGATCTATTCAATTCTGAAAGGATTCGCTATGGCATTTATGAAGAAACCAATCAATTGCAAGAATCAAAAAAATCCTTAGAGAAGCAAATTGAGCATTTAGGGATCAGTAAAAAATTGCAACAAGAAAAACTCATCAAAAACAACAAGCTGGAACAAAAGCTATTGGATAGAGAAAGATCCCTCGAATTTACAAATAAAATCAACGAGACTCAAAAAGCGACATTGCGAAAAACCAGATTGTTCACTTATATCATTTTGGTCTTTTTAAGTCTTACATCCATAATACTCTATCTATTGCAACGTAGCAATCATGCAAGAAAAAAACTCAACGACGATCTGATACTTAAAAACAAAGTGCTTTTTGATGCTAAAGAAAAAACGGAATATGCTTCCAAACTAAAGGAGAACTTTTTCTCGACAATCAGCCATGAACTTAGGACGCCTCTATACGCCGTTACCGGCATTACAGACATATTGATTGACGATTCCCCAAAAAAAGAACATCTACATTACTTGAAGACATTGAAATCTTCAGGGGAGCATTTGCTCGGCTTGATAAACAACGTACTACAAATCAACAAATTCGACGCCAACAAAATAGAAATAAACACCATTGACTTCAATTTAAGGCAACTTATCAATAGCATCAAAGAAACCTTGATCTACTTGAAAAGTGAAAACAACAATGTCATTCACATAGACATCGATGAAGCCATTCCTGATTTTTTACAAGGTGATTCCTTAAAAATAACGCAAATAATAGTCAATCTATTGAGCAATGCTCTAAAGTTCACCAAAGAAGGAAACATATGGGTCATCGCTGAATGCATCGAAAAAAAGGAAGAAATCGTAACGATCGACATTAGAGTAAAAGACGATGGCATAGGTATTTCCAAAGCCATGCAGGATCAAATCTTCGAGGACTTCTATCAAGAATCCATGAGGCTAGACAGAAATTATGAGGGGACTGGTCTAGGCTTGGCCATAGTAAAAAGATTATTAAATGCCATGGGGAGTGAAATAAAGGTTAGCAGCATTCCCAATGAGGGTGCTACCTTCTATTTTAGCCTATCATTAAGAACAAAGAAACAATCATCAACCAAAACACCCAAATCCAAAGAAGTCGTAAATCTCGAAGGAAAACATTTTTTGGTAGTAGATGACAATGCCATAAACTTGATGATAACCAAACGCATCTTAGAATCCAAAAAAGCCAAAGTCATGATTACCGAAAATGGCATCGAAGCCATAGAAAAGGTTAAAACAAATACATTTGATGCCATATTGATGGATATCCACATGCCCAATATGAATGGCTACAGTGCAACTGAAAAAATAAGAGAGTTCAATAAGTCTATTCCAGTCATAGCCTTGACTGCCGTTACATTGGATGACAATAAGGACAAGATCCTAAATTCCGGTATGAATGGCGTAATCACCAAACCCTTTGTCATGGAAAGCTTTTTCAATGAGATAAAGAATTTTCTTTAACCCATTATAAATCAAAATCAAAAAACAGCTTTTACACATAAATATGATAGACATTATATTCAATAAAGAAATATTTATTCTATATTATGCAATGAAATGGCTGATCCATTTTTTAACGATTGAATCTTTCAAATACTTTTATTAAAAGGGTAATGGAGTCCTACCCTCCTCTTAAATAATAATGCTATGAAAAAGGTGTTGCTTATTTTTCTTTTCCTTCTAAACTACGTTTTGGTTTATGCACAAACTCAAGAAGTAAGCAAGGATAGCATTGTTAATTTAATTACGGATTCCTTTATGATATCCAATCAAGGGAAATACGAATTGGCCCTTAAACAACTTGATATTGCATTGGAATATGGAAAAAACCACAAAAACGATTCCATAATAGGAGACGTATACAATTGCATCGGGGTTACCTACCTCAACATGGAAAACTTTGAAAAAGCAAAAGAATATCTAAAACTTTCTTCCTCTGCTTTGGAAAAAGCCGACTACAAATCCTATCTGGTCTACAACCACAACAACATAGCAGCCATATACGAATTTGAAAAAGACACTTTTGCAGCAAAGAAACACTATGTATTGGCCAAGAACTTGGCATTGGAATTAAATGATGGTTATTTGTCCTTTTTGCCGACTTATCATCTTGGCAGATTGCAATACCATCAAAAGGAATACAATCTGGCAAAAGTGAACCTCGAAGAATCTCTTCCCAACTACAAGGCAAACTCAGAGCATCAGCCAATGACATTTGTTGCCATAAACACCTATCTAGCCAAAATATATTTCAAAGAAGGTGACATCACGAAATCATTGAATTATTTAAAGACGGCAGATTCCTTGGCCATCAAAACAAATGACTTGAACAACCTCAAGACCATCGAAAAAACAAGGTATCGAATTTTTAAAAGCGAGAACAAGCTAGCAGAAGCAGATACTTCCCTGCAAAAAGTAGTCGATTATCTAGAAAAGAGATTAAAGAGACGGGAAGAAGAGTTAAAAGAACGAAGCAAACTGGAACGCACACTTGTTGAAAGGGAAAGCAGCTTGAAACTCACTCGAGAAATAAACAAGAATCAAAAGGAAACAATCGCCAAAACACGTTTTTTCACCTTTATAATATTGACGATGTTTCTACTTACCTGCATTACTTCATTTCTATTGTATAGAAGTAACCGCAAGAGGTATACGCTTAATAAAACCCTGGAAGACAACAACAAAAAACTACAAGACTCCAAGGAGAAGACAGAGTATGCTTCCAAATTGAAAGAAAACTTCTTCTCAACGATCAACCATGAACTTAGAACACCTCTATATGCCGTTACCGGCATTACGGACATATTGATTGATGATTCCCCAAAAGCAGAGCACGTACATTACTTGAAAATACTGAAATCTTCGGGAGAGCATCTTCTTGGTCTAATAAACAACATTCTACAAATCAATAAATTTGATGCCGATAAGATTGAAATAAACACCATCGATTTCAATATGAGGTCGCTCATAAACAACATTAAGGACTCCTTAAGCTATTTGAAAAGTGAGAACAACAATGTCATCCACATAGACATCGACAAAGCCATACCAGATGTATTGCAAGGCGACTCCTTGAAAATAGCACAGATAATTGTCAACCTCTTGAGCAATGCTCTAAAATTCACCAAGGAAGGAAATGTTTGGATCCTCGTAGAGTGCATGGAAAAAACGGAAGAGACCGTAACGCTTGACATTAAGGTAAAAGACGACGGTATTGGCATCTCCAAAGACATGCAAGCTCAAATCTTCGAGGATTTCTACCAAGAATCCATGCAATTGGATAGAAATTACGAAGGAACCGGCCTAGGTTTGGCCATAGTAAAAAGATTACTCAATGCCATGGGCAGTGAAATAAAGGTTAAAAGCAATACCAAGGAAGGTGCTACTTTCTATTTCAGCTTAAGACTAAATGTAAAAAAACAAATCCCAGCCTCGAAACCGGAAACAAAAAACACTATAAATTTAAAAGGAAATCACTTTCTGGTCGTGGATGACAACGCCATAAACCTAATGATTACCAAACGCATATTGGAGTCTAAGAATGCCAATGTCTCCGTTGCGAAAAATGGTCTTGAAGCCATCAAAAAAATTAAGGCAAATAGATTTGATGTCGTGTTGATGGATATTCACATGCCCAATATGAATGGTTATGACACAACCAAAGAAATAAGGACGTTTGACAAGGCTACTCCCATTATTGCACTAACTGCGGTTACATTGGATGACAACATGAGCAAAATCATGGATTCTGGAATGAATGGCGTCATCACCAAACCTTTTGTAATAGAAGAATTCTTCGACGAAATTAAGACCTTCCTGTAAGTCTTTAATAATGTGAATTTCGCAAAAACAATTAATGGTATTTTCATCTACCAGATTGCAAAAAGGGAAACCTCAACCCCATGTAATTAACTAAAAATCTTTACCTTACATTAAAACACAGTATGTTTTCATGTATTTGTAAAACAAAAAAATATTATAATTGCATTGAACTAATCCCTATTCCCAATGATTAAAAAACATCTCATCGCATTGATACTTTCTTTCAATACGCTATTAGTAGCGCAGTCAAACGACATTAGCAAAGACAGTATGAGAGCTTTAATCGATCAAGGACTTAAAAGCCTTACAAACTCCAACACATACAAAGCCATAGATGAATTCACAATTGCTTGGGAATATGGTAAAACCAATAAGGAAATGACCATTGCAAAGCGTGCTGCCAACGGCTTGGCTTTGGCATACATCGAATTGGACAATTTGGAAAAGGCCAATGAGTATTACAATTTTTCATTAAACGCAGACAGCACAAAAGTACTCGCCGATTACAACTACTCCTCCTTGATAGCCGATTACAACAACTTGGGCCTAATGTATGAACTGAAACAAGATACCATCGAGGCAATTAAACACTACGATAGTGCAAGAAGGCTATGTATGAAATCGAAAGACACATTTCGTATCGTATGGGCAGACGTAAACATTGCCATGCTCAAGTACGGGCAAAGGAAATATGATGAAGCAACCTTCCATTTTAAAGAAGCACTTAAAAATTTCATTCCAAATTCATATCACCAACCAGAAATATTCATCGATTGCAACATCTATCTTGCGAGGATAAATAGTAGACATAAAAAATACGAATTGTCGAATCATTATCTTGAAAAAGCAGATTCATCAGCTTTAATACTTGAAAATTATGAGGCACTATTCAATGCCGAAAAAATCCGCTATGACATATACAATGAGACCAATCAACTTCTAAAAGCAAAGAGTTCTTTAGAAAAACAAATCGAATACTTCAGCATTGACAAAAAAAAACAAGAAGAGAAACTCATTGAGAACAGCAAATTGGAGCAAAAGCTGTTGGACAGGGAAAGAACTCTCGAGTTTAGCAACAAAATCAACGAAACCCAAAAAAAAGCTCTGAGAAAAAACAAGTTGTTCTCTTACATCACGCTATTCTTCTTGGGAATCACCTGCATCATATTGTATTTGTTGCAACGCAGCAACCATACCCGCAAAAAATTGAACAAGGACCTAACGACCAAAAACAAGGATTTACTCGATGCCAAGGAAAAAACGGAGTATGCATCCAGGCTAAAGGAAAATTTTTTCTCCACGATTAGTCATGAGCTGAGAACACCCTTGTACGCTGTTACTGGAATTACAGACATCCTAATCGATGACAATCCAAAAAATGAGCACGTTCATTATTTGAAGACATTGAAATCCTCTGGCGAGCATTTACTTGGTTTGATTAACAACATTCTTCAAATAAATAAATTTGATACCAGTAAGATTGAAATCAACATGGTGGATTTCAACATCAGGTCACTTATAGAGACCATAAAAGAATCCCTAAACTATTTAAAGAGCGAAAACAACAATACCATTCACATAGAAGTTGATGAATCCATCCCGAACACTCTTCAAGGTGATTCATTGAAAATAACACAAATAATCGTCAATCTTTTGAGCAACTCCTTGAAGTTTACCAAAAATGGAAATATTTGGATCATTGTTGAATGCGTGGAGAAGACAGAAGAAACCGTAATACTGGACATTAGGGTAAAAGACGATGGCATTGGCATTTCCAAAGACATGCAAGCTCAAATTTTCGAGGATTTCTACCAAGAATCCATGCAATTGGATAGAAATTATGAAGGTACTGGCCTAGGTTTGGCTATTGTAAAAAGACTGCTCGATGCCATGGGTAGTGAAATCAAGGTCAAGAGCAACACAAAGGAAGGTGCCACTTTTTACTTCAGCTTGAAACTAAACATAAAAGAACAAATTTCCATACCCAAACAAGAAACAAAAGGAAGCATCGACTTTAAGAGAAATCATTTTCTGGTAGTGGATGACAATGCAATAAACCTAATGATCACCAAACGCATATTGGAGTCAAAAAACGCCGATGTCACCATTGCTAAAAATGGTTTTGAAGCCATCGAAAAAATTAAAACCAAGACATTTGGTGTCGTATTGATGGATATTCACATGCCAAATATGAATGGTTATACTGCAACCAAAAAAATAAGGGAGTTTGACAAGACTACCCCGATTATAGCTCTAACGGCGGTTACACTGGATGACAACAAGGATAAAATCACAGATTCTGGAATGAATGGTGTAATTATCAAACCCTTTGTTATTGAGATCTTCTTCGATAAAATAAAAGAATTTCTATAAGTCATTTTAATATTTACGAGGGTATGATTCCCTTCTCTCCATATTTAACAAACCATTCCCCGCTTATCACCCATCAAGACTTGAATATGTATTTTTTAAGAAACATCCAACTTATTAGAGCGGTCGACAATAAACAAAACACCCAAGTCAATCTATGATTGAAATTTAAAATTTCGGATAGAAACCAATTTAAACCCGAACTATAAAGCAATGCTCCCAAATCCACGACATAAGCTCTGCATAGACTTTTAAAGTAGTCTGTTTCATATAGAAATGTAAAACATCTATGAAGTGCATGTTGCCTTGCCACTCCAATTACAAAGGCAACGATCCAACTTAAAGTGGATTTTGGAGAAAATGGGTTTAGATAGTATACGACCTCATACGTAATGAATCCAATCACTGCTCCTATGATGGCAATAATTAGCATACGAATAAATTCTGATTGTTCGTAAAAGTTATAAGCCATCCTAATCTAATTAAAAGAACTATCTCTTAACTGTCTTTTTTCTTTTAGAATCCAAAACAATCCTTTTGCATCTGTTTTCATACGCTTTGAAATTAGAAGGATGACAATCTCTTCGATATGTGAAACATACCCAAGGATCATTGCCACGTAAAACAAATGCTCATTGTAACCCCAAGCGAATAATATGAAAATAAATATTCCTTGAACATAACCTCCAATTTTTGTCGTGTATAAATGTAAACTCGGATATTGTTTGAATTTAACAAACGAAACTATCAAACCCGTGATAAAAAAAGCAATGAATAACCAAAGCATCCAAATCGATCCGGACAGTTCACCCGTTTTAAAGGTGAATATTCCTATAAAAGCAGCTATAAAGGTACCATTGTCTGCAAGTGAATCTAATTTAGCTCCGAATTTTGTTTTTAAATTAAACAAACGGGCGATCAAGCCATCTAAAATATCCGTGATTAAATTGATGCATAAAAATATTGCAAATGCATTTTCCTTTTCTTCGTATATTAACCATAGGATTAAAGGAAATGTTACCAACCTGTAGAAACTTAAAAAGTTTGGGACATTGTATATGTTCTCTTTTTCCATAACTTAAAATGATTTTTTTAATTTGAAGTACACTAGTATTTTACTTATTGAATAATGCATTAAGCTGCTGCTCATAAATAAGGTTAATGCGCATTGCCAATCAAGATGTCCCAGTAAAAAATAAATGAGATTCACTCCAAAGGCAGAATCCATTTTATCAATTGACGAAAACAGCATTTTGTTTGAACTGGCTTGTTCACCTGAAAGAATTCCTAATTTCCGCTTCATAAAAGAATTTGGCAACTCAAATGTCACATAAACCAAACCCAATAAAAATCCCAAATAGAAAGCATTTTCCATTTTTAAATGAAGAATGAAGTCTACCGCTTGCAATACAATAGCATTGACCAAGGAAACAAAAACAAAGCCTCTCCAAGTTTTATTCGCTCCAAACATCTTTTTAGAGATTGGCCGATTCAACCATTTGAAGTGATTTTTTTTAACAATTAGCATATGTGATACATTGGATACAACCAAAGGAAGTAAGACAATGTTAACATGCTGTAAAAAACTACTCATGATCCCTTAGGTATTCTAGCATTGTCAAGGCTGTATTTAAAACTCTTTCAGAGAAATCGTATTTCATCAATATCCCTGACACTTCATAAAACGATAGTCTTGTAACTATATATACTTTAAGCGAGTATTCATATGCTTTCAACCATTCTCCCCAATTGGCATAATGATATAATTTATAATGTTCATTCAAATAAAAATAGAACTCTTCCTTTTTTAAATCCAATGGTAGAACGAAACTCAAGAATTCCATTATGTCTCTATGCGGAAAATCTTCCATAGACAATTCCCAGTCATATATAATGGGAAAACCTCCTTTTGCAATGGCTATGTTTCTTGGATTGAAATCGTTATGAATTATAGTTTTCCTTAAATTTATGGATGAAGCTTCCTTTTCCAAACAATCTATTTCATCATACAATCTACTTAATGCTATTCCATTTTTATCACTTGTACACTCAGTGATTAAAATGCTCATTAATTTTTTATATAGCTCCATTGATTTCCATGGTTTGAATTCCTCTACATGTTCGAAATCTTTCAGAGAGACATTTTGATGATATTTCGTAATAGTTTTTATAACGGCAAGAATGTCTTTCTGTTTCCATAGTTCAGGTTGATTTTCAGAATTCATTATTTCCATGGAAGAAGGATCTAGTCGTTCTTGAATTAACATATGAATTTCTCGCTTTGAATCTATATGCTTCCCATAGTATTCTGGTATGTTTTTAAACCCTTTCTCATACAAGTATTCATATAATTCAATTTCTTTCAAATGGCTTTTATTGTATTCCAAATTTGGCTTGGAGTCATTGAGTAAATCGGATAATTCTGGGTTTATGGAAGCAGCTAACATATGTAACCCCTTTACGACTTCTTCATCCAGCGGTTTGGATTTTATTAATCCATTTTTGGTCATCAATGTATTGTCACTCAGCTCATATTCAATTTGAAAAGGAATAAATCCAATTATTTTTTTGTTTACTTTGGAAGCTATGTTGGTAAGAATTCCATTTTCCAAAAAATCAATGTTTTTGGTTTTTATCTTTACAATGTTCTTATCTTTAAAAGACCCATTGAGATTAGATTGAATGAAATCTGAAGTTATTTCAGACTTCAACAACCAATTCACAGGTTTGTTTCGCCCTAATTTCTCATGTGCCTTGGCAAACTCACCACTCACAATTGCTGCGTATGTAGATATTTCCAATCCTAGAGCAAAACCTGCAATGAGTTTGGCAAATCTATTTACCTTTCCGCTTCCACAACATTTCATTATCTCCAAAGCTTGAGATTGCTTTGGCAAAGAAGTTCCCCCTCCAACACTGCCAATCACCAAATTGGGCAATGTGAGTTGAATACATAAGCCTTCATTCTTTTTCTCTAAGTGCAAAACGCCGACACTGGACTCATGAATTGAAGCCAAATCCTGCCCAGTAGCCACAAAAATTGCAGCAATGGAATTGGCGACATTAATGTTGTAACCGACCATACCATCTTTTTGTGCTAGTTTTTTTGACGGGTGGAAACAATTCATCAACTTATCGGAAGTCGTTCTTAAAACAGCGTTTATTATTTTTTCTGGGACATTGCATTTTGCAATCACATGAATTCCCCTACCTGAATTTATATTGTATTGTGAAACTTTTTTATCGCAAGCACCATTTCCCTCAATAACGAAATCCATTGGGGCAATACTTGTAAAATCTTTAAATTGTTCAACAATAAACAACATTGCATGCCAGGTACAAGTCGTTGTCATATTCTGCCCAGATGCATCTCCAGTATGATAAGTAAATTTCAAATGGACTACATTGTCGAGTTGCACAATATTCACGTCTACCAATTTAGCATGATTGGAATATGTTTCGGCTGCTTTTTTAATCTTGAAAAATGAATCTTCAACAAATTTCTTAAAAATCGCTGCCTCACTTTCCCGTTCGAAAATAAACATAGGGGAACGCGTCATTCTTTGCCATTTAACTTCAGCCGAAAAACCACCACTTCTACTAATTACCTTGGCTCCCCTATTCATACTTGCTACCAAAGCACCTTCTAACGTACCTGCTGTACAATAGGTTAACTCTTGTTTTTCAGAATCATTAAAAAGTAGAGGCCCAACGATTCCTAAAGGAATTTCCGTACTCCCTATATAAGATTCTATCTTATTTTTTATGTCAAAAAGATCCAGTTTGGCATCTGCTATTAAATTTGTTTTTATATTGTTCGTTTCAAGAAAATCTAAACGCATGTTCGTCGATGCACTCGTTACAATGCCTCTTCCTGGAATAATTGGTATTTTCATAAGTCTTGCTTTAAATCCAAAGCAAAACTATTGCTATATTCACATTTAAATTGATTAATAACACCATTTTAAAAATTATAATTTGCGATAATCACAAATTATAATTATTTTCGACTATGTTTCAATCTACTTTTCTTCAATATTTAAAACAGGTATTACCTCAAAACACATCTATGATAGATGCTGTTGCCACGGCACTACAAATAAGTTATGATGCAGCCCATAGGCGTGTTAGCTTGAAAAGTAAATTTTCTTTGGATGAGAGTGTGACCTTGGCAAACTATTACAATCTATCACTGGACAGGTTGTTTGAAACCTCAGCCCCAGAATTTGTCTCCGTCGAAAAGACAAAACACATTGAAAATGAACAAGAATTGCAATTGTACTTCGAAGAATCCCATGATTCCCTATTCCCATTGTTGAAACAAAAAGAAAGTAGGATTTTATATTCTGCAAAGGACATTCCGTTATTTTACAACTTGAATGGGGATACATTGAGTCGCTTTAAATACTATGTCTGGTTAAAGTTGCTAGACCCATCGTTTGCCAATAGGAGTTTCGAATCATTTACTCCCAAGCTATCTCTCATCGAATCAGGAAAAAAGCTAGGCAGTCTGTATCAAGATTTGAATACCTCTGAGATTTGGGACATCACAACCGTAAATAGTACTTTGAAACAAATTCATTTTTATTACAAAGCTGGTTTGGTTGCAACCACTGTCGCGTTAGAATTGTGTCATCTATTGAAATTACTCGTAAAAGACATCTCCGACAAATTGGCTTCCAAAAACGAAACGTTTCAATTCTTTTACAACGAATTGCATTTAATGAACAACAATGTGCTGGTAAGCACTCCAAACATGCAATCTCTTTATGTCCCATTCACCTTGCTTTCCTATTATAAGACAAGTGATAGGTTAACATGCAAGGAAGCGGAGTCTTTTTTGAACAAGCAATTGCAAAACTCCAAACTATTGAATACTGCCGGCGAAAAGGAGCGCAATCAATTCTTCAATAAGATACAGTCGAAAATAAGTGCACTGTACAATTTGATTGAGGCCACACAAGTCTTGGATTTTGAATAAAGCGATACAGCGTATTGCAAATCAAGCATTTGGGCATTGTTTCTTTTTTACTTACTTTTACTTGACACCCAACCGCCTCCATCACTAAATGAAAAGACTACTTATAATCTTAATACTATTTGCGCAATTCCACTCCTACTCGCAAGATTATAGCATAAAGGCAGATAGTGTTGTGGACATCATTACCGAATCGTTCATTAAATCCAACAAAGGGCTATATGAAGAGGCATTGAACCAGCAACATTTTGCATTGGAATGGGCAAAAAGAAACAACAACGATTCCATAATGGGAGATGCATACAATTGCATAGGTGCCACTTACAACAACATAGAAAACTATGACAAAGCGGAATTTTATTATGAAAAATCCATAATCCACTTAAAGAAAGCCAACTACAAATCTTACATAGTCCTATACTACAACAACATGGCCAATTTGTATGAAGCGAAAGGCGATTTAAAAAAAAGCAGAGAACAGTACGAACTATCCCGCAATCTAGCCTTGGAGTTAAACTCCAAGCATTTTGCACATTGGCCTACATACAATATGGCTTTGTTGGATCTAGAATCCAAAAATTACGATGCGGCCATACCTCTTTTTGAAGAAGCAATAAAAAGTTTCAAACCAAACTCCGAACATCAACCTAGCAATAGAATCAATGCCTTCAATGCCCTAGGTGAAATTTACAAAGAAAAAGGGAATTATCAATTGGCATTGAACAATTTGGAAATTGCCGACTCCTTGTCCAAAGACATCGAAGGATACAAGACACTCATAAAAACCGAAGAAATCAGATATGACATATATAAGTCGACGAAAAACAAGGCAGCAGCAGAAAAAGCCCTTCTAAAGCGCATCGGATATTTGAACAATAGTCTAGCCTATGAAAAAGAAGCCCTCAAGGACAAATCCAAATTGGAACAAAAACTTTTGGAAAAGGAAAAAACAATAGAATTGAATGAGACCTTGTATGCCGCACAGCAAAACACCTTGAAAAAGACCAGGGCTTTCTCCTTCATCGTACTATTTCTCCTCATAGGAATTTGCTACACTGCCTTCTTGTTGTACCGAAGTACAATGGCACGTGAAAGATTGAACGGCAATTTGACCCAAAAGAACAAACAACTTCTGGAAGCAAAGGAAAAAATGGAATATGCATCGGCTTTGAAGGCCAATTTCTTTTCTACAATTAGTCATGAACTCAGAACCCCCCTATATGCCGTTACTGGAATTACGGACATCCTCATGGAGGACAATCCAAAAAAAGGACAAAAGAAACACCTAAAAACACTAAAGACTTCTGGCGAGTATCTTTTGTCGCTAATAAACAACGTCCTTCAAATCAACAAATTCGATGCAGACAAAATGGAAGTGAACACTGTTCAATTCGATTTGAGAGCCGTAATAAACAACATAAAGGAAACGTTGAGCTATTTGAAAAAGGAAAACAACAACAACATACATATAACTATAGACAGGACCATTCCCGAATTATTGAAAGGAGATGCTTTGAAATTGAAACAAATAATAGTAAACCTTCTCAACAACGCATTGAAATTTACTCATGATGGCAATATCTGGCTCACCGTCGAAAGGCTGGGATTTGTGAATGAAGACAATGAAGACATAGATTTAAGGATTTCCATAAAAGATGACGGCATAGGCATTTCCAAAGCCATGCAATCCAGAATCTTCGATGACTTCACACAAGAATCCATAAGATTGGATCGCAACTACGAAGGCATTGGACTAGGCTTAGCAATCGTTAAACGTCTACTCAATGCCATAGGCAGTGAAATTGAGGTTGACAGCACTGTCGAGAAAGGAGCCACATTCTATTTCAACATTACTCTGAAAGTAGGGGACAATCATAAAATGAGAGACGATGAACTTTCAGAAAAGATAAAAAGCCTAGACAATAGATCCATATTGGTTGTAGATGACAATTCGGTGAACCTCATGATTACCAAACGAGTGTTGGAAAACAAAAACATAGTCGTCACCACAGTAAACAATGGGTTCGATGCCATAAAAAAAGTCCAAGAGGAAATTTTCGATGCCATCTTGATGGACATACACATGCCCAAGATGGATGGTTACGAGACTACTGAAAAGATAAGAACTTTCAACAAGACACTTCCCATCGTAGCGCTTACAGCAGTCAAAATAGATGAAAACAAGGATAGAATAATAAATTCAGGTATGAATGGCATCATCGTAAAACCATTTAGGTTAGAGAGCTTTTTTGGGGAAATCAATCGTGTAATACAGACTAAAAACAATTAATTTAAAAATAATTTAATGCTTTTGTAACAAAATATTGCTTTTGTACGTATAACCATATGATAGCAAATTATTCACCTACAAAAAAATCACAAATACTTTAGATGAGACAGCTTAAAATTACCAAGCAGGTAACTAACAGAGAGACCGCTTCCTTAGATAAATATCTTCAAGAAATAGGAAAAGTCGACCTGATTACTGCAGATGAAGAAGTAGAATTGGCACAACGCATAAAGGCAGGAGATCAAATAGCTTTGGAGAAATTGACCAAAGCCAATCTGCGTTTCGTTGTCTCTGTGGCTAAACAATACCAAAACCAAGGGTTGACATTGCCAGATTTGATTAATGAAGGTAATTTGGGATTAATTAAAGCTGCCCAACGTTTTGATGAAACTCGTGGTTTTAAATTTATCTCTTATGCCGTATGGTGGATTCGTCAATCCATCCTGCAAGCCTTGGCAGAGCAATCTCGTATTGTTCGTTTGCCGCTCAACAAGATTGGATCCATAAATAAGATAAACAAGACCTTTGCCTTTTTGGAGCAAGCACACGAGCGTCCGCCAAGTGCTGAAGAAATTGCAAAGGAATTAGATATGACCATTAACGACGTGAAAGAATCCATGAAGAATTCTGGACGTCACGTAAGTATGGATGCTCCTTTGGTAGAAGGAGAAGATTCTAACCTGTATGATGTATTGAACAGTGGAGAATCCCCAAATCCAGATAGAGAACTATTACACGAATCTCTACGTACTGAAATCGAAAGAGCTTTGGAGACATTGACGCCTCGTGAGGCCGATGTTATTAGGTTATATTTTGGTTTAGGAAACCAACACCCAATGACTTTGGAAGAAATTGGAGAAACTTTCGACTTAACACGTGAACGTGTAAGACAAATAAAAGAAAAAGCAATTCGTAGGTTAAAACATACATCTAGAAGTAAAATATTGAAAACTTATTTAGGATAGTACAATAAATACTACCTAAAAATGGCAACAAACAGTTATTCATAACTGTTCGTTTTTTGATTGATGAAAGAACCCACGGCTGATTACCGTGGGTTCATTTTTTATAAACTATTGTAGCTCCCCAAAAAAAATAAAAATTATGCTACAAACAATTTGCTACGTCAGCAGCACCAACTATGGTATCGTATACAATGATTTAAGACACCTATTCCACATTACAAAAAGGAATAACATACATTTAAATGTCTCTGGCTTACTCATACTTAAAAATGGCAACTTCCTACAATTGCTTGAAGGAGAAAAACAAGATGTGAACAAGATGTATAAAAAGATTAGAAAAGACAATAGGCATCACAACATAATCCAAATCATAAACACATCTTCAAGAGAACGTCTATTTGAAAATTATGACACCGGTTTCGCCATCGTAAACAACAGGAGGAAACTAAACCAATTGAAATCGTACTTGAATTGGTTGAAAGTGGCAGATATGAAAAGAGTCAACAAGCTAATACACCTATTGGAAAACTTTATCAAATAAAATCTTAACAAAACGTATAATTCGTTTATTTTTGTTGAAACAAACAACTCAACAATTACAATGTCTTCAAAATTAATTGCTCCTTCGGTACTTGCCGCAGATTTCGCAAACCTTCAACGTGATATAGAAATGGTCAATGCAAGTCATGCCGATTGGTTTCACATAGATATCATGGATGGTGTTTTCGTACCAAACATTTCTTTTGGAATGCCTGTTTTACAAGCCATTTCAAAACACGCCACAAAAACAATCGACGTACATTTGATGATAGTAGACCCAGATCGTTACATCAAAACCTTTGCAGAGCTTGGTAGCGATGTTCTTACCGTACACTATGAAGCTTGTACGCATTTACACCGTACGTTGCAAGCCATCAAAGCAGAAGGCATGAAAGCTGGTGTGGCTCTTAATCCACATACCAACATAAACGTTTTGGAAGATACCATAAACGACATTGACTTGGTTTGCATCATGAGTGTAAATCCTGGCTTTGGAGGACAAAGCTTCATTGAAAATACATATGACAAGGTAAAGCAACTTAAGGACTTGATTACAAGAAAAGGAGCGGCTACCAAAATAGAAATTGACGGTGGTGTCACAAACAAGAATGCCAAATTGCTAATCGATGCCGGTGCAGATGTATTGGTTGCTGGTAGCTATGTATTCAAAAGCAACGATCAAATAGAAACCATCAAAGACTTAAAAGCTTTGGCAAATAGCTAGTATCCTGCAAAGTCAAAGTTGAGCATCTGTCTGATTTCTTTGTAAATCTCTGGAAACTCGACTTTGAAAATGGATGGAGTTTCTATGAAGTTCTCAACTAAAACCGCTATCAATTCAAACTGATTCGTAAAAGCGTAGTCTCTAAAATAGCCTGCAGTTTTCATTTTGTTTTCATAGCACTCATTCGTTTCTATGAGCTCTTTTATCTTTTCCAATCCGTAAACAAACATATTTGCAGATACGTCGTTGCCTTTATTGGTTCCCAAATAGCTTATGTGCATGGCATGAACAAATTCATGAATTCCCAAATTCAAGTTGTCTTCCTCTTTCTCATATCCATGTTTAAAGTCCTTCCACGAGAAAACAATGGCTTTATGCCCAGGATTGAATTCTCCCTTGTGATACGTCTTATTTAAATTGGAATAATACTCATCCGAATAAATTATAATTTTATTTAGATGCTGTATGTGGTAATTTCGAAAACCAAAGGTTAACATTGTTCCCGTTGCTGCAGTCAATATTCTTTTTTCTTCATTTATCTCAATGCCATCACCTCCAATGAAGTCTACTCTATCAATGAATCTACAAACCCTGTGTTGAAAATATTTTTGATGTCTCCCTTTCAATTTGTTGTAAAAAGGGAACTGTCTTTTCAACACGCCTTCCTCTTTTTCATTTAAAGATTTCAATCGCAAATAAAAATGGGTGAACAACGGTTTTTTCGCAAAAAAATCCACATAGATGCCTTCTATGAATTTAAAGGCAAAAAACAAAAGGAATATTGCTACGAGAAAATAGCCGAATGAAATAATGAGTCCAGAAATCACAGGATCCTCCTCTTGAAGTGATGAAATGAAAAAAATAAAAGAAAGGGGGATGTTCATAAATAGCGAATGGTTTACCTATAGGTCAATTAAAACTCCTGTTAGTTACAATAAATGATTGTTTAATACCCTGCGAAATCAAAGTTAAGCATCTGCTTCACTTGCTGATAGATTTTTGGGAAACGGCTTTTAAACTCTTTGGGGGTTTCCATGAAGGTTTCGACCAATACCGCAAGAAACTCAAACTGATTGGTAAAGGCATATTTTCTAAAATATTTGGTTTCTATGAGTTTCTTTCTCAAATGTTCGTTTTTTGACAAGTATTCCGTTAAATCCAAAAATTTGTTTTTAAAGATAAATGCGCTTATGTCATTTTCTTTGAGTCCATTAAGGTGAATGGCATGCGTCATCTCATGTATTCCCAAATTGAGATTGTCGTTTGAAATGTCGTAACCTTTTACAAAGTGCTCCCAAGACAACACCAATGCCTTCGCTCTCGGGTTGAATTCACCATTGTGATATGCCTCGTTGATTTTGGAATAGTAACTTCCTGGATATATTAGAACAGAATCTATTGTCTCTATCAAATACTTTCTAAAGCCAAATGTCAACATTACTGCTGTTGCAGAAACAAGCACTAGCATTTGATCCGTGACCTCCACCCCATCTCGACCAGAAAACTCCTTGTCTTTTATGAAACTGGCCACGCGATGTTCGAAATAACGTTGGTGTTTCTTTGGCAATGCCTTATAAAAGGTAAACTCCTTTTGCAAAACCTTCAACTGATTAAGAGTCAATCTCCTATTGAACAAATGGCCAAAAACAAAAAAAGGCTTGCTATGTTTGATCCCATAGATTTGTTCGAAGAACTTGAAAAATTGATACAGAATCACACTGGCCATTCCTACGAAAAACAAGGCCAAGAACACTTTGGTGGTCAAGGACATTGGTTCATCTGGTAGCAATGTGTAAAATGTAGTCATATAAATTAGAGGGCTTGTACCTCAATAACGCTTAATATACTGCTAAAATATGAAAAGTAAAATAAAGAGGACTTGTCCCCAATTGAAACTACGGGTAATAATTACTGTGTAAGTTTATGGGTTAGAGCCTTCTTTTGTGTCCATATGCGTCAATCGTTATTTTCATCGTCATAACGCAACCCGATTTCCTTCTTTACACGATCTATCAAAGTCATCAATTCCAAACTTGAGCCCAAAGGCAGTTTCATACTTTCCGTCTCACCTTCCAAAAGGCATTTATTCACTTCCTCTATTTCATGAAAGTAACCATTTCCCACATAGGGGATGTCAATCGTCTTTTTCTCCTCTTCTTGGGTTAACGTCATTTTTCTTGTATGATGAAATCTACTGTGAAGCCTTATCGTTCCTTTGTTTCCATAAATGTAAGCTTCTGTTGGCGTATCTGCCTCGATGGTGGATTCAAGAATCGCCTTTGCAGAATTACCATAGTCAAACAACATGGTGCAATGACTGTCCACATTGGTCTCGGTCATTCTGGCCATTGCTTTCATGTTCGTAGGTACTCCCAACGCCAATAGACTTAGATAAATGGGATAAATGCCTATGTCCAACAACGAACCTCCTCCCAATTCCTTATCATATACCCTACTATTCAGATTTCCATCTCCTTTAAAACCAAAATCGGCACGAACGGCAATGACTTCTCCTATGGTCTTCTCTTCCAACAACTCCATCAGTTTTTCGGTCGCAGGTATGAAACGCGTCCATAGACCTTCCATCAAGAACAAGTTTCTGGATTTTGCTTCTTCTACCATCTTTCTTACTTCAACGACATCCATTCCCATGGGTTTTTCACACAATACCGCCTTGTCATTTTTAAGACACATCATGGTATTCTCAAAATGAAATGCATGTGGTGTCGCAACATAGACTACATCTATTTCTGGATGCTCCGCCAATTCGCGATAGGAATCAAAATAGGCAATGGATCCATATCTTTCTCCAAACGACCTTGCCTTGTCCAAGTTTCTTGAAGCCACACCATACAATATGGCATTCTTAGAAAGCTTTAAATCTTCTGCAAACTTGTTGGCAATTTTCCCTAGACCTATGATCCCCCATTTTATTCTATTGTCCATAATTCACTTCTTCAAGAATTGAGTTTCTTTCCCACACGCACTATCGTATTCCAATTTCTCGTGGTCATCCCCTTTCCATAGTGCTTTTCCAAAACTTCCATTGCTTTCGGTGTTTTCGAGATCGAAAGATCCAAAACACTCAATATGGTTCTATCCTTTCTACCTATTACTTTGAATGATTCATCTTCGCTTGTCCAAGGTAGTTGCAAATTGGACTCTGCGTCCTTCCATAGAAATGACACATACAACCTAACATCTTTTGTAAGGATCTCATCCTTGAACGGGCCTTCATCCAACAAGTCCAAAATCATTTTGGATCTCCTTAAAATTGTTGGAATGAAAAAACCAAACACGTCTTCCAAATGTTTGGAAACTTGTTTTTCCAGACTTGCCATGTCAACATTGATTGAATCGAAGATGACATTGCCGGAATTCAATAGGGTCACTGTATTTTCCAATCCCAGTTTTGTCAGCTCTTTTTTAAGATCGGCCATTGGAACCTTATGGTGTCCGCCAACATTGATTCCCCTCAAGAAGGCCACATATCTTTCTTTCTCTTTTTCAATTTTGTTCATTTATTAAATATAGAGAATAAAAACATTCATTAATCTAAAATGCATTAAAACCTCTCAGCCAATCCATCTAACAATAAAAATGTCTTATAAAAAAACAAGAGCTACCTATTACCAGCAACCCTTGTCCTCATTTCTTTTGCCGTTCCCTTTCACCATCAAAAAGAGATGGTCTTTTCAGTCATTATTCGACAATTATTCTTTTGGCTATCCTTCCTTTGTTAGTTTCAATTTCAATGAGATACATACCGGCATTCATCGTACTCATATCCAAAAGTGCCTTGTCGTCGATTATAATTGATTCTTCTTTACTTATCAATTGCCCTATCAAATTGTATATGGATACATTGGCTTCACGTACTTCCTTGCCAAACATGATCGTGACACTACCCTTTGTTGGATTTGGATAGATGCTAAATCCTTCCACGCTCGACTCGTCATCCACACTCAATACTGCCAAAGGTGTTTTGAACATCCCTCTACCGTGTGTACCTACATAAATCTCATCTCCATTCAAGTATTGAATTTCTATGTCATTAACAGATGTATTGGGCAAGCACCCCATCTTTTGCCATACCGTAGCTCCATTGTCCAAAAAGTATACGCCATTGTAAGTTCCTACCAATATCGAGCCTACCATCGTATCATAGGTTTCCAATGACAATATGGGAGCATTGGGCAAGTTATGGGAAATGTTTTGCCAGTTGACTCCTCCATCGCTTGATTTGTATACTTTGGAATTACCCGTAAAACCACCATAGGATATGTAGATCGTATTTTCATCCGTTGGATGCACCTCCAAATCGGAAATGTATTGATTTACCGGGGTATTGTGTGTCGCCCAACTATTGTTTCCACTGTTCTTTGCGTACAGAGTATTGTATCTCGTGGCATACATCTTGTTGGAATTCGATTTGGCAATGGCCAGCTGCTCCAGATTGCCTGAGCTTATGTTGTTTCCTATGTTGGTCCAACTATCTCCTCTGTTGTTGGATGCATACACGCTTTTGTAGCCAATGACAATGCGATCCGAATTGTTGGGATCCAATTTAAATGGTGTTTCCCAAGCTCCATTGCCTCCTTGTCCAGAAGGCGAGATGTAACTGAGTGAACCATTGTTCCACCGTCTCAGGTTCCCATTTTGAATGGAATAATACCTTATGTTGGAGTTGTTGAAATCTATTTCTTGTCCCATGCCATCCGCAGTAGGTTCATAGCTCTGCCATTGTCCATTTTGGTTTCTCGTCACATTCCCATTGTCTTGGGATCCCCCTGCCAAAACCATGGCATCCGTTTGGGAAACGGCTATGTCGTAATACTGCGTTATGAATAGATCCGATGACAGGTTTTCAAAACTGTTGTTCGAGACCGAATACCTAAAAATGCCACCATCGTTGCAATAGTAGACATAATCGGATTGAAGCGGATTGGTGTAAATGTTTCTTTGGTCCACGTGAATGACCTGCAAACCTCCATTGCCCAACCAATGAGATGTCGCCTGAAAGTTACTCCCTCCATTGGAGGATCTATAGCATTCGAAATTACCGACCACCAAGTTTGAATCCGAACCATTGGCAAATGCGATGACGCAATTGGATTCCGGTAACGTGGATTGGGAAAAACTGGATCCGTGGTTTGATGAAACATTCAAAGCGTTCGAATTCGAAAAGGCCACATATCCGGAATTGCTTTTGTTGGATACCGAAATTCTAACTTGACCACTACCAAAATCCGAATTGTAATTGAACGTTTGACCATTGTTCGTACTCAAATAATATTCTCCACTTGCTCCACCTGCGTAGGCATTGTTCGAATTCACGCTATACTTGACACTTCTAAAGTCCCCATTGACCAATACCGTGCTGGATTGAAAATAATCGGTAGTCCTGTATAGTCCATTGGATGTGGCCACCAAAAATTCCGCAGGGTTGTTGGGATTTACATCCATTTCATAGATTCTGATGTTTTGAGGCAATGTAAAGGTCAGCCCCGTTGGGCTGAAAGTCACGCCTCCATCATTGGACTCATAGATTCCTATCCCGGATGGCCCATACCAAACAATGTCGCTCAAAGCTATGAAAACCCTATTGGGATTGACAGTGTCCACTATTATGTCTGCTACCGAGGTATGTGGCAAATCGTCATTAAGATTCACGTAAGATTGCCCTCCATTCGTCGTCTTCCATAGACCACCAAATGCTGCACCTACCAAAAACGTGTTCTGATCCGTAGGATGAAAGCCAATGCTGCTCACCCTTCCCATGTCTATTTGATATCCATAGTTGCCATTGTAATTCACCTCTAGCCAATTTGCACTGATATCGTAGTCATTGCAAGTAGCAGAACTAAAACTGGTCTTTTTTAAACTAGTCAAATTCGTGAAATCCGCCAAAACGCCTTCATCATTCAACCTGTATTTCCAAAAACGCTTCCATCTTTGGTATTTTACGAAGTCCCCATCTCTGAAGTCTCCTGACGACAATTCTCCAAAGGTGAGATGTGGACATTCTCTTTTGAAGTAATCGTCTGCCTCTCTCGTTATGTCCTCAAAGGTTCTTTGTTTGCCATCGACCTTCGCAAAGGAAGTGGATATTATCTCCCTTATGCTCCTGAAATTGTCCTTGCCCTCATTTTGAGCGTACAGGCAAGTACTCAAAAACAAAAAAAAGACGAATGAAATGTTGGTTGTTTTCATAATCTGTGATTTTTAGGATTAATTTTATTTATTCGATCTATCAATACTCTAATCTTTAATTCGGTCAATTCATTTTACCCACATACTCCCACCTCATAAAGTTCATTTTCTGGGCAAGCGTTGGAATGCTTCTTTTAGCATTTTGGACAGTTTAGATTTGGAACGATCAAATAGGCTATGCGAGCAACCTAAAAACACAGCTACGATGTTTCATTGAATTTCGATCTACAACAAAGCTATTCCAATCAAAACCAACCTATTAATGCTAAGTTAACCTTTGTTGCTCATAAATTATCCAATAAAAAGGTTTGTAATTAGGTAGTTGATAATATATTATCACCATTAATGAGATGTCCATTCATATTGTTTTATTAAAATTTCATATGCTTGTTTATACACTCTTCACAGACTAACTAGGCTCTAATTCAATATCTCATAAAAAATGGTTAGCTATTATTAGCGGACAAATCACTCTTAACTACACGAAAGACATTTCAGCTCCATCTGGTATCAATATTACTTTTAAACTCTATTTAATAGCTAAGATTAAGCCAACTATTGCTCCTTTTCATTATTACTTATCATGTGTTAAAAGGCCTATTCATAGGGCACTACAAAACATTTAATTACTATCCGTTTGGGATGCTGCTGCCTAA
Organism: Bizionia sp.; assembly: GCA_020631395.1. Taxonomy (GTDB): domain Bacteria; phylum Bacteroidota; class Bacteroidia; order Flavobacteriales; family Flavobacteriaceae; genus JAHDHI01. Next base: position 95,012 of record JAHDHI010000005.1, read on the forward strand.
TCGACATGGGAACAGTAGTGACTA
>JAHDHI010000070.1 GCA_020631395.1 Bizionia sp.
ATCATAGAATATTGGTTTTAGCAAAGATAATACATATCTAAATTAGAACTTAGCCTAAAACCATTATTAGCGTTTCGGATTCTGGCATTGGCATATCCAAAAAAAACCAAAGGAAGCTGTTTACAAACAATACGTTCAGCACCATCGGCACCAACAAGGAAAAAGGAACTGGTTTGGGGTTGACCATTTGCAAAGAACTCGTAGAACTGAACAAAGGACGCATTTGGGTCGATAGTGAAATTGACAAAGGCAGCACTTTTTACATAGAGCTGCCAAAGAACAAAATAGGATTCCTATTCTAAATTAAAATATTGACTAATTATGCCTTTGGCAAAAATACTTCTGCCATCATACAACGAGCGCTTCCACCCCCGCAAGCCTCAATGGTGTCCAAAGAACTGGAAAGTATCTTACAATGTTTTTCCATAATGCTAATTTGTGCTTGAGATAGCGAATCGTAAGCAGCTTGACTCATTATTAAATACAATTCGTCGTCTTTCCCTTTTACTTGTAACATGTTACCAGCAAAGTTATTTACCTGTTCTTCGGTAATTCTTATTACTTCCTTTCCATCCTCTGTCAAGTTTTTAACGATATGTTTGCGTTCTTTCTTGTCATCGATGCAATCCAAGCATATAACTGCAAAAGTTTCCGCCAAACACATCATTACATTGGTATGGTAAATGGCTTTGCGTTTTCCTTCGACAGTTTGATTTGCCGTAAAGACAATTGGTGTATATTCGAAATCTTCACAAAATTCTATGAACAAATCTTCGTCTGCCCTAGGAGACAATGCACAATATGCCTTTCTATTCTTACGATCCAACAATAGGCTTCCCGTTCCTTCCAAGAACACTTCCTCTTCTTCTGCCGAAGTGTAGTCTACTATGTTTTCTATTCTAAAACCTTCTTCTTCCAGTTTGATCAAAACGTCTTCACGACGCTCCAACCTACGGTTTTCTGCAAACATGGGATATAAACCGACATTGCCATTCTCATGGAAAGACACCCAATTGTTTGGAAAAATGGAATCTGGTGTATCAAATTCTTTGGTGTCCTCTACGACCACGACATTTATTCCCACACCTCTCAACTTTTCAACATAGGCATCAAACTCTTGTTGTGCCTTGGTATTTACAGTTTCTGGCAATAGGTTGTCTATTACTTTTTGATAGTAGTTGTTTACTGCTGTTTGCTCATTCATCCTGAATCCTATTGGACGAATCATCAATATCGTGTTTGTCGTTTGTTGCATTATTACTATTTTTTGAATGCAAAAATAGAAAATATGGCTCTCATATTTTCTATTTTCTTTCAATATTAAAAGTATATGCTACTTCCTCAATCTCTTTTTCACAAATAGAAACAACATTGTTCCAACTATCAAAATTGGCCAAATATTCATAATCCCCAAAAACACGACCTCTATTGCATGCAAACCATTTGCAAGACTGGATTTCATTTTGCTCCAAAAGGTCTTATTGTATGTAACTGGTTCTTCTTTGTAGTCTACCGTTTCATACAAATCAATCTGAATTGTACTAAAGGACACCTTGTTTGTCAAATATTTCAATCTTCCTTGTGCAGATTCTATTTCCTCTTGAATGATTCTTAATTTGTCCTCTGTTGCCAAAATATCTTTCACCGTTTTGGCATTCTTTCTCAAAATAGACTCATAACGTTCCTTTACCTCCAACTTTGTTTTCAACCGAGTCTGTAAATCCACATACTCTTCCGTTACATCTTTGGTCGTTATCTTTTCGTATTCCACAAACTCTGCAACGGCATTTATCGAATCCATTACCTTGTCGAAAAAATGATTCGGGACTTTGATTGTAAATCTATTTTCCTTTATTTGTAGATTGTTTTGAAACCTCAAATCGGATATGTAAGCATCATAACCACTTACCATCCTCTTGATGGCATTAGTTGCTTCTTTTACATCTTCTACCTTATATCGTGCCAATGCGGACTTTATGATCTTCAAATCTTCGGATGTTTTATTTTTATAGGCCATTTCTTGAACCAAATCCAATTTCATGAACTTGTCATCTGCCATAACTTCAAACTCTTCACTTATGTCTACAGACTTCACATTTACAGCTTCCTTGTAACTATTCTTGTTACATGATAGAAGTACAGTAAATACCATACAAATGATAAAAATTTTAAATCCGTTTTTTAATGCTTTTACTTTCATAATTTTATATTTTTAGGAATTACTTGAGCAAACCTATTCGTATTTCGTTTTTTCCTTTTGAAAAACGCTTGAAAAGCTTTTGTAAATCATTTTACAATTACATAAACCACTTATTTTAAACTACTTGACTTCTGAAGAAAAATATCTTTTCGAACTTTTGAAAAAACGTGTTTTCAATACGTTTTCGGCAAATTACAGTACTATGGAAGCCATCGAAGATTGGAAAGGAGAAACCATTGTCGCCTTCCAAGAGGATTTATTTGAAAGGTTGCGAGCCAAGGTGAGTGAAAAATGGTTTTATACCTATATAAAAAACACCCCAGAGAAATTACCGAGAATAGACATCCTAAACCTATTGAGCAATTATGTGGGACACGACAATTGGAATGCTTTTAAAATGGTTCATGGAAAAAAAGAGTCGCCAGCCAAAAAGCATTCCAAGAAATGGTTTTGGCTATTGTTATTGCTTCCCATTGTATTATTTGCACTCAATGCGCTCAATACAAAAAACACCTTCGAATTTTGTTTTGTCGACGACATTAAAAACGAAGCCATTACCAAAACCTCAATAGACATCAAAGTGCTTCACGACAATGAATCTCCCATACATTTGAAAACAGGTGATTCTGGTTGCTTTTCCCTTAAGACGAAAAAAGATGTCATCCGGTTTGTCGTACAATCTCCATATCATAAAACAGACACCATAGTACGTCACATCAGTTCCAACAACAACCAAATCGTCAAATTGAAACCAGATGATTATGCTTTGATGCTACACTACTATACCAGTGGCAACATCAAAGAATGGAAAAGACACAAACAACAATTAAGCAACCTCTTTGCTGACAATGCAACGATTTACAGACTGTTTAAAAACAACATTGGGGTAGAAATCTACTCGAAAGAAGAATTCATAAGGACGCTTACCATTCCAACCAAAGCTTTAAAGCACATTGAGATACTAGACAAGACATTGGAAGACGGAAAAATCATAACCCTTAAATTTATGATGAAATGAAAAAAACATACTACATACTCATATGCTTGGCAATTGCTTCATGTGCCAAAGGAAAATCCAAAAACATGGAGGCAATCGCAGTTGAAGCAGTCGACTATGTTGAATACGAGGTTGCAGATGATAAAACATATTTCAATTCAAATATTGAAACTACAGACCATCAATACGAAAATATAGTCACTCAAAAATTACAAGATTTATACGATTTGACATTGTTACAAAAAAAGCACCCTGAATTCAAAGAGGACATCAATGCACAACTAAGGGAGTTAACAATCGACTCCATTGTCTTGAGCAATGGCTTGGATAAAATCTCCATTGAAAACATACGTCAAAATGGTTCTTTGACACGATTTTCTGATTCTGTACAGAAAATGAAACTTAATTTCGATATTGTTTCAAACGATACCGTTATGAAAGATTCCATTTTTGTCAAGATCATTTCCAAAACGATGACCTTTGACAATGAAAACGTAAAGACCAACAAGATTCGATTCTCCAAATCCCAGTTTAAGTAGTAAAAAGCATACGATTCAAATATGTCATTTCCATTTGATATTGCAGCCCATACTAGGTTTTTGGGCTTCTAAAGGCGTATTGTCTTCTAAAATGGCACTCAATGCCTTTCTAATGTCTTCCCCTGTCAAAGATAGGCCATTTCCTGGTCTAGAATTATCCAATTGACCATGGTAAGTTGCTTTTAACTCTGCATCGAACACGTAAAAATCTGGGGTACATGCTGCATCGTACGCTTTTGCCACTTCTTGGGTTTCGTCATATAGATATGGAAAAGGATATTGTAATCGTTTAGCCAATTGTTCCATCAATTCTGGACTATCCTGTGGATACTTCTCTACATCATTACTACTAATTGCTATAAAGCCAATGCCTTTTTCAATATATTCATTCGCTACATTTACGAGTTCTGAATTTACGTGTATCACATAGGGGCAATGGTTGCATATGAACATAACCACTGTTCCCTTTTTTCCCTTTGCCTCTTGGAGCGACACCTTTTTATTGGAAATGACATCTATTAGATTGAAATCTGGTGCTATCGTACCTACTGGAAATGGATTGGATGGTGTTAACGACATAATATCAGCGACTTAATTAATGTTAAAGATACAAAAACAACATGTTGCCTAGGGCGTGGAATTCGAAACTTGCAATAGTTTTCCATTGTAATATTTATTCCCACTCAGTGAAAAATCTGCAATGTATTGTGCCATTTCCAGCGCCGTCGTAGGAGCCTCATACCCTGGAAAAGCTTCAGCTAGCATCTCGGTTTGCACTGCTCCCAACGCCAAGACGTTAAACGCAATTCCTGATTCTTTGTATTCTTCAGCCAATAACTCAGTTAATGTGATAACTGCACCTTTACTTGAGCTGTAGGATGACAATCCTGGGAATTTCATACTTCCTTGAACACCTCCCATGGAACTAACAGTAACCACATGGCTTCCTTTTTTCATGAATGGCATCAATACTCTGGTCATTTCTGCTACCCCAAAGACATTCGTCCTATAGACATTTTCAAAATCATGCATTGTCGTCTCAGCAAAGGGTTTGTTCAACAACGTCCCCGCATTGTTTACCAATATGTCCACGTGTTCCCATTCTTCTTGTACAAACGCCTCTACTCTTTCATAGTCTTCTTTATTGCACAAATCAAATGCGAGTGACGTTATATTGTCAAAATTCAGGTTGCTTACCGGCTGTGCATTTCTAGACAACGCCAATACGTTATGCCCCATATTGGCAAATAAATGTACCAATTCGAAACCAATTCCTCTACTCGTTCCTGTTATTATAATCTTTTTAGTCATACATTTTAATTTCTCGAGTTGGCGTATTGCTCATTTTTTCAATTGCTGTAATAATTTTATTGATTATTCTCGCCATATGGTTATAATCCAACTTGTCCACTTCATCATCGACGTGATGATAGTATGCATAATCATCTGATGTTGAAATAGTCTGCGCAGGCACATTGAACTCCTCATAGAAAGGATAATTGTCCGATCTTTTAAAAAGATTGTATGTTTCAGCCATCTCATAGAACCCTATGAACTTTTGGTCATTTGCATACTCATTCAACTTCTCGGACATGTTGGAAAGTTTATGACCAGTAACGTAGGCTTCAAATTCTTTGCTCTTCATTGGCTCTCCCAACATTTCTATGTTGAATACCGTATACAAATTCATGTTTTCAGACTTCAATCTCTTTGCCAAATGCCTGGATCCCAACAACCCCATCTCTTCAGCAGAAAACAAAGCAAACATGATGCTGCGCTTGTTGTTGTTCTTCGCTGAAAAGTATCTAGCCATTGCCAAAACTGCGCTTGTTCCTGCTGCATTGTCGTTTGCTCCATTGGCTATCGAATCGTTTTCAACTATTTTTCCGTAACCAATGTGATCGTAGTGAGCACCAACGATCACGACTTCATCTTTCAATTTTGGATCATTGCCCTCCAAGTATCCTACAACATTGAATGCATTCATGTCTTTTGCTACAAATGGATCTCTGTATGTTTCAAAATAAGATTTCAATCCAAATGATTTAAATTGCTCTTCTATGTATGTAGCAGATTCATCTATTCCTTGAGATCCCGTGTTTCTACCTAACAACTTGTCTGATGCCAAAAAAGCCACGGTTTCTTTCACTTCTGAAGCCGTTACGCTAAGAGCTTTGGAGTTTTCGGAGCTTTTCTCTTTTCGCTCAGATGATTTGCATCCTAAAAAAGCCAATACCATGCTTAGTACAATTATTTTTCTCATACCCATATTGTTGTTTTACTTCTTGAAAATGAATTTTTAGATTGTTTATAAAGATAAAAAATCCCAAATCAAGATGATTGAATTGGGATCTTTATATAATTATCATATTATTTAACTACACCAACATTGTTACTGGGTTTTCTATGTACCCTTTCAACGTTTGCAAAAACTGTGCTCCAGTTGCGCCATCTACCGTTCTATGGTCGCAAGCCAAAGTTAATTTCATTGTATTGCCTGCAACGACTTGTCCATTTTTGACTACTGGTTTTGCAACTATTGCTCCTACCGACAAGATTGCCGAATTTGGTTGATTTATGATGGATGTAAAACTTTCTATCCCAAACATACCCAAGTTGGAAATGGTAAACGTACTGCCTTCCATTTCTTGTGGCGTCAACTTCTTCTTTCTTGCTCTTCCTGCAAAATCTTTGACAGCAGCACCTATTTGGGGCAACGATTGCTCGTTTGCAAATTTAACGACAGGAACCACCAAACCATCTTCTACTGCAACTGCCACACCTATATGCACATGGTTGTTCAATTGCATCTTGTCTGCAAACCACTGTGAGTTTACCTGAGGATGCTGACGCAAAGCCAAGGCGCACGCTTTGACGATCATGTCGTTATATGATATTTTAGTATCTGGAATCGAATTGTATTGCGCACGGAAAGCCATGGCATTTTCCATATCGAACTCTACATTCAAATAGTAATGTGGTGCTGTGAATTTGGACTCGGCCAAACGCTTTGCTATCACCTTGCGCATTTGTGAATGTTTCACCTCATCGACGTCTTCTTGTCCAGAAGCAACAAATTTTGCTACAGGAGCAGATGAGTGTTGTGATACAACAGGTACGAAATTTTCTATGTCTCGTTTCACGATACGTGCATTTTCTCCCGTACCTTGTACTTGAGACAAATCGATACCTTTTTCTTCTGCCATCTTTTTAGCTAGAGGAGAAACGAATATACGTCCGTTTGATGTCTTTACCTTGGTTTGAACAGGCGCTTCCTTTTTTGTTTCTGAAACTGTTTCTGTTTTTGGAGCTTCGACTTTCGTCTCTTGTTCTGACTCTATCGCTTTTGAACTCCCATCTTCAATTTTGAAGTTTTTGGCTATTGATGAGACATCAGTTCCTTTAGGGCCTATGATTGCCAAGAGGGAATCGACCTTGGCCGAATCACCTTCTTCCAAGCCTACATATAATAATGTCCCTTCATTGAAAGACTCGAACTCCATTGTAGCCTTGTCGGTTTCTATCTCTGCAAGAATATCTCCTTCCTCTACTTGCTCTCCTACTTTTTTCAACCAAGTAGCGACTGTTCCTTCTTCCATCGTGTCACTCAACCTTGGCATGGTAACGACCACTACTCCTTCTGGGGTTTCCATTTTGCTTTCCGCAGGAGCTTCTGAAACATTTGAGGCATTTTCTTCTTCCTCTTCCTTGGATGATGCATCAGCATCTCCTTTTAACAATTCGGAAATATCTTCACCTTCTTCCCCTATGACAGCTAGAAGCGTATCTACCTTTGCCGTATCTCCTTCTTGTACTCCTATGTGAAGTAAAGTCCCTTCATTGAAAGACTCGAACTCCATTGTAGCCTTGTCGGTTTCTATCTCTGCCAAGATATCTCCTTCCTCTACTTTATCTCCTACTTTCTTCAACCAAGCAGCAACTGTTCCTTCTTCCATCGTGTCACTTAGACGCGGCATGTTAATTACTGTAGCCATAACTTATATTTTATGCTGAATGAATGGATAATCTTCTTGCTCGTATACGGCATCGTACATCACGTTTTTATCTGGGTATGGAGATTCTTCAGCGAACTTTTCACACTCGGACACCAAATCCTTGACACGTTTGTCGATTACTTTTATTTCGTCTTCGGTGGCATATTTTTCTTCAAGAAGAATATCCTTTATTTGAGTAATTGGGTCTATTTTCTTGTATTCCTCTACTTCTTCCTTCGTTCTATAATGCTGTGCATCACTCATCGAGTGTCCTCTATACCTGTATGTTTTCACTTCCAAGAATGTAGGACCATCTCCACGACGTGCTCTGGAAATAGCCTCGTCGAATGCTTCTGCTACTTTAATTGGATTCATTCCGTCCACTGGTCCTGAAGGCATTTCGTAGCCTCTTCCCAATTTCCAAATGTCCGTATGGTTAGCCGTACGCTCTACAGACGTCCCCATTGCATATCCATTGTTTTCACAAACAAAGACTACTGGTAACTTCCATAGCATTGCCAAATTGAATGTTTCATGAAGAGAACCTTGTCTGGCAGCTCCATCTCCAAAGCAACAAATGGTTACTGCATCTTGATCATGATATTTATCTCCAAAGGCAATTCCTGCCCCCAAAGGTATTTGTCCACCAACGATACCGTGTCCACCATAGAAACGGTGTTCTTTGGAAAAAATGTGCATGGATCCACCTAGCCCCTTTGAGGTTCCAGTGGCTTTGCCATACAACTCTGCCATTACACGTCTGGGATCTACTCCCATACCAATTGGCTGCACGTGGTTTCTATATGCTGTTATCATTTTGTCTTTAGTCAAATCCATCGCATGCAAAGCTCCTGCTAACACTGCTTCTTGACCATTGTACAAGTGAAGAAATCCTCTTACCTTTTGTTGGATGTATACTGCTGCAAGCTTGTCTTCAAACTTTCTCCATAACAGCATATCTTCATACCATTTAAGGTATGTCTCTTTTGTGATTTTTTGCATTGGTAACGTTTTTAAAAAATAAACGAACTACAAAAGTAACACTTTAGTTAGTAATGAAAAAACTGTTATTCGTAAAATTTCATCAGATTCCATCCTTAAGAAAAGCGAAAACCTTATAGTGCTGAACTATCGAAAATTAGAGGTAGTAAATTTGCTAAAGAATTCGATTTGGCCACCGCTCCAACTTCCCCCATGAAATAGATTTCTATTGGTTCCTTTTGCTTTACTTCATATTCTGCAATAGCTTGTCTGCAAGCTCCACATGGAGGTATTGGCGAAGTCGTTTTTTGATTCTGAGAAGCTGCCGTAATTGCCATTCTTAGAATTTTAGCTTTGGGATAAGTAGCTCCTGCATAATATATGGCTGTCCGTTCTGCACACAACCCTGAAGGATAAGATGCGTTTTCTTGATTGCTCCCTGAAATAACCTCTCCATTGTCCAACAACAAAGCCGCACCTACATTGAATTTGGAATATGGCGCATATGCCTTGTTCCTAGACTCTATTGCTTTCTCCATCAATTCCCTCACCTCTTTGGACAGTTCATCCAAAGCATCATAAACGTACAATGTGGATTCAATTTTTATTTCTTTCATAGGTTTTTTGCACTAAATATTAGTGAGACCAATTTACACAAAAAAACTATTGCGATTTGCAATAGTTTTCTTTGTATTGTTTTTGGTATCTCTGAATATTAATATTCTGAATACGTCCCAGCTCCAAGATTAAATGTTAGAGAGAAACGCAATGTACTTTCCAACGGACTTTGCACTTTCGAAGATGAGAACAAATAAGACAAGTCTACATTTATGACATTGTATTTAAATCCTGCTCCCAAAGCAAAAAATTTACGTGCTCCCTTACTTTCATTTTCGTTGAAGTATCCTGCTCTAAAGGCAAAGGATTCTTGATATAGGTATTCTGCGCCCAAGGCATAGGTAAACTCTTTCAACTCTTCATTAAAGCCTCCCGGTGCATCTCCAAAAGATTGAAAGATTCCTGAGATGAAACTTACATCTGGATCTTTTCCTTCTATGATGACATTGCTATTTACTACATTTCCAAGATCGTCTGTATCGGCATCGTATACGCCATTCCCATTGTTGTCCGTAAATTCTCTTTCTGTTCCATATACTGGTGGTGTTGGCACCAACAACTTTGAAACTTCTGCTGTAACGGCCACTTTGTTGTATTGATCGAATATAAAGTCAAATCCTGCACCTACTCTTAAGTTCGTAGGCTGAAAGTTATCTTGCCCTCCTTCGTCATATTTAAACTTGGGTCCTAGATTTTGAATTGCAAAACCGGCTCTCCAACGTCCATTGAAATCATTGAAGGCCTCTTCTTCACTTTGGTAATATCCATTAATGTCCACACCAAAGGTACTAGCTGGACTAATATCTTGATTTCCCGTGTTCAACTTTAAATCTGAACGCAAATAACGCATGGCTACAGACATCCCAAATCGATCACTCAACCTCAATGCGTAGGAAACGTCCAATGCCAACTCATTTGGCTTTTGTATTAAAGGGGTAGAATCTTCATCTTCGACAAATTCTATTTCTCCCAAACTAAAGTAAGTAAAACTAACTCCAAAGGCACTTTGCTCGTTTAATCTATTAAAGTATGACAAATACCCAATCCCTATGTCATTTACCAGTTTACTCAAATATGGAGTATAACTGAGTGAAACCCCCGATTTTGATGTTGCAAATACGTTTTTGGATGAATTCCATTTTTGTGAAAATGCATCTGGCGATGTTGCCACACCCATATCTCCCATTCCAGCAGCTCTTGCATCTGGTGCTATTAGCAAAAATGGCATTCCTGTAGTAATAACTCTAGTATCTTGGTTAGGGATTATAGTTGTTTGCGCATTCATCTTCAATGCGAAAATCAGTGTTATTGCTATTATGATATTATTCTTCATAGATTAATTTTAATTTTACAAATATAATTTTTTATTAGAGTATTACAAGTTTCTCTATTTTTTCTACAGTTTTATTGGTTGTGCTGGAATGCACCTTCAATTTATATATGTAGGTTCCTTTACCTATCTTATCTCCAAAATCATCTCTTCCATCCCAGACAATGTCTCTCGAAGTCGAGCTCGAGGACTTCCCTCCATCTCCAACGCTTTGTCCATTCAAAGTCCTAACCAACTTCCCTGAAACTGTAAATATCTGCACAGAGATATCCAAAATCTCCGAACTATTGTGACTAAACCAAAACTCTGTATAATTCACAAATGGATTGGGATAGTTCAATACGTTGTTCACTATTAAATGATCGTTTTCATTAAAGACTACAAACTGTAACTCCGCAATTGAAGAATTATTATATACATCCCATGCTTTTACGGATAAAGTATGCAATCCCGGTTCTAAGTCTCTAAATGGAAAACTGAGGCTACCTCTTGTATAATCATCGATTTCCGTCGTGTAATAATTGTTCAAGATAAACGGGTTTACTTCGTCTCCATCCAAGATTGCCACAATGTCGTGTCCTATTCCACTGGCTGTATTGATCCCATTCTCATCTTGAAGCTTAACCAACAAGTTTGGTGATTCGTTGGTTACCCCTCCAAACACAAAATTTTCATCATTCATGAACAAATTAATAACTGGCCCCACATTGTCTTCTGGTGCATTTTCATTTAACCCTCCTATTTGCAACGTATTGGTTGATGCTCCTGTTTGATCGGACAAAGGCGTTTCGGTATAGGCATAAAAGCTGATCTTACCATGTCCAACTGGAATCCCAATATCCCTTGGAACTATGAAATCGACTTCGAATTCTCCATTTACCACAGAGGCCTGCCCTCTAAATATCACAGCGCCCAAAGTTTCGTAATCCAATTTTATGACTTGACCGTTTTCCATTACGTTGTCATTCCCCAAAGTTTGACGCTCTATTGGCTTGTCGTAGATGGTCGTTGTAACCACTCCATTGTAATTGGAAAGTAGATTTCCAGAAACATCCGTTACCTCTCCTGCCAGTTTAGCATAACTCAATGCTTCCAAGACATCTGTAGATTGTGCTACTGGCACATCATTGATTCTTGTCAATCTGACATTTGGTTTCGGGATGGCCAATCGCATCGCTGGGTCTCCAATGTAGAACACCAAGTTTTTTTGATTGATGCCCGCTATCGCTGGATCATTTTTCGTCAATCGCAAGGCTTCCGCCATCGTAGGATACTCATGATCTTCATAAATGTCGTTATCGCTAAACGAGAACAAATATTCTTCCAAGATCAAGTTAAATGTAATCCCTACACTAACGAATATTTGACGTGTTGTCGTTATCAATGATATGGCGCCTCCATCCTTGTTCCAATAAATCAACTCTCCTGCTGTTTCCCGTAACGGATTATCAAACTTCGTGTATTCACAAGTCACTGTAACAAAACAGTTTAACTGACACTCGTTGCGGAGTGACTCGGCATCTGGTTTCTGAAAGAATCGTTCGTCAGCAAAACCATCTTCGCCACCGTGCCCAAAATAATTTACGACCAAGGCCCCATTTTCAATGGCGTTTGAAATGGCCGTCTTTACTTCTGGATAACGATCTCCACCTACCGAGGATTCTTGTTGAAATGAATCCGCGTGAATTTTAACTACGTTGATGAAAGGTTTTTCCGTTGTTACCTGATCTCCAATTTGATCGGTGGTTTCTTGCAAGGAGCTTTCCCATGGTTCATCTACGTCATCCGAAATAACGACAAAGTTATTCCTCCAGCTTCCAAAAGCTTCGCGAGAATAATATATTGCAACCTTGTCTACCATTTGTTTGGCTTTCAAAGGGGTGTCTGCAACGATTCTTCCTATGGCTATGTCCAACTTGTCTGATGCCTCCATGTTGCCTTCGTTGTCATCCATCATCCCAAAGAAATCGTCAGAAACAAATGAATTGGTCAAGTTGAAGCTATTATAGGCATTCCAAGTCGGCATGTTGTAGGTGTTGGAAGATATCCTTCCCTTATAATCGAAAGAACTGTCTCCAAAAAGACATAAGTATTTCACTCTCTTGTCTGGAGTGCTCGCATTGTCATATACATATTTAACAAAATTCCTTATGGCTGCAATATCTTCGTTGCTGGTACTGAACTCTGCGTAAATGGACTCTGCGGTCAACACCTTTACATTCAAATTGTTGTTCGCCCTGTTTATTTGAGCCAATCGTTCTGCTTGTGCTAGGTGACTCCTTGGAGTTATCATCAAATAATCTATATCCTGAAAGTTACCTTGGCTGTTTTGAAAAATGGTCCCTTTTATGTTTTGATTGGCCACTGAGGTATTCGATGGCTCCAAAGGTTCATAAAAATCGGTTGTGCTTACCGTCACAAATGTCTTCAACGTACCATTTGTCGTTTTGAAACTCAAGGTTGCTGAAGCATCATTGTTCTCAATCCTCGTCACATTATTCAAATCAGTTATGTTCCAAACTTCTGACAATGTGCTTGCGTTGGAAACATTGTATTGTCCTATGCCTGTAGCTTGAGCTGTTTCATTGTTTTTAAATTCATACTGTTTTCCATTGAAAGAGAGGTTTCTCGTCGCCTCGATGGAAATGTAATCCAAATACCCCACAGCACTTGGATTTCCAAGCTTATCATAATCGATCTTGATGTTTACATCATCCGAAGCTGCATTCACATCGCCAAGGAAAAAACCTTCAGAGACGAAATTTGGATCCGTTACTGCTGGAATGATTACAGTTCCAACCTGTGTGTTGTTCAAACTAACTGCCATATTGGAATCATTGGCAGAAGTAGAAGCTCCAATCACTTTAAGTTTGAGCGGCTCTGTCGTTACCAAATTAGGAAAGTTGAATTCGAATGTCTTGCTGGTCTCCACGTCGAACTCATCTCCAAACCATCGTCTGCCAACAAAAGCCAAACTGATTTCGTCCAATTCGTGAAATTGATAGTCTTGAAAAGTGTCGATTATCATGTCCGGTGCTCCCGTAGGTTGATTCATCGTTTGAATGCGCTTACCTGTTCCAGCACTCACATTTATATAGTAATATGCTATGTCTGAATATGAGTTGATGTTCGTATTTATCGACGGGTCTGCGACATCGGCCTTGGGGCCATCCCCGTAAAACAAAACATAATCTCCATCGTTGAAGACTCCATCTTCCTCACCTACCACTTCAATTGCATTCTCCTCAGGATCCAGTGGGTACTCCACATTGTTTCTGTATGGAAGCATCTTTCCTCCATTGCCATAGATCTTTATGTTTCTAGGATCTATCTCATTGGTATTTATGCCCAAGTTATTCAAGTAATTCTTACTCAGCCTGAAGACTCCGGATTTGGCTATGGCAAACTTATACCACTTCCCAGTACTCAGTATGGAATTTGTAATGATTCCCCTATTCTGTACATTGAAGTTCTTGCTTGTATTTTCGTGATTGTAATTGATTGTAAAGGATCTTACCTTCCTGTAGGCATTGTTGCCTGCTTTCACTATTCCAGAAACACGCAACATCGCATACAACTTGTCTCTGGCAATTGAATTTTTCAAAGAAAATTCAATTTCATCGGGAATGAGCTTTACATCCACCCCCTTCAATTCCATTCTTGTCATAGGTGCATAAACTATGTTGGTTATTAATATGGAACTCTCGTCTATTGGTATATCCACGTCCCATTGCTCAACATATTCCACACCTTCGTCCAAGCTAAAGCTGAAACGTTCCCTAGGCGTAAAGGACGGGACTTGCACAGTGTATCCTTCAGTAGTTATGGTTGTCGTTTCATTCCAGTTTAAGCTAACCTTTTTTTGCTGAGAAAAAGCAATAATTGAGGTTAGCATTATTAGTAATGGTAATTTCTTTTTCATTAACATAGATAACGTTATTATTCCAATGTTATTATTGTCTTTTTATTTTTTTTAACAAAACGCAACAAAATTACAACAATAAATCCAATCCCATAAACGTAAGATGATCATAAAAACCAATATGATTTTCAGATTTGTATAAATCTTATTCATTTAGAAAGTAGGGTTATTCATTTCACAACTGTTTCATAGCTATGAAAATTGAAATCACATCCTTTTTAATGTTTTCTTAATTATTTCATAATTTTTTTTTAAATCTGTGATAATAAATATTGATTAAGGGCGTTATTCTTTTTAATACAGCGATAAACCTTACAAAACATCGTTGTAAAGCAAAAAAATGGGATGAAATGCGATATTTTTTATTCAAATTTCATAATTTAACCTTGTAGAGTTAGGTATAATTGTTATATTGCGACTCCAAAAAACATAATTAGCTTACTTAAACGTAATGAATATGAAAAAAGTAATTGTATCAAGGCTTATTCTAATTGTAGCGATTTCGCTTACCTTGGTAGGTTGTAAAAGATCTGGAGGAGGCTCTAATACTTCTAGAGCGACAGGATGGCAAATTAATGCCAAAGAAGGTGGTTTCCAATACAACACCAAATTCAAAGAGCAAGAAACCGCTCCTGGCTTAGTGTTTGTAGAAGGTGGTACTTTCACGATGGGTAGAGTTCAAGATGACGTAATGCATGATTGGAACAATACGCCAAACCAACAACATGTTATGTCTTTTTACATGGACGAAACTGAGGTTACCAACAAAATGTATACAGAATATTTGCATTGGATCAGAACTGTTTACCCACCAGAAGATGAAAACTTCAGAAAAATATACGATGGCGTAGTTCCTGATACCTTGGTTTGGAGAAACAGATTGGGTTACAATGAAGTGATGACCAACAACTATTTACGTCACCCAGGTTATGGAGAGTATCCTGTAGTTGGTGTTAGTTGGATTCAAGCTGTAGAGTTTGCCAATTGGAGAACAGATCGTTATAACGAACTAAGCTTGCAAAAAGAAGGATATTTAAAGCAAGACAGCCAATATGAGGCTACTGCAGATGCTAATTTCAATACGGATACATACATAAATGCTCCTACACAGACCTATGGAGGAAATGAAGACATTTTAAAAGGAGGAAAATTAAAGCCTCAATTAGATGCTGAAGGCAACGAAATAGGCGTTTATGCTTCTAGAGAAACAGGAATCATCTCACCAAAATATAGACTTCCTACAGAAGCTGAATGGGAATATGCTGCTTTAGGCTTGTCAGAGCTAAGAAGCTACAATACTTATAGAGGTAGAAAAAAATACCCATGGAGTGGACAGTACACTCGTTCTGGAAAACGTAAAGTTCGTGGTGATCAATTGGCAAACTTCAAACAAGGTAAAGGTGACTATGGAGGTATAGCAGGTTGGTCTGACGATGGAGCTGACATTACCGCCCAAGTTAAGTCCTTTTCCCCAAATGACTTTGGTTTGTATGACATGGCAGGAAACGTTGCCGAATGGGTAGCTGACGTATACAGACCTATAGTAGATGATGAATTCAATGATTTCAACTACTATCGTGGTAATGTATATACGAAGAATTCCATCAACGATGATGGTACTGTAAAAATCGTTACCACAGATGAAATAGTATACGATACCTTGGCCAATGGAAAAGTAATAGCAAGAGATCTACCAGGAGAAATTGCACAAGTACCTGTTGATTTGGACGAAACATATCTAAGAACAAACTTTGATACAAGTGACAACAGAAACTTTAGAGATGGAGACAAAAGATCTTCTCGTTACTACTCAGATGGATTTGATGACGAAACAGAAGGAGAAGAGAAGAATCTAACAAGTAAAATGTACAACTCACCTAAACACTCTGTAGAAGTTGATTCTACTGGTCAAATGATTAGAGAGTATGACAAATCCAACAAGAGAACTTCTCTTATAAATGATGAAGTTCGTGTTTTCAAAGGAGGATCATGGAAAGATAGAGAATATTGGTTAGATCCTGCACAAAGACGTTATTACCCACAAAACATTGCTACAGACTATATTGGTTTTAGATGTGCAATGTCAAGAGTAGGCTCTAAGTCCAAAGGAAAGAACAAAACTAAAAACTAATTTTTAGTTCCATAAAATAGAGAAGTCCTAACCGTTGGTTAGGACTTTTTTTATACATTTATTTTTAGAACAGCAACGTAACTAAAATATGACGATAGAAACACTACATTCCCTCTTTTTACAATGCAACAAAGTATCCACAGACACTAGAAAGGTTGAAAAGGGCGATATATTCTTTGCTTTGAAGGGAGATAACTTCAACGGCAATGCATTTGCCCTTGAAGCCATCGAAAAAGGCGCCAAATATGTTGTGGTAGATGAAAAGGAATACAACACATCTTCCCAAATCATATTGGTTGAAGATGTATTGAAAACCCTCCAAAAACTATCTACATTTCACCGGGATCACCTCAACATCCCCATAATCGCTTTAACAGGCAGCAATGGCAAGACAACCACAAAAGAACTGATTAATGCTACCCTATCCCAAAAGTACAATACTACGGCTACCATTGGTAATTTGAATAATCACATTGGTGTTCCACTTACATTACTATCCATGAATAACGACACCGAAATAGGCATTGTGGAAATGGGAGCGAATCATTTGAAAGAAATAGGTTTTCTATGCAACATAGCCAAACCCAACTATGGATACATTACGAATTTTGGCAAAGCACACTTGGAAGGCTTTGGAAGCATCGAAGGCGTTATAAAAGGAAAAACCGAGTTATACGATTACTTGACAAACAATGACAACATCATTTTCGTAAATGCAGAAGACAACAAACAACTAGAGCATTCAAAAAAAGCAAAGACAATTGCATTTGGTAATGATGCGAACACAAATGATGTCGCTGTAAATCTAATAGAGGCACAACCTTTCGTCAAGGTCAATTATAATAATTTGGAAATCGAGAGTCAATTGATGGGAGAATACAACTTCAACAATATTTCCGCAGCAATATGCATGGCAAATTACTTCAAAGTTGATGACTCGTCCATAAAAACTGCCATAGAAAGTTATACGCCAACCAACAATCGCTCGCAAATCATCAAAAAAGCGTCCAATAAAATCATTCTAGATGCCTACAATGCAAACCCAACTAGCATGCGAGCTGCATTGAGCAACTTTTCAAACCTAAAAGACAACAACAAGATTGCTTTTTTAGGTGATATGTTCGAACTTGGAAATGACGCTGCTGAAGAGCATCAAAGTTTGACAAATTTCACCTCAACCCTCAACATTGATCGCATTATATTGATTGGAGAAAACTTCTACCTCACAAAAGGCAATTCACCTCGCATAAAACATTACAAATCTTTTGAAGAACTTAAAAACAAGTTTGATTTTGACAACATTGCAGATGCCACACTTTTGATAAAAGGATCCAGAGGAATGGCTTTGGAGCGCATCTTGGATTTATTATGATTTAGATTCTATTATAAAAAATCTTTAAAAGCCTCCCAATAGCTTTCTACGCCTATTGTGGTCTTCCACAATGCTCTTGATCCATGAATTCCTTTTTCAACGGGCTTATGATGCGTCAAGACTTCTGGTTTAATCTTACCAACCAAAGTTTCCAAAGCTGGTGTTTCACTTTTGGAAGACGTTACAAATACTGGCTTGTCATAATCTTTTATGGCGTCTTGTATGTTCATTCCCTTGAAGTACTCACCTGGACTAAACGCTGCTACTTTCTTTATTTTATCATTGGTGTTTCCAATTAAAAGTTCCAATGATGCTGAATATGAACTTCCAACCAAAAGAATGGGCAATTTTCCGTTGTTTGAGTGTACATAGTCTATTGCTGCTTCAATATCTTGTCTCGCATCGAGATATGTAGTGGGCAAGTTTTTCAATTTAGCCTGCCTTGCTGTCTCATTCACAACAGCGTTGGCAATCTTTCCAGAACGTTGGTCCATTGCCATTACTGAATAGCCCAATGCATTCAACTCCAAAGCAGTGTCTGTGTATTCTCCACGACTAAACCCAGCTTGATGGCACAGTAAAACAGAAATGGGCCTCTCACCTACCAAATAGACATCTGCAGTAATGTCCAAACCATCTTTGGAAGGAAATTGTATTGTTTTCTCTTCATTCTTGATTTCATTGGGAACGTTTACAGCCAATTCCACAGCTTCTTTTTCTAACATTGGCTTTTCTGTCGTTTTCATCTCTTTTTTACAAGACCAAAGCATACAAATAGCCAAAACTGAAAATAGGATTCTATCCATCGTTGTTTTTCTTTTAAAGATAAATAATTACAAATGAAAAAATGTTAAAGCGATCCATTTAAGCAACCATCATTACCAGAAACAAAGGAAAAAAGAAGCAGCACACTAAACTCAACGAAATACACACATTTATTTTTAATGTTTTTTTATATGCAAAACGAATAAAATCATTTTTTTAGCTAACTTAATCTAAAATTTACCATCAACTCATTGCTCTCGCAAAATTGATATGCGTTTCATAAAGTACCCAAAAGTATCTAAGAGTCACCCTAACTTAAAAAAAACCGAAATACTCCTTGTAATTCAAGAGGCCATCAAAAATATGATAGCCCTATTTTTATGCCTCAGCACTAGTATAGAGCCTCTATATGGCCAAGAAATAGACATTCAGAAACTTACAGTCAAGGATGGGCTGTCCAATGGATATGTCACCTGCATTCTTCAAGACAAGGAAGGGTTTATGTGGATAGGGACTAAAGATGGTCTAAATCGCTATGATGGCTATGAGTTTAAATCCCTTTTTACAGAATCCAATTTTACAGTAAGCGCCATGGTAGAAGGGAATGAAGGAAACCTATGGTTGCATATGATGGATCTATAGGGAGATTATGCCATTTACTCTTTGGACCAAAAAACCTTTGAACTTAAAAAATACGATTATGAAGTAGATGATCTCACAGCATATTATTTATCCAAAAGTCAAAAAGGAGATATTTTCATAGGCACCTATAAAACCTTATATAAAATAACATCTTCAAACCTCCCTCCTATAAAGGTGTTTTCTTTTCCACAAGACATGGAAAAATTTGGAAATGGGATTTTTGAAGATGAAAATAACAATCTCTGGATTGGCACCCGTCATGATGGGATTTTAAAAATTGATGGCAGCGGAAACTTAATGCATCATTATAAGATAGGTCATGAAGTAAACAATATCTGGACAGATGAAAATAAAACCATATGGGCTATGACCTATGGGGGGCTCTATCGAAAGCAGATAAAAGAAATGGAATTTAGTCGCATACACAAGTATGAAGAACTAGAAGAGGAAGACAAAAAAATTCGGGCATTAGACAATTTCTTTGGTGCAAAAGGCTTATCCTATGCCTATAGGGATAGAAAAAATCAATTTTGGATGATGCATGACATTCATTATGCATCGGTATACCAAAAGAAGCAAAAACGGTTGGTTGACCTTACTTCTTTAGCAGATTTTTCGTATGTCACGTGTGTCTACAGTAGTCATGACGAGATAAGTTGGATAGGAACCCCTCATGGTTTGTTCAAGGTAAACATAGAGCCCAAACCAATTAAAAACATACTGAATCTGCCTACTGAAACAAGAAGTATTCGCGGATTAGTCGAAGATGAAAATGGATTGATCTACATTGGTACCT
This sequence comes from Bizionia sp., assembly GCA_020631395.1. Lineage (GTDB taxonomy): Bacteria > Bacteroidota > Bacteroidia > Flavobacteriales > Flavobacteriaceae > JAHDHI01. Next base: position 20,289 of record JAHDHI010000070.1, read on the forward strand.
ACGGCGATTTTTATGTATGGGACCCTATTAGCGGCATTTTGGATAATGTAAAGATAAAAAAAGTCATTTGGGATAATGGTACTGCTACAGAATATAAAGATAGTGATTCATCTCCTAGTTTTACGGAGTACGGTATGCTATATGATGATTATGGCCTATGGATAGCAGATGAAGGTAATGGATTACTTCATTATGATTTGTCTTCACAAACCCTTCAGGTACATAAAACTCATCCTGGAGAAATAATTCATGGAATCACATTGATGGAAGATGAGGAAGGTTTACTCTGGATGGGAGCCAATCTCAATCTGTATACATTTAACAAAGAAGCGCTAACAATGGCACCATTTGAGAAACGGGAACATGACTTTGCTAATTTTGTAAAAGTCCTATATAAAGACAACAATGGTTTCATTTGGATTGGGTCAATACATGGGCTTTTTAGAATGGAAAAAAAAACAAATACAGTGATATCATTCGGGAGAGGCAAAGATGGTTTTAAGCTTAAAAACCCTAGTGTGTTGGCCTTGCATAACAACCCAAAGGACATATTATGGATTGGAACCCAAGGAGGAGGTCTCAATCGAATGAATACAAACACCGGTGAGATCATTTCATTTACCCAGGAGAGCCATGGGCTTACCAATAATACCATCTGTTCCATATTGGAAGATGATGACGGCTACCTCTGGTTGGGCAGCAACAATGGACTTATGCGATTCGACCCGAGCACCTATCAAGTCAAGACCTATTCCGAAAAAGATGGATTAACACATCCAGAGTTCAACCACAGTGCAGCGTTAAAAGCAAAAGACGGAACATTGTATTTTGAAGGGATACAAGGTCTAAACTCATTTAAACCGCAAGACCTTTTGACACAAGACATAGAGTCAAAAATCATACTTACCAAGCTACAGAAATACGATGGAAAAAAAAAGAAATTCAGTGAAATGAATGGGTATTCTCTGCAAAAAGAATTCATTGATCTCGATTATCGTGACCGATCATTGGTATTGGAAGTCGCATTGGCGGACTATCGTAGCCCTAAAGAAAATCAGTTTGCCTATCGTTTATACGAACTAGATACCACATGGCACTATATGGGCAACAATCGACAAATCATACTTAATGAATTACCTGCTGGACGGTTTACGTTGCAAGTAAAGGCAAGAAACAACAATGGAGACTGGAGTAAAAAACAATTGCATATTCCTTTACGGATGACTCTAGCCTTTTACAAGAATCCCATTTTCATAATAAGCTGTATCGTAGCTGTACTGCTTATACTGTTCAGTCTATTTCAATGGCGGACAAAAAAACTAAGACAACAACAGGTTTCATTGGAAAAAATGGTAAAAGAACGAACATATGAAATTAATGAACAGAAGACAAAAATTGAAAAACAGTCTCAGGAATTAAAAGAATTAGATGTGGTTAAATCCCGTTTTTTTACCAATATTTCACACGAATTACGTACACCGCTCACCTTGATCTCAGGTCCATTGAATAGATGGGCAAAAAAATATGGTTCCAATTTCCCTGAACGGAAAGAGTTGGAAGTCATGCAACGCAACACAAAAAACCTATTGTTCCTAGTCGAAGAAATTCTTGACCTTTCAAAATTGGAAATCAACAAACTGGAATTGAATGAACATACAGTCCATTTTCACAGTTTTGTAAAACGAATTGTTTCAGCCTTTGAATCTCATGCGCAAAGTCGATCAATCACATTTCTATTGCAATATGAAATAGATCAAGACTCATATTTATTGCTTGACAGTTCCAAAATAGAAAAGATCCTGAACAACCTTTTGTCCAATGCATTTAAATTTACTCCAGAAGGAGGTGAGATACAGGTAACCGTGAAAAAAACACATGATAAGATATGGGTCAGTGTAAGAGACAATGGTAGAGGTATTCATCCAGATGACCTGCCATACATCTTTGATCGTTTTTACCAATCCAAACAAGTAGATACAAGAGCAGAAGGAGGAACAGGCATAGGATTGGCACTGAGTAATGCATTGGCAAAATTAATGCAGGCAGATCTCATTGTAAACAGTACATATGGAAAAGGAAGTCTATTCACATTAAAATTACAAATAAATCAAGCACCCCATCCTGAGATCATTAAATCAAAACCCAAAGAAGAAGAAGAAGAAGAAGAAGAAGAAGGATTCGACATAACAACTACTGATTCATTAAAGATTTCAGAAGATATGGAAACCTGTGACAAGAATGAGATTTTGGTAGTCGAAGATCATCCCGACATGCGGGATTTCATAAAAAGTATTTTATCCCCCTTTTATATGGTAAATATTGCAGAAAACGGAAAACAAGCACTTAAAATATTGAGCAAAAACCCCAAACGCCCTGATCTAATCCTGTCCGATGTCATGATGCCAGATATGGATGGTATCGAATTGCTAAAAAAAATAAGAGGAGACAAACGATGGAGAGATCTTCCTGTAACCTTACTGACAGCTCGGGCTTCCCAAGAAGACAAATTACAAGCACTTATCACCGGCGTAGACGATTACATAACAAAACCTTTTGATCCAGAAGAATTGTTGACGCGGATACAATGTTTGCTTTCCAACTATCGTTTACGTCAACAGTGGCAAAAAGAAAAAGACGCTCAGCCAAAACTAGATGTGACATATGACGACACACATATTTCTTGGGATACGGGTTGGTTGAAAAAAGTCGAAATCATAGTAAAACGTGAGATAGCCAACAAGCAATTCAAAGTGTCCGATCTGGCTTATGAAATGGCTGTCAGCCAAAGTCAACTCTTACGAAAAACAAAGGACATAACTGGACTTACCCCAGAACAATTCATTCGCGAGGTAAAACTTCAAAAGGCTAGAAATTTATTGGAGAATAGGGTTTTTCCAACTGTAAGCGAAGTAGCATATGCCATAGGTTTCGATACTCCAGAATATTTTTCCAAAAGGTACAACCAACGTTTTGGCAAACGTCCTACAACATATCTTTCAAAATCCATAATATAAATTCAAAAGTAGTTTTTTAACTTCACTATCTGCATTTTGTTTAGGAGTAATTGTCCATATTTTTTTAGTTATCAAGCATAAAGTTGTCATATATAAAACACTTATCACATAATATACACAAGTAAAACACCACATACCCCCTTTTTTTAAAGGATTTACGAAATCATCAGGTTCTTTGACATATTTGTCAGGTCAAACTGTTTCTATCTTCGGTTTATGAATTGGGTACGCAAAAATGCCTAATCATATCTAAACAAATATGTATAACTAAAAACCAAACTATCATGAAAAATCAAGATTTAAAAACAATCAAGATGACAAAGTCAACACAGAACAGATTTCATATGATGTCTAAACTTTCTTTGCCTGGGAGTTCTCATTTACTAACTCTCACTACTGTACTCATAATGCTATTTTCTTTAGGTATGGGAGCACAAACTTGGAGCGATCAAGGAAATGGCACTTATTTAGACCGTTTCACGATCAATGATGACAACTCTAACCATTGGTCTCAGCTAAGACTCCAAGTGAGTAACAATAATGGCTGGAATATGATAAATGAGGGGTATCTTTGGTGGGGACATTCCAATAGCGGAGACCATTCCAATAAAGGAACAGAAAAGATGCGGTTGACCCAGAATGGAGATTTAGGAATTGGTATTACTCATCCTGATGCCAAACTGGATGTATCTGGAGACATAAGGGTACATAATATGTTCAATATAAAATCTATAGGTCATTTAAATTTACAAGCAGATCATGACAATAGCGGGGATGGCAACATTTATTTCAAAGCTAACAATGATGTAAGAATGATTATGTTGGATAATGGAAATTTTGGTATAGGAACGATTAGCCCTAGTGCTAAGTTAGAGGTAAATGGAAATATCAAAGTGGGACATGATCGATATCTTAAATCTGTAGGTGTTCTTAATTTCCAAGCGGATGATGACAATAGTGGTGATGGAGTTTTTCATTTCAAATCTGGTCCAGATATTCAAATGATAATACAAGACAACGGTAATGTTGGCATTGGAACTAATAGTCCAACACATAAGCTTGAAGTATTAGGAACGATAAAAACAACCTCCTTGATTTCTTCTGCTCGTAGCTTCCCAGATTATGTTTTTGCCGAAGATTATAACATTCAGCCTTTATCTGAGTTGGAAACGTATGTAAAAACATACCGTCATCTTCCTAATATGCCTGCTGAATCCGAGGTGGTAAAAAATGGTCTTGACGTACCAGAGATCCTTACAAAGTCTGTGGAAAACATAGAAACCATCTATTTGCATTTAATCAAGATGGAAAAGGAAATTACGAGCTTAAAGAAAGACAATGCCAGATTGAAAGCACAAATAGCAACCAAACACTAACGATTTGTGATTTTATAAACCTTTAATTTTAGAAATTATGAAAACTAAGTATATAAAACAAGTATTGAATGTACTGTGCGGGCTATGGGTTTCCTTCTCTATTCAAGCTCAGAACGCACAATGGGAATCTCCTTCCAACTTAGCCAACAACACCAAAATAAAGGGTCTTTACCAAATAGAAGTTGACGATGACTCAGGTCAATATATCATTGAACAAGAAAAAGGGACATTGGACATCTCCACACTTGATGAAAAGGACAAAGGATCTTACTTTTGGATCGTAGAAAACATAGACACCAAGACATTTCAATTGTATAGCAACGAACAAGCAGGAAAATTAATCTCCATTAATACAGATGGAACTGCAGATGTTATTGAAGACCAAAAATTGAAATCGACAGAACTCGTCTTCCGAACAAGCCAATTGGGATCTAAACGTACAGATAGAGATTCTGACATTGTTGCCATAGGCTATATTACTACCCAATCGCTAAAACGATATGGTGTTGAAGATTGTCTGTGCAACAGATTATCCTTTGGCAATAACCGGTATAGAGTTCGAGATACTGGAATTCGTGCAAAAGAATCAAGTCTACCAATACCAAAAGACAATTTACTAGAAATATCTGGGTTGACCCTATACCCCAATCCAATGGGGGATAAGGTAAATTATAACTTGGTAAGCGAAAAAAGTGGAAAGGTTAAGATTATCTTATTTGACATAACCGGCAAAGCTTTGATTAACAATATTGGCATGTTGAATGGAAAAGACACATTGGAAGGTAATATCGATACATCTTCTCTCCGATCCGGTCTTTACATTATGAATATCGAATTACCTGATGGTGAAAAGCTAACCCAAAAGCTTATAAAAGAATAACACTTCAGTTAATCAAACAACAATCAATAACATAGTTCACAAGAGTTATCATTGATAAACCTAGGTCATATAAGTAGGCTTTCTCCTTTAGGAAAGCCTACTTATTGATTTATCTTCATTGTGGACTACCTAGTAAATTTGGTATAAATTTCTAAGCGACTTTTCTGTTGTTTTT
>JAHDHI010000071.1 GCA_020631395.1 Bizionia sp.
GCTTCCCTCCTACGTCGTCGCATAAAAAGTGTTCCATTAACATTGTAGAAGAAACTTTTTAGATTAAATTTTTTAAAGAAGCTGTAGTAACAACTTTCGCTTTTAACCAAAGCTCAAGTTACATAACGCAGAACATTATAGTACAAATATCTAATTTTAGTATTGTAGAAGGTTTTCGCTATTTAATAGCTATAATTGCATATTATGTAAAATATCCCAGGAAATCTTGTACACACAATAGACTGCAGTACTGGGGTCATTAAACATTTGGCTCTTGGGTTTAGTACTAAATAAGAAACATTCTGCTGTTTGTAGCTATAATTAGCCATTATGTAAAATTGCCGCTGCCTATGCGCTCGATTGCTTTATTAAAATAATTATGCTATCGCATTAATTTTTTAAAACACAATTTCCAACCGCATAGCCACCGCCATAAAAAAGCTAACCTTTTAGATTCATTCAAAATTCGCGTATTCGATAATAATCCTGCAATATTTTTTTCTACGACATTCTCGTAAAGGTTTCCGCAAGAGTATAAAATTTTCCCGACACATCATCCACACAAAAATTTCTATACACTTGCTATAATTGTGCTATTATTCAACATTTTTAAATATTGCATATCTTTTTTCCTTGATAAAAAAAGAAACAAAAAAATCAAGGCTGCATAAACCTTTGGAAACAATGTACGGCTCAATCACTATATTTTAGAAAACATTGTAACTGGTTAAGATTGCTTTGAACTAGCCTTAAACCTCATAAATATTAAGAAAAAGTATTGCTAGACCTCTAAAATATGTACGCTCATTCACCTATTGTTCTAGCCAAAGTTTTCTGAGGCCGTTTTGCCAACGCCACATTTGGGTAAAATCTCAGGCTCTATTTTACATAATATTATAAAACTAAGATTTTAGTTTATTAATCATATTATTCAAAGCATACTTTTCAAATTCTTCAATAGATTTGCTTGATATTTTAATTTCCCAATTGGATAAACTGGGCATTAAACTTACTTCGTTATTTACAAAGTAATTATTGTTAATATCCTGTAATTGTAGAGATGGAATTACATACACAACTCTTGGTTGTTTTTCTATGATTAAAACTAAAGCGATAAACAGGTTATCGTTTAATTCTCCTAAATCTTGCTTTGAGATTTTGATACTTTGTTTTACAGTATCTAAATCTAGTGGTTGTAAGTATATTTGAAGGTTTTTTAATTGAAGGTAACGATGAACCCTATGTTTTTATTGAAAATATTCATATTGCACTACTTCTTAAAGCCATTCATCTAAAGACACTTCAAGACTGTCTAAGAATTACCAGCGCATACATTCAAAACCAAAACCCTATGAAGCTAATACAATGGTTGTTGTATCAGGACATTTTAAGAACTTCTTGATTTTTGATCAAACAGGTCTTTTATATAGGCTCAATAACACCTATATGTGATGTTATTGAGCCAATCGCCTGTGGCGAAATTATAATCTCGTGCAGCTTTTATTCACGAGTGTGTCTCATCACTGGACAAATGGTTTCAACAGATTTTCTACTTGCTTCTTCATCAACCTCCGTTGGTAATTTAATGGATGGTAGGCGTCTGTCTGCTGGAATATCCTTCTCACGTCGTAAGGTGTTTACTTGAATGTGTGGCCATAGCGTAGTCCCTCCATTAGACCCAAACTGGAACTCAAAGTCTACGATTTGCTCGTACTGCAGTTGTTCGATCAGTCCTCCAAATTCCTCATCGTAGACCTCTTCTATCCACATACGGTAGCGCATTCTGGCAACGCGACAATAACGCTCGATCATCACGTTATTTACGGTGGCACCTTGAACACCTGTGTTGTGGAATGAGTCCAGCTCGATCATATCGTATTTTTTAAATTTCAGTCCATCGTTGGCATCCGTCAACTTCAGGTTCGGTTGCACCGTGTATGGGAACTTCGCCCCAAACTGATCATAATTAAAAATCTTTTCGAAATAGGCACGCCCACTGTTTACGCCCCCTCCTTCTTGATCTTCACGAGGGAGTTCTGTCCATTTTGGTTTCCTGCGGGATCCTTGGATTAAGTCTTTCTCTGGATTGATCCCCATGCTTGGCGATACAGCCAGAAATTGTTGTTCCCATAGATCTGCAATGTGTGGCGCCTTACCTTCTCCAGACTCTGTTATGTTACCTGTTAAATGGATGGTCGTACCGTGGGGAATCACACCAGAACGAGAGATTTGATATGGTGGTACAAATTGAGGTCCCAATTCTCCTGGCCCAAATACAGGTTCCGCACCATCTGTTTTCACTGATTCTTCATCCGCTGTATGCTTGAACATCGTCGTCGGGTTTTGGAATGGACTCTTCTCGCTCCAAGGCATTTGATGGTCACCCAACCACAGGTACATTCCGTCCTCAAAGTGTTGGAGATCGTTATTGTTGTCTATAATTGCAGTTTCATACTTGACAGCTCCGTTAAATTGCTCGTTGGATCCTGCTCGGTTGCGGACGGGGGCGTTGACTTGCGTAAATTTGAGTTGTTCTCGGTACTCCTGAGATTTGAAGTGGAAGACTCCAAAAATGGTCTCTGACGATGAACCAGGTGAAGGCATGGGAGTCGTATGTAGTCCAGTTGGACCACCTTTCCAATTCACCCAACTACCATTGAGTTTTGACAAAATGCCAAACTGCGTCCCATTGTTCTTCCCTTTGGGTAACCCTTCCTCCCACTCTATGTAGGGTCTTACTGAAGATTTTTGAGGCTTTTGATTTTCCATGTCTTGTTTCATTTTAGCTTAATTTATGAGGTTAATACTTTTTTGGTTTCGCTTATTTGGGACAGATAAAAGGATACTCCTTGTCATCTATTAGTTTTTCTATGTTGAAGAAGTCATTTAAAACAGATTCCGCAGTACAAAAAGCACCTTCTACCCAAGCTTGATCATTGGAATATGTCGATCCAACAATAAAAAGATTGCTGTCTTTACCTTTTACCAATGACGATGGCTTGCGTATTTTTTGCTGTACATCTCCAATGTCATAATGAGAATAATAGGCATGGTATCCTGCATTGAACGGCGGTAAGGACCAATCCATGTATTTGGTTTCTAAAGGCTCTGGAACCGATGCATAACCTGCTTGAGAACCAAAATGCAAACTTGCCAATTGCTGACGTAACATTTTTACCATTGTCGCAGGTGCCTTACGAGGGCCCTCCAATGGTTGCGTATCTCTAGATTCCGCTATTTTCCGTTCTTGATTTGGTCCGAATTCCAGGGCTTTCCAGAACGTTGTGTAGCGTATATCGTCATAACTCGCTAGAATTCCGTACACTTTTTCACCTTTTTTGCTACGTGCATTGTCTCCAAAATAAACGACTTGTCTAATGGGCATGTCTGTTGCACTTGGCCCAATGGTATCTAAATGTGCAGTACTAGCAATTTGTTGTTTTTCCCTATAACTGAAATTTGCTTCTACAATAGTTTCAGCTGCACTTAAGAAATCTGCTTCTGTTGTATAGCTTACATCTATGATTGACGTCACAGAATTATCGTACGCTTTACCTTCTTTTTCTGCTTTCAACTTTGCTTGTGCAGCTTCTGAAGCCGCTTTTTCTATTGCCTTTATGTATTTGGCCGGAAACTTGTCTTTTTTAAGTGCTTTAATGCCTTCTTGAGTTAAGAAATAACTATTCAACTTCGCGGGATATTTTGCAGGCGAAGGAATATCGTCTCTCCACCAAGGAGAATCAAAGAACATCCCAATTTTATAAGAAGGCTGCATTAAGACGGATTCCAGGTACAATTGCACCTTATCTTCATTCAAGACGTCAAAATCGCCTCGTTTTTTATTCATGTAACGGGTGGCTTGTGCAACTAGATCAATGGCATGTCTCCCCATCGCTAAAAATGCTGCGTCACAAGTTTTTGCATCCAATTCCCTGTTGGGTTCCTTTCTGCTTGCTGTTGTAAAATGAATTACATTTTTATTTTCCAAAATAGAACGCAGCCTTGTATTTGAATGGTATTCAAAACGGATGCCTTTCTTTTTTGCAAGTTTGACAATCTCTTGAAAAAGTGCGGAAAAAATCCCCGAATAACCAATGGTTAATGTCTTATAAAGCGTTCCTGGCGTAAACTCGTTATTTACTTCAAACGATTGTGCCGAGTTACTATTTACCACATTTGAAGAATACCCGTTGCCATCTGCCAAATAACTGAATCCTTCTTGTCCCAAAACATCATAGGCCAAATTCCAATACCCTATGTCTTTTAATTTTTGTCCTTTTCTAAAGATGGATTCATCTCCTAGATCTTTTGTAATTTTTCCTTCTTCATAAAATTTGCACCATTCATTTCTTGTCGGTGGCAATGCATCTTCAGAAACGTTGATTCCCACAGCTTCAATTTTAGTAAAACCATCGTCTGGTCCTGAATCTGCGCCATAGTTGTTTACATTGTATGGGGCGGGATTTTGAGCATCAATTTCTGATGTGTACATGCTTTTTGCTCTTAATGACAAAAGCGGATCACTAGCTTCGTTAAAAGGCACAGAATATTTTTCCAAACCGATTTCACTAATGGTTTTGGTTACTAATCGATGCCCTGGGTTATTGCCGTCATTTGGATTTGGATTGTTCTTTGTTTTTTTATAATCCCAAGCAGAATAACGCATGCCTCCTAATTCCAAATAAGAAGCTTCAGGATTGTCTTTATAGTGCCAAGTACAAACTCTGGCACCCGCTTCGCGAGTTCCTTTTTCTTCTTCTGAAAATTGATATTTACCCCAATCGTATAATTCTAGAACATCTCCTTTTTCTAAATTTTTAGATTTGTCTTTTGTATTTGCTGGTTTTCCTTGAAGTAATCTCCATGCCGCATATAAGCCTGCTGCTCCTGCTCCAAAAATTGAATATGTCTTGTTTTCCATTTTTTATTTGTTACAATTCATTACTTGTGGTGTTACTTTTTTCTAAAGCTTGTGTGTGTGTGTGAAGCTTTTAACGTAATCTTCAGGGGTTTGAAGTAATTCTGTAACATCAAGTTGCTTTAAACGGGTCAATGAATAATCTGTAAATGTATCGTACTGCATTGGTTTGAGTTTTAATTTGTCATTATCTAAAAACAACAGAACTACGTGCCATCCGTTAAAGATAATTTTTGTTAAAACTAAAACTCTTTCAATAGTTTTTTATACGTAGAAATACCCGTTTTTGAAACCAGAAATAAAATACAGACCGCTTAATTATTATATTATTGCTCAAACTCTTCAACTTAAAAAAATGGGTTTCCATTATCTTTTCAAGTACTTAAAAATAAGTTGCCAATAGCCTTAGAACGGCTAAACATTTATTTCTAAAAACAGGAATACACCACTAAAACAATCTCTTGAGGGGCGTAATAGACAATAAAATCAGGATTGTAAATGCAACATTAACCATTATAACATTGCAGACAACCATTTTAGAATAAATTTTTTAAGAAACAGTAGCAACAACTTTCATCCAATGCTAGACGTTCATTTCACCTATTGCTTTGATCAAAATTAAGGAGTCAAAATTTAAAATCAAGATTCTATTTCATATGATGTTGTTATCTGTTAAATTAAACCCCAAATGTATTGTCAGCCAAATTTTCATCAGATCGTGTTCCGAATGGATCTATGGAAATGTATTTCGGTAATTTTTCAACCACAATCTTAATCTCTGTGCCTTGTTTGTCAATGGTATTCGATTGATAGTAAACCTTGACCTGATACTTTATAAACTGATGGTTCTATATCATTGCAAATAATCTTCCATAACCACAGCTTCTGTATATTTTGCAAAACCTTCAACGAACAAAGAAGCTCCAGCTAGCATTATGCTTCCCTCCTGCATAGTCGCATGAAAAGTGCTTCATTAACATCATTTCAATAAAGTTTTATGAGGCCGTTTTACCAACTAACACGTTTGCCATTTTAATTTGTCCCAATGCATCAATTTAATCGGAGTACCGTAATTCGAAGATTTCTTAACTCAAAATCATCATCGGTATTGCGAATAATGCGTAAACGTGTTTGATAATCTGGGCAGTTGTTTTCCGTTGTAATTACTTCATGAAAAGAGTAAAGTCCAAAATCTGAGCGATGATCATCTATGCTTTCAATGTTTCCCGTACCTGCTGATACATCGGGTAGAAATGGACATGACAAACCCGATGTGACAAATTTCATGGCAACATCATCATTGCCCGAACCATCAACAAAACGACATCCCATTGATGCAGTAACCAAATAAGAGGTGTTTGGTCTCATAGGAATAGTTATTTCCGTAATTTGTCCGTAAGTCGAAGCAGCATTGGAGGGAGAGGAAACTGGAATATGTTCGTAAGTTGCATAATTCAAATGTGGCTTTAGATTGGCAGGATCCATCCATTTCATGGTACCATCAGCCAAGGACATTGCAACCTTGCCAAAGCTTTGATTGCCTTCTACCATCCTGATATTTCCATTTACTTGTAGTTTTTGTGAAGGTGTATCCACATTAATTCCTACATTCCCGTTGTTTCGTATGCTTAGGTGTTTGTCATTAACATCGCTAACAACCCTAAATGCATCGTCAGAATCGACACGAAGATTCCATCTTTCCGATTGATTGCCACTACCATCTCCACGAATTATCACAATGCCGGCATGCCCACTTGGAGAAGTAAGGGAAATGCTTGATCCAGATGGTGCTCCAGAAGGTTCTGCCCGAACGACACCATTTACATCTAGTTTGCTTATGGGATTGGTAGTCCCAATGCCTATGTTTCCAGAGACTCCCGAGGTTAGATTATTTCCTGAAATTGTCCAATCGTTATCTGTGCCCGCAGTTGTTGCATGTAAGGCATAGGGAACTGAAATAAGTTCAGACGTGCCCATGAGCTGATAATTGGTGCCTCCATTTACATCTAGTGAAATTTCTAGGTAATGCGTATCTACTCCCCAATCTATTGTTGAAAAATCCCCTGACAATACAGTTCCTGCACCAATTCTTAAATCGACTAAGCCATATTGATTGGTAATCGCAACATGAGTTTCATCATAAACAAGGGGACCTGAAGCATCGCCTTGTAGTATGGATAATTTAAAGCCAATTGCTTGATTGGCTACGATGTCACCTACGTTATCCCTAATGACAGATTGATAATTGACAACCTCTGGGGCTTGAGCAATAGCTTTAACATTTGAAAGAAAGCATAATAATATAAAAACGATAGGACTATGAAACTTTATTTTTCTCATAGTGTGGCATTTAATGTTGATGAAATAAAAAAAATTAAAATAAACAGGTGAAATTGTATGCATTTTGTCAGTGGTTTTTGATGATAATCCGTTAATTAAGCCGCGAAATTATTATTATGTCCAATGGTTTTAAATAACAAAAGATAACTTCGAAAACAAATTTTTATATTTGTTGAAAACTATATGAATACTCTTATTTCAGAATATCTTAATGGATTTCCGTTTCTTACTATAAAGGATATTAAATCGATACTTTTTGCATTTCATATTAAAAAGGTAAAGAAAGGAGATGTTCTTATTGTATCGGGACAGTATTTCCCATACATACTAAAGGTTCGAAAAGGCCTTCTTCGCACGTATGTCATAACTCCAAATGGAGACGACAAGACACTTTTCTTTTCTGACAAGGGGGATGATGCAGGTTCATTGGAGTCCATTTTCATGAAACAACCTTCGGATCATTTTGTAGAAGCACTTGAAAATAGTGTTCTGATTGTTGTTGATGCAAAAAAATTCCAGAGTCTTGCAAAAAAGAAAGCCATGTTGCTTAAATTGATGAATAAAAACTTAATCAAGGGGATGACCACAGTAATAGAACGTTTGAAATTTCAGACCTTGTTGTCTCCAGAGCAACGGTATTGCCAGTTATTGGAAAACCAACCGACACTAATCCAACGTGTACCACAAAAATATCTAGCTTCTTATGTAGGTGTTACCACTGTTTCAATGTCAAGAATAAAGGCTAGAGTCCATAAAAAAGAGCAAAACATCAATAAAGACTAAAATCGTTAAACTTTAAGAAGCCTATTTTTTAATAAGGCGAAACTCTTCAAAATATTGATTTTCTGTTCGACACATCATTGACAACGCACCAAAATCATCATAAACACATCATAAACAGCACGCTTAACTTCTTTCTCTCAAATATTCAATTAACATTTTAAACGATGTTCAAAGTCAAAGGTTTTTCATTTAAAAATGAAGAAGTAAACTTTGTTTTCACAAAGCAAAACTATCCAAAATTCTACTTTTAAAGACTATTTTTTAGACGTATGATCATTGATATTCACATTAAAGTCAATTGCCATCCTCATCGGTTTTAAAAACTTTAATGGCATCAATGAAACGGACAAACTCTTGTCGAACCTTTGGGAATAAAAACAACAGGCCAATCATATTGGGAAAGACCAATGCCAAAATCATGGCGTCAGAAAATTTAATTACTGCGTCTAGCGTAATCGCCGCTCCCAAAACAGTGAACACCAAAAATAACACCTTATAAGAAAGGTCAGTGAATTTGCCTCTACCAAATAAGTATTTCCAGGATTGCAATCCATAATACGACCAAGACAATATGGTTGAAAAAGCAAATAAGCAAACTGCAACAACCAAAACATACGAAGATCCAGGTATTGCCTTGTCGAACGCCAAAGATGTTAAATTGACGCCTCCTACCCTACTTCCGTCTGCCATCAAAGCTTGACCATTCATAACATCTCCATAGGCAAATGCGCCATCCATATTGAACATGACAATAATAATAGCAGTCATGGAGCAAATTACAACTGTATCAATGAATGGTTCCAACAACCCAACCAATCCTTCAGAGGCTGCATATTTGGTATTAACCGCAGAATGCGCAATAGCTGCAGAACCTGCTCCAGCTTCGTTGGAAAATGCGGCTCGTCTAAATCCTTGAATCATTACACCTATAAAACCTCCGGCAATAGTTGCTCTAGGTGTAAAGGCTTCACTAAAGATTAAACTGATGGCATCATCTATGAAACTAAAATTAGAGAAAATGATAAATAGTGCCGCTGCAACATATAATACTGCCATGAAAGGCACAACTTTCTCTGTGACTTTGGCAATGCGTTTAATCCCACCAATGATGACAATCCCGACAAGAATAGCAAACGCAACACCAATTATGCTGCCTGTAGATGTTCCTTCTAAACCAAATCTACCTATTATCTGTGCTGCTGCTTGATTGGTTTGAAATGCATTTCCACCTCCAAATGAAGCCCCTACGCATAACACAGCGAATAGTGCTGCCAATGTCTTACCCAACTTGACAAGTCCTTGTTCTTTTAATCCCCTTGACAAGTAATACATTGGCCCTCCATAGACATTCCCGTCTTCATCGATATCTCTATACTTGACCCCTAAGGTGCATTCCACAAATTTGGTGGACATACCCAACAAACCTGCTACAATCATCCAAAACGTTGCTCCAGGTCCTCCGATGGAAATGGCTACGGCGACCATTGCAATGTTACCCAAACCGACAGTCCCCGAAACCGCAGTTGCCAGTGCTTGAAAATGATTGACTTCACCATGATGGGATTCGTCTTTGATGGTATCTACAATATCACAATCAACTTCATGCACATTGGCATTGGTGATGATGCTTTGAGACTCGATTTCATCATATTTACCTCTTACCACTTGAATGGCCGTTGGAAAATATTTGATATTGACAAATCCAAAATAGATTGTAAAGAACAACGCGCCCAGCAATAATAGCATTAAAACGATTGGAATCTTATGCCCCGCAACATTGACGGTCGATAAAATAAACCCTTCCCACCAAGAGGCAAAGGGCATGAAGGCATCATTGATTTGTTCGTCCAATCCCTTTGATTGGGCTTGACCAATGATGGGAAAGCTAATAAACAATACATGGAAAATCTTTTGCTTGAAGGACATAACGCTATTTTTAATTATAGCGCAATGTGTTTATTTCAGTTCTTTAAATCCTTGATAATCGGAAAAAAAATAAAATTGTCAGTAAGCAATTTACTGACAAAAGGCATGTAAAGGCCTTTCTCAAGTGAAAATATTTTCGATTGGAAGTATCAAACGAATTTTACGATCTCTCTTTTCCGACATTTCGAAAAGTGTGTTTTTAAGAGGGTTTAAGTGATGGGTGTTAGTCCAATTTTCTTTTCCGAACATTCCATCCAACAAAGAAACCAATAGGCGTTTAACCTCATTGTAATCATTTATGTCAAACTTATTCTCTGTAGTTTTATAACTTTTCGGCTTTATTTCCAACCAATCATCTCCAGACCTTCTCTTATCAGCAAATTTCAAGAATAATTCATAAGATGCTGGCGTTAACTTTACTTTTCGTTTGTTGTTGCCAGGCAAACCCTTTAAAGAAACGCAATGCTCATATTTACCAGAAGCATTTTTTTGCTTTTCAAAATAGACATACAAATCTTTGGCATCTGGAATAATATTTTCGGACAACTCTTTAACCCAACTCAAAGCCAAAGCAAAGAACAACATAATGAGAGAGGTTTTAAAGATGGCTGAAAACAAGGTCAAGTTTATGGAGTAACCGGATAGTTTATAAATTTGAGCAACCAAAACAATAATTATGCACACTAATGACAACCAAGCCAAAGCCTTTAAACGGCGCTTTATAAAAGACTCCCACAATACATAGCCAAGAAACCCTAAGGTAAAGATGGCGTAATAAACATCTAGCTCTGCCATCATGGACATGGCTTTACCTGATATCATTTTACTTGCTGTTGGCAATATTGAAAATACAAAGGGCATACCAACAATGTAAACCCAGTATTTGGATTTGATAATGTGTGCAATGGATTCGGGTAAATACCTAAACCATGGCAATGCCAATAGAATAAACAAACTATTCGATAAGGACAAGACGCTTCGCCAGCCATCCAATGCCATTGGAGAATTAACCTCTGTACTCGCAAAATATATTTCGATTGCACCAGAAATACTCCAGCACAACACAGATAAAGCCAACCATACCTGTCCAAAATCTTTCTGTCTCTTACCAATGTGCCACCATATGGCCATAAGAGCTACAAATGCGAATAGGCAAACAGCAAATTGCCACCAACCATAGAATAATAAAATATCATGACTCATTTCTAAATTTATAAAAAGATTATGGACTTATATGCCTAACAAACTTATAAAAAATGCAGTATGATGTAAAATATCCCAAAATCATTGTATTTCATTGCTTTAATTGAAACTTGAGTTCTAGTACAAAAAAAGAAAAAACCCGCTGTTTGTTTCTCTAAATTGGAACTCCTATCAATCAATTTTTATTTCGGTTGTAGATTCAAAAAGTTCAGTAATCAAACATTGCAAATCATCTGGTGCAACATCTCTAAAATAACCAATAAGATCCTTGCTTGTTGGATACCTCTTTGTACTTGCCTTCAATGGGCCATCCAAACTATTCCAATCATTGATGAATTGCTTCAATGCAAGGTTTACCTTATCTTCTCCAATGGCGTTTTGAAGTGCATACATGTTAATGGCTCCTTTTGCATAGTATATGTATTCTTGATTTTCCACCAAGGCCAAAGAAGGTTCTTGTCCTGCTTCCCTTTGCTTTCCTTCAACATATTCCTTTTGTTGAATTTCTAAAAACTGCTGTATTTTGTCTTCTGGATAGTTTTTCTTCAATACCATTAAAGCAGCATATTGAGATAATGTCTCTAGAATTAAATACCGTCCTTTGACATTTGCAGCTTCTATTTGCATGCCAAACCATTGATGTGCCAGTTCATGTGCGGTAACATAGAAAGCCATGTCAACATCCTCTTCTTCATTTATATCCAATACAAATCCGATGGCTTCCGAAAACGGAACAGTTCCTGGAAATGATTGTGCAAAAACCTCATAACGTGGAAATTCCACAATGCGCATTTGTTCATATTGATATGGGCTAAAATTGGAACTATAGTAATCAAAAGAAGCTTTCATTGCATCCATCATTCTATCCAAATTGTAGTGATGCCCTTCGTGGTAATGGATTTCTAGATGAACAGGTTGCTCTGCCATACCTGATTTAGACATCCAAATGTCTTTTTTCACTTCATAGCGTGCTGAAACAATGGTATGGAAATTAATCATCTTCTGATTCATCTTATAATGAAAATACCTCCGATTGTTTTCTTCCCACTGCTTTAAGAGTTTCCCCGGTGCAATGGCCGTTTGATCTATTTCCGTACCAATGACGATCTCAAAATCGATGCCATCTGAATCACCACCAGACCTTGCATTTAGCAGTTCATGCACATCGTCTCTCGATGCTTTGTCTGCTCTTTTGGGCAATTGATGCTCTGCACGTTCATCGTTATCTCGAAGTTCATACTTTTTATTGTATCCCAAAGTTGGGAAGTCTTCGTTATTGAAAAAAGTTCCGTTTGCAACAACATTGGGGTTAGATTCAGATGCTTTGAAACCTCTAGTCACAAAAGTTTGCTTGAAACTCATTTTAATGGTATCACCTGGTTGCAAAGGATCCTTTAGTTCATGAATGGTGTAATCATATTTGCTGTATTGCGTATCTATAGTTGTTTCTCCTTCAATGGTTATGTAGTCCAGGGTGACATCTCCTTCTATCAACTTTTGAATGTGGATCTTGCTAATGGCGATGTCATTTGTATTTTTGAGGATGTAGTATCCTTCTGCCGTATAGCTTCTTTCGGAAAGGTACAACTCTACGTTCAAATTGACAGTTGCAATTTTTGGTTGTGGCAAATATTCGAATTTCTTCAATGTTCTTTCATATCCAACCCTAAATTCCGTAGCATCAGCAGTCGTCCAATAGTCGTTTAATACGTTCGTGTTATAAAATATGAAGCTTCCGATGCCCATAAAAGAAATGATGATGAAACTCGTGAATTTCAAAAGTGGTTTGCTCATGCGATTTCTACTCGCCTTAAATCGCTTTAGAAAGGACGTTTCAGTTCCTCTAGCCAAAAACAATGATGACAGAATGAGTAAAAGCATTCCGAAGAGAAACCAATACGTTTTAAAAAAGAGATACGGCTTTAAAAAATGCCCATAGCCATTCATATCTGAATATGTGCCTAAAGAGTTTCCTCCAAAAAAATACAAAGGATGCTCGAAACCAAATAATCCCAATGCAATCGTTGCAATGAAGAATGCCAAAACAACCATGATGCCAATGAACTTATTGTTCACTAGTGATTGGACAAAAAATGCCACAAACGAATACAAGGCAAGAAAAGGTAGAATCTCTAAAAAGAAGCCATAAAAATAGACTTGAAACTCATACTCATAGTATCCGTTCAACGTTTGAAAAACAACTCCCGAAAGAATTAAGGCAAGCATTAAAACAATACAAATCAAGATTAGCCCAAAATATTTGCCCAATAGGTTTACAAAGCTAGACATGGACGTAGCGTCATAAATCAGGTTTAGCTTAGCACTGCGCTCTTTCCAAATAAGTTCGCCTGAATAGAAAAGTACAATGATTATGAAAAAGTAAATGGACATTTCTTGTAATTCTTCTACGATAAAGTAGGTTGCCGGATAGCTGTCTACGCCATAAACAGTTCCCAAACTTATAGAATTGATCAATATTATAACCATCCCACAAATCACGATTGCCCAAAATGAAGATTGTTTGCAGATACTGATGAAATAAAACCATGAAAACTGCTTTAATTGTGCCCATTGGGATTGTAGCCCTTGCTGTATTTGAGTTTCTGGAATAGAAATGCCATTTGTGTCTTCGGTGTGAGAATCTATGACTTGTCGTTTCTTTCCTTTAAAACGTTTGTTTTTCATAACATTCAAGTTGAATTTCTTATAGCCATATGCTAAAATGACGACTCCAAGTGTTGACCAAAACAACTTGTTGCATAGCAACACACTCCAAAAGGGAATGAGTTGTGCATTTTTTTCGACTACAGACCAAGATTTGGTTGCAAAGGACAATGTCGTTAATGAAAACGGATCCAAGATTGCCTGTATGAATTCATTGGAGATGGATTTCGTTAGCATGAACATAACAAAGAAAACAACCCCTTGCGTATAGACGACCATGAGTTTTTTACTCAATGCGCCACTTACAAAAAACAAACAAGCTCCAAAAAACAATATGGGCAACGTTATTGTCATAAACGCATGCAAATAAGTGAATAGGTCAAAATTCATATAGTTTTCAGGATCGTGCCATGGCATAAACTCACCTAAGGCCATTCCAAAGAAAACCCCACTGAACACAAAGAGCAAAACGGCAAACGATCCTAAAAATCGCCCCAACAAATAATCCTTCTTTTTAATGGGGTTTACATACATGAGCGATTCTATCTGATACTCAAAGTCCCTCAATACGGAAACTCCCATAATCATTGAAACTAGAATCATGAATATTCCTGTGATGGCTCCCATTGTTTTGGCAACGACCAATGGTGAATTCCTTTTAATCTCCCCTAACTCCATTCCTTGAAAAACAAAATCAACGCCTACCATGGAGAATAAAAGTAGGAATATGAAAAACACATAGGTGTCTGCTCGTTTAATTCTATAGTTTATTTCGAATTTAAATATGTTGTACCACATCATTACACAATGGATTTAGGATTTGCGGCTATGCCAAAAATTTGTGAAAAATACACATCTTCCAAATCTGCATCAATTGGAGAAAAACCATTTCCTGGATTGGTGTCGCTAAGAATATGAATGATAGGTTTACCATGAAACAATCTTTCGCTGATTACTTGATAGTTGCTTTTATAGTTTTCCAATTCCAATTTTGCAATTGTTTTTTGATATACTTTTCCTTCAAGGCCATCTATTATTTCCCTGGGGTTTCCCTTCAACAATACTTGACCTTGATTTATGATGGCCATGTTGGTGCAGAGCTCTTTTACATCTTCAACGATATGAGTAGATAAAATAACAATCGTATTTTCGCCAAGTTCACTCAATACATTGTAAAATCGATTCCTTTCCAAAGGGTCCAAACCTGCGGTTGGTTCGTCTACTATGAGCAATTTGGGGTTGTTTAGCAACGCTTGTGCAATACCGAAACGTTGTTTCATTCCTCCAGAGTAGCCACTCAAATTTTGTTTTCTGACCTCGTAAAGGTTTGTCTTGTACAAAAGTGCCTTTACGAGCTCTTTCCGTTCCTTTTTGTTTGAAATTCCTTTAAGAACTGCAAAGTGATTCAATAGTACCTCGGCAGACATTCTAGGGTATAGACCAAATTGTTGTGGTAAATACCCCAATATTTGCCGAACCTCATTCTTTTGTTTTAATGCATCTATCCCATCTAATGAAATGGTACCCTTGTCTGCTTCTTGCAATGTGGCAATTGTACGCATTAGCGTAGATTTTCCGGCTCCATTGGGGCCAAGTAGACCAAACATGCCTGTTGGTATTTCCAAAGAAACATCTTGCAACGCCTTGACACCATTTGAATACGTTTTGGATAAATTGTCGATAATGAGTTCCATACTGTTCGTTTTTAATTGATTGAGACAAACATATTGCTGGCATCCTTAAAAAAAAAGAGAATGGGACATACGGGCATATGGATGGGATACACATACCAGTTGCAACCATAAAGCCTCCTTGTCCCTCATAAAGGTGTTTTTATCCACGCTATGGAGTCGTTTATCAACTAATTTGTCATATGATCTTATATTAACTATTATTGTGTATGGTTTCAAAAATTAAAAAATGGATACGCTCAATTCCCAAATGGATTCTCCGAACGTTGTTTATGGGAATAGGTTTCTCTATTTTGGTTTTCAATGATTCAATTGGCGATGATGAGATATTATTCATTCCTGCTTTTCTATATTTTGTGCTTGCCTTGTTTTTATTGGCACACTGGCTATTCAAACAAATCAAATCGATTATTGCATTAAAGAATGAAAAGGCAAAAACAGAATTGTTGCATTTGAAGAGCCAGGTAAATCCACACTTTTTTTTCAATACGCTCAATAACTTGTATGGATTGATGAAGAAAGATTCGAAGGAAAGGCAAATGGTACTTAAACTTTCGGACATGATGCGATATAGTATCTATGAGGGACAAAAGGATTGGGTTACCCTCAAAGATGAATTGGCATACTTGAAAAACTACATTGAGCTTCAAGAAATACGGTATCATAAAAAATCGGATGTCCGATTCAACTACCAAATTGATCATCTTGATCGTAAAGTAATGCCTTTGTTGTTTATTATTCTATTGGAAAACGCTTTTAAGCATGGATTGGAAAATTTAGAAAAGGGAGCTTATATCCATATGAATCTGATTGCCAATGAAAAGGAGATTGATTTTGAAATTGAAAATAATTTTGAACTACGAGAAACATCTTCCAAAGAAGGCATTGGCTTAAATAATTTAAAACGAAGATTAGAATTGGTATACCCAAAGAAACATTCTCTTTCCTTTGATGTAGACGACAATGTTTATAAAGTTAAACTATCTTTGAAGTTAAAATGATGCGATACCTAATTATAGATGATGAACACATAGCCCATAAGATCATTATGGAATATTGTGAAATGCTTCCTTCCATGGATTTACAAAAAAACTGTTATAACGCTTTGGAAGCTCTAGAATATCTTAATAAACATGAAGTCGATTTAATCTTCTTGGATTTAAACATGCCAAAGCTAAAAGGCTTTGAGTTCTTAAAAACATTGGCATCACCTCCCAAAGTTATCGTAACCACTGCTTACAGTGAGTATGCAATGGAAGGATATGAGCTTAACGTGATCGACTATTTGTTAAAGCCATTTAGTTTCGAGCGCTTTTTAAAGGCAGTGAATAAAGTTATTGGCATTTCGGTTACAAACAAGCAATCGCCTTTAAAAGAAGGCGATACTACTGGTGGTCAAATATTCTTGAGACAGAACAGTAGCCACATACAAGTGGACATCAAAACTATTTTATACTTGGAAGCTTCGGCAAACTACACGAAGGTTGTCACTACAACCGATACGATTACAGTACGAGGGAAAATTTCAGACATGTTGGCATCGTTGCCTGAAAACGAATTTCTTCAAGTTCATAAATCGTTTGCTATTGCAACAACTCACATTCAAAGTATTGAAGGTAATAGAATTCATATTGGAAGTGATACCATTCCTATTGGCAAATTGTATAAAGCCAACGTAAATAGGCTTTTAAAATAGATTCGAAATTTTAATGCCCCATCCCATCAATATTGGATGATCCAGTGAATGATGGAATGTTAAAGCAACATCTAGTCATGGATTTGACCAAAGCCTTCTGGGGGCATTAAAAAAACAAGATTTAACATGAACAACAACTATCATTAGATTCTGCTTCGTTGAAAGAGCAATCTACACTTTCATCCAATGCTTTTTTCAACTGATGGAAAGCTTGTTGAATTTTGGACAATGGAGAAGCTACGTTCATGCGCATGTACTGTGTATGTGAACCTTCAAACCAATTGCCAGGAGTTAAAGCCAATTTAGCCTGATTCACCGTCAAATGCTTTAAGGCTGCATTGGACAAGTTAAGTTTACTGAAATCCAACCAGACTTGGTAAGTGCCTTCTGGCTTATATAGTGTTACTTTTGGCAATTCATTTTTAACAAAACCTTCGATCCAGTGCATTGTTTTTTCAAGGTATGCCAACAAGTCATCCAGCCACTCCTCTCCTTTTGCATAAGCTGCCATTGTCGCATTAGCGGAATGTATGCTACCATGATCCAAATACAAAGAACCAATAGTGTTTTTAACATGCTTAAGCATGTTTTCATTTGGTATGTGCAAATAACCGTTGGAAATACTTTGCATGCCAAATGTTTTGGCAGGTGAACCTATAACGGCAACATGATTCTCATTATCGTCCAATGAAGCTATGCTGTTGAATTGAGAGCCAGAATACACGATGTCTGAATGAATTTCGTCACTAATTATGGTAACCCCATGTTCATTTGCCAGATCTATCAATTTTTGCATTTCGCCTTTAGTCCAAACCCTACCAACGGGATTGTGAGGATTACATAGTAAAATTGCCTTAATGTTTAAAGTTTTGAGTTTACGCTCCATATCCTCGAAATCCATTTGATAATGGCCATCAACAACTTTTAATTTATTGCTAACTACTTTTCGCCCTGCTGATTCGATAACCTTAAAAAATTGATGATACACTGGTGTTTGCACCATGATACCATCTCCCTTTTCAGATAACTCTCTAATTAAAATGCCTATGCCAGTGAGTACGCCAGAGACTTGTACAAATGACTTTGGACTCAATTTCAATTGATGTCGTTTTAAATTCCAATCTGAAATGGCCTTAAAGACATCTCCTGTATTGAATTCATAAGCATAGATGTTTCTTGTAACCAATTTTTGCAAAGCCTCTTGTATGGGTTTTGCTATTTCAAAATCCATGTCGGCTATCCATAAGGGCATTACATCTGTTACACCAAATATGGATTTCAAATAATTTGGGTTGGCTTTTGCAAAATTGTGCTCTACCATGTGCATTGTATCAAATTGACTCATTTTATTTTCTTTATTACATCTTTATTGGTTCCACTCCCTTTTTGCAGCTTCAAAATCTTTTTTAAATTTTTCGGTATGCCACATTAGCATCAACATTTTATGAGCTATTTGTCTTGCCACTTCTTCATCACTAGGAAAATGAACTCCCATAATTTCTCTCGACAAACCAATTTCATAAGCCAACGCGATATATTCATCTCTTTTTTCTGGCTCCAATTCGCTTAAGGTGTAAGCTTGAATATAAGCCCACAATGTATGCCCACTAGCAAAAGAAGGTGTTGGTATTTCCTGCAAAGGTTTAATGTTGGCATCTAGATGGTAAGGCCTGGCTCGCAATAGATTGAATTTTACGACAAACTCCAACAAACGAGTGTCTTGCATGACTCCTTTTAACAGCTCTGCTACTTTTGGATACTCTCTTGCATTGTATTTTTCTCCAGAAACTTCTCTTGCCATGAAGAACAGGTCTTTTAAATTACCTTCATATCCATCATCTGTCTTTGTGTAATTTTTATGAGGCCAATAGCCTATTTTGGCTAACTGCATAACACGTTGTGTTTGTTTTTCAGTTCTCTTGTCTTGTAAATCGAGTAAAAAATCTAGTTCAGCTCTTGTTTGCTCCGAACTATTGGCTGGAAAGCTTACTGAATTTCCAATAAAATCTACCTGACCAGGACTTAAATAATGAGGTTCATTTGACGCATAGACCAATGTGAAGTTCAAATAACCATCCGTTGGATAAACAATTTCATCCATAGAGGCAAAATTTGAACGCCGTTCTCCACTTAATTGTTGTATCTCTTTATAGTGATCGCTTACGGGTTCTATGTCGTGAATCGTATAAAAAATAGAATTCTGACTGTATAGCCCCATAGTGATGCTCAGTAGAATAAGCAATGTGGAATTTCTTTTAGAAATGTTCATATTTAAATTGTTTATTGTTGAAAATTTGCAGTTGTTATATATGAAGCTTTTGTTTCAGTTGTCCCTTTGAAAGCTGTAATTAAAGCAAAAACAAATGCTAGGCCAGTATGCCAAGTCCAATCTTTTTCTTCATACCTGCATTTTTATTTGATGCATTGTCGTTTGAAGTACAACAATCGGCGTTAGCATTTGATTCTTGATTGGGTGCGCAACAGTTAGTGCTATTTGAATTATCCATTATGATTGTTTTTAGGTTATTTTCAGTCTATGGACGTCACTTTAAAAAAAAGACGCAAAAAAAAATTGCTTCACGATAAAGTGAAGCAATTTTTGTCTTTGATCGATCTGCTCAAATTATTTTTCAGCATAGACACCAAGGCTTACAACGGCATTGTCACTTGCCTTGAACTTTTCCAATTCTTCTGGACAGCACACGTAATTCAGCAACACGTCATCTGGCATGTCCACAATACGCTCTTTGGTAATGGTTATGTTTTTGAAACCAGCATTTTTTATGGCTTCCATATAGTCGTCTTGTTGCAATGCTCCAGAAATACAACCTGCATACATTTCGGCAGCTTCCATAATTCCTTTTGGCAAATTGCCTCTCAGTACGATATCTGACATGCTAAAATGCCCTCCTGGTTTTAGTACCCGATATACTTCTTGATACGCTTTCTTCTTATCTGGCACCAAATTCAGTACACAGTTGCTCACGGAAACGTCTATGGAATTGTTCTTTAAAGGAAGTGCTTCAATTTCTCCCAAAACAAAATCTACATTGTCATAACCCAACTTTTGCTTGTTTTCATTGGCTTTTTCAATCATGGCTTCTGTTATGTCCACACCAATAACATAACCAGAATCCCCTACGATTCTTCTTGCGACAAAGACATCGTTTCCTGCTCCAGAACCTAGATCTAGAACGGTGTCTCCTTCTTTGATTTTGGCATGTTCCGTTGGGATTCCACAACCTAGAGCATAATCTGCATCAACTTCATAGCCATCTACATTAGAGTAACTTTCACTTAGTGTCCAATCTTGTGCTGGAGAACCACAAGCCGTTGGTCCGCAACCGCAACCTGCTCCAGAATTTGCAACCTTTGTATAAGCTTCTTTTACGTGTTCTTTAATTTCGTGACATAATATATCCATTTAAAGTGTTTATTTAATTTTCACTCTATGGACGCATACCTAGAAAAAAGACGCAAAAAACAGTTAATCACAAGATTGGTTGCATTTTTTTTCTTTGTAATCTATAACGTCACCATATACATCTGTAGATATTGCACAGCATTGATCGTAGGAAGATTTCAACAACTCCCTGCCTCGTTGTACTCTCGATTTTGCACCTGAGTACGAAATATTCAACCGTTTTGCTATTTCTTTCTGTGATACGCTTCAATATCTGCCATAATGATGGCTTGCTTGTATTTTTCAGGAAGTGAATTTATAAACGGACTAATGCAATGTGTCAACTCGGAGGTAAGCGAATCGTTAGAATCTTCTTCAGTTGCAATATTGTCTGACGGTATTTCAAATTTCAATTTCCTGAAATGAGAAATTATTTCGTTACGTGTAATCTGATAAATCCAAGGCACCAGTTTTTCTTTGTTCTTCAAGGTATCAAACTTTGTAAATGCCTTTAAAAACACATCCTGAACGATGTCTTTTGTAAGATCAGGGTTCTTGACCTTTCCATTGACAAAATTAGTCAACCGGTCGTTCATGTCATTCCAAACGTGTATAATTTCAGTACTCATAGTTGTAAAAATAAATCTTTGATTTATTTTATGGACGCAGGGATTTGAAAAAAGACGCAAAATATTTTAAAACAATGAATTGCAACGAAAAATCCCCAAAAACATTGCAACTCCAATATTTGACTTGTGCTGTACATTCTTTCAATAAATTAAAGAATGACAGTATTGCAAGATATCAGTTGCTAACGCCTAAAAATCAAAGAGAAAACTTCAGTCCTTCTTCTCCATTTGGAGGATATGTTGTAGTATATCCATATTGTTCTTTCAAACTACTTGAATTCCATACTTTGTTGATGTCCGATTTGTAATTGAATATCAAGTGTGTGTGTTCTCCTGCCGATTTGATGATTCGAGAAATCGTGTCAGATTTTGGGTGTTTGAATGTCGATCCGTTTGTGGAAATGATGTACTTTTTACAATTCAATTTATCCAAAAGTTCAGGGCTTGTACTTCCTGAACTCCCGTGGTGTGAAATCTTGACCAAATCCAAATCCATATTGACTTCTGGACTTATGGTGTTGAGTGCATCCAAAATCTGAGATGGGAAGGCATCACCACAAAACAATATGGAAGTCCCTTCAAATTCTGCCAAAAAGGCAATGCTACTTCCATTTGCTACAGAGGTATCTTCCGTAAACGAGGTTTGTGCAAGTGCATCTACATCTGGAATGTCGGTAGCACTAAAGCTTTCGTCTTCATCTTCATTCTCATCCTCATTTTCAATTGCTCCACTAGGTATCATACTTGCGGCTTCCACTTCACTCTCCCATTTGGGGCGCAGCTTCATCAAATGTTCCGTTGTTGGTGACAATAGGGTCAATTTCATTCCTCCAGGCAATTCTATCCGTGGTAAGCCGTCAGGATCGATGACAACTGCTTTGCCATCAAAAGCGGTATTCCAAGGGATGTTGTGTTTTCTTATGGCTTCTGAAAGGCGCTCGCCTTGCCTAGCGCTGAAAGCCTCATCTTCATCTATCTCCTCTGGCAAATGGTTGAATGCATTGAACCAAAAATCTCCTACTTGGAAACTCAAGTCTTCCTCATCCTCCAAAAGCCCCAAGACACCTGCAATATGATCTTTGTCGATATGGGTGACGACCATCAATTCGAACATTCTCTGGTCTTCAGGCAAGTTGTTGATCTTTTTACGGATGTCATGTCGCGTCCCACCGGTTCCTCCATCAATCAATATGCGATTGATGTTGTCTTCATCCCCGTATTCAATCCAAATGCTATCTCCAAACCGTGCCGGTAAAAATTCCAATGTTATCATGACTTATTCTTTTTGTACCCCAATCTATGCTGTCTTATCTTATCCTCGAGGTTGATTTTCAATTTTCCAGTATCTATGATTCCTTCGTTTATGGATATCTTCAGTTTCTCCCCCATGTCATGGAGCGATGCAAAGCGTTCTCCTTTTTCGTTGATGATGGTTCCCATTTTTGACATTTTCAATTGTTCCGGGAATGATTCCAATGAAAAATTCAATGTACCCTCATCGTTGGCAAATTCCGGATCGTCCATAATTATCTTTGTCGGGACATCGTAAACAAATGCCAGATTAGATAAATCCTTGGGGATTCCTTTTCCTGACTTCTTTGAGGGTTCACTAGGGTGTTTACCATTAAAGGTCGTCACTGCAGAATTCCAATCGATTGCTTCTACATACTTGTAAACCTTTTTTAGCGCGACACTTACTAGTTCATCATCTGGAAGGGTGTCATTTAGCATTCGCAAGCCCTCCCATAGCAACTTAAACCCTTCTGTATATATGGGCATACCACGTTCGCACGCTTCAAGCAACCTCCTCCTCACCTCGTCTATGTCCACATTGCCATTTTGCCTTCCTTCCTTTATCAATTGCCATGCCCAGATAATGGAGCCATCTGGCATCCATTCCATCCAATTGGCAAGGTTTTTGGTCCAATCGCGCAAACGATCAAAACTTTCCAAACGAAGCAAATAATACGCTCCTATGGCTGCAGCACAGGGATCTTCCAATTTTCCGTACAATAGACTCTCGGCAAGTGAAGAATTCTCGTATAGGCTTTGCGCTTTGTCCACGGCATTGTTCTTTAAAAGCGTGAGAATGGTTTCCGCTTCCCAGTTTTGGGAAGCAACGACCACTTCCAAAGGATGTGTCAATGCAGAAGATCCACTGTTGGGACGAATGAGGCATTTCAATTCTTCATTGGGAGGCAAGGCTACAAACCGCCATGGAATGTTTGGACCACCGACTTGAAGGAATTGAAGCCCTCTATTCACGAATAGGGTATAACTCACCCCTTCCTCATTCCACGAGCTCGAATCGGAAATGTTGAGCTCGCTAACGGACCACTGATTGTCTTGCAATCTCCACAATCGAATCCATGAGCCCAAATATTTTGAGTCAACTAAGTTTATCGGTATTCTAGGCTTTACCATTTTGCGAGATAAATTCGCCCAATTGTGACTTTCATGTGGACTGATGCCTTCAAGCTGAAATTTGACTTTGCTTGTTGAAGCCTCTTCTACCTTGGCTATCTTCTGCAACTCTTTGCCTGAGGGAAATGCAACTTGAATCACATAGACCCCCGAAGCCAATTCGAATGTTTTCGTATTCTCCCCTTTGAGCCAAAAGTCCTCTACGAGATCCAACTGCCTGTTTAGGACTTTGATGCGCTTGGGGATGTTGATAACTTCTACTCCTTGATTTCTTATTTCTATTTCGAGTGTTCCCATCATAGACAGTCTAATGCTTTTTGTGTAATTGGTGGTATTACGGGAACATACTCATTGCAGTTGTTGAACCCGTTTTCTTCAAAGCTTGCGCTAAGTTCATATACTCCAGCCTGAACGTCGAGTTTCCAAGGTTTCGATTTGGGTATTTGTCGTGTCTCCGTGGTATTGTCATTCAAATTCTTGCAACTGAATGCAGCTTTGCCCATAGCTTCTTCAGGATTGCATGAAATGGACAAATGTGCCATAGGCGGTATGTCATGTCTAAATAGCGCTATCGGAGTTCCAAGGTTGTTTATGAAACGCTGGCGATCCTCTTGCCCCGGTTTGACGATTCCCAATATGTCATGAATCCTACTGGCTATGTCTGCTGTCTTGACTATCCAATTTCCCCCATGCTTGTTGGCTGCATAGCCTTTGAATGCCTTTAACAAGGCTTGAGTGAAGTATGACGGTTTCTTTTTGGGACCGTGTGCCCTTTCATTGTGAGCCGAAGATTTAATGGTGAGATCATATTGACAATCGCTGGTATTGAAATTGGGTATGTCCAAAGGAACATCCGGCAAGTCGAAATTCAACATGCTGCCAGTAACTTCACGACAGGAGTCCACAAAGAAACATTGCGTTTTTGCCTTGCAACCGTGAAATGCCCTACGTGTTTTATCAAAAGTGAAACTCCCCAACCAAGGATTGTTCGGGTTTTTCCCAAAGTCTTCAGCCAATAGATAATGATCCATCTTTTCGACTCCATGCCCGCAATAAAAGAAAATGGCTACGTTGTCTTCGTGACTGTCACAGCGCACTTTCCAATCATTATAGGCCGCGCTTATGTTGTCTATTGTCGCTGGTTCGAATGTCTCGTCTCCATTTCCCGGGTTTGGGTCTTGTGGTGCAGGTGATAGCAAGAACTCAATGCTTCCCAAAGGTTGCTGGAGATGGACGTTCGAATGTGCGTTAATTTCAAGAAGGACGTCTCTGAATGCTATTGCAGACTTTGGAGGTGACGTCAACTGATTTAACATTCCAATCTGACTCTGTTCCTTATGTTGGGCTCCACCTTCTAAAAACGTATAGCCGCCCACCCCTATGATCAAGACATGTGTTTGCGGATTTGCTTCATTGATTGCATTGAAAATGAGCCCCATAATAGATTGTATTTAACAAAAAATGTTTTTTTAAAGCAAGATCTGCTACAACGATGTGACAAGCCATGTCAGATTCTTGACAAACAATTAAATTTCATTATAAATACGATTCAAAAACATGTAATACTGTGTGTTTTCAAGTCATATGGGAGCTAATGATTGACTAAGATATAAAAATATAATGGATTTGCGATCAATTAAAATTGGCGGCAATTTTACAAGTCTACTTCTCTAGCTGTCGCCTTCGTTTCTGGCAAAGGGCATTCCGTTGTGTTTAATAAGAATACATGGTCGGAAGTATTGATTTTGTCCAAAATTCAAGTATGAATGAGCCTTCATTTTTTGTAAAGGGAGGAGATGAGTTCATTAAGATTTTGGTAAAGGACATCGATTATATCGAAGGACTGAAGGATTGAGACCGTTGCAGGGTGTTTTCGTAATTTCTCAAGATTTCGTGTCTTTTGTATATGGAATTAATAAAGCAGCCAACCTTAGCAGATAGCATTTGCGAT
>JAHDHI010000072.1 GCA_020631395.1 Bizionia sp.
TCGAAAGTTATGAAAATTCACTTAATAATTCCTACCAACAAAACTAGACATTCCATAATTCTTCTTCTGGAGTCTTTTCGGTTTCCCTACAAGATGTAAATGTTGATATCGTAAATACTGATGCTAATGCGAATACAATTGCTTTTTTCATGATGTTATTTCTTTTTGATGTTTATTTTTGTTAGACCTGCTCATTCTCCTCTTATCGTTCTCAATAACACGACAACTGCTGCCATTAGCAACAGAATATGTACTAATGCTCCTGCCTCATAGACAAGGAACCCCAGTACCCATCCTATCACGAGTATTGCTACTAAAAGGGATAATAAATTTTTCAAGATCTTAATTTCATTTAGTATTGCCGTTTGATGCATTTTACTTTTTCAACGTAGAATCCATTGAAAAGGCAAATGCTATTCCATTGTTCTATTTAGTGTCAAATCCTTCTACGACTTTGGTTTTAGGCACATCGCCTCTACTCACCAATTTTACCATTTGCTTGGCTTCTTTTAGTGTTTTCGATACTCCAGAGGCATGGCCATAGTCTGAAGAAGCACCCCAAGCATAAACTCTTTCACCAAATTTATCTGTATCCAATGCTATTTTTGCAACGGTGGTCTTTATTACGTTTACGTTGTTGGTTAGTTTGGTTATCTGGCTTTTCATCTCTTCTTTGGAGAATGCCGTTCCCGTAAAAACTCTTTTGGTTGTTATAACCGTGTATTGGTAAACTATGGATTCCTCTTTTTCTATTTTTGGATCTATGTTATTCAAGATGTCTGTCTCTATCGTACTAACTTCCATTGCGTTTGCAAAAAGAAAGGTTGATGCGAATAGTACTAATGTAAAAATTGACTTTTTCATAATATTGTATGTGTTTGTTGTTATGTTTAGGGTATAGCTACTCTAGCTATTTGTATTTAATGTCTTTATGGTTTGTGCTGTTTTATCCAGATTGTCTTTTAAGGTCGCATTTGTATATTTCACCAATTCCTTGAATTCTGAATTGTTGGTTGTGTCCAGCAATTTTTCCAGCAATCCGATTTGGTTGTTTATCTTGTTGTTCAGCATTTTCAAATGCCGTTTCAACGCTTCGTCTGTAACTGGGTTTCTATTTTCTTTCAAATTCGAATAATTGGGAATGGAAATAACGTTTTCCATAGCTACCTCATTGTATTTCTCCAAGATTTCGATATGCTCCTCCTTTATCTCTCCAAGCAAATTCTTTACCTTTTCATCTACGTTTTCTTCCTTCCTGATAATTTTGCACAATGCAATCACATCCAAATTATTCTGTGAAGCCATGACCAATAGTTTGGCTTCATCCTTGTCTGTGAGAATCCCATTGTTGATTCTAGTCACTCTTGCTTTTTCACTTGCTTTGTCCTTGATGAAATAATCGCAAGAATTGAAGTTGATGACAACTAACGTTACCAAGGTAATTCCAACCATTGTAAATATTTTTCTCTTGATCTTCATAGTTTTCTCATAATCTTTTCGTTTTGCCTTACAAAGATGCAACAAACTTGTTCCTTTCGTCTTATACCATTTTCATCGTTTGTTACAGAATCCACATCTATGGTTTATATTTTTCAAAAAACCACTGTCTTTCATAGTCTTAACAACTACAATGCAAAGATATTGCAGAGATGAGGTCTTTGCGTTATATGATTTCGGAACATCGTTATAGGATTTCTACATTTAGGAACATGGAGGTAGATCCATATGGCAAAAAAGCCCTAAAACATAATATTTAGCGCTTGATCTATTTTTTAATGCAAGTGATGGAACTTACACCACCGGCAAATAAACGGTAAATGTGGCACCAATGTTTGGTGCTCCACATGCGTGAATGTGACCTTCGTGGTTTTCAACAATTTTTTTGCAGATGGACAACCCTATACCTGTACCGGAATATTCATCCTTGTTGTGCAATCTGCTGAATAGGATAAATATTCTTTCGGCATATTCGTTGTCAAAACCAATGCCATTGTCCTTGAATGTTATTTTATGGTATGCCTCTTGCTTGGCATTTGCAATGGTCGGTTCGTTTTCTGCTAGCACTTGCTCATAACCAATGTTAATTTCTGGAATACGATGTTTAGCTCTGTATTTCAAGGAATTTCCTATTAAATTCACAAACAGTTGTTGTATTTGGAATGGTATTACATTAATTACCGGGAATGTTTCTTCTGTAATCAATGCTTTTTCTTCAGAAATCACTTCGGCCAAATCTTGCTTTGCTGCTTCCAACAACAAATTGATGTTCGTGACCTCAAAAACCTTGTCTGCCTTGTTGGTTCTGGAAAACTGCAACAAATCATCTATTAGCGAACGCATTCGCGTCGCTGCATTTTTAATGCGTGACATATAGACCAAACCGGATTCCGAAAGGTTCTCTTCCTCTTTGTCTTCCAATCGTGATAAAAATGTTTGAATTTTACGCAATGGTTCTTGCAGATCGTGGCTAGCTACATGGTTGAAAGCGGACAATTCCTTATTGTTCCGTTCCAATTCTAGATTTCGTTCCTCCAAAGCCTTGAAGCTTTCAATCTCATCGGTTATGTCCGTGGTGGTTCCTAAAAGTCGACGCCCTCCATCATTGTTCACTAACGTTTTTCCATAAGCTTTGAAATGCTTGATGTTACCATTCTTTTGAATGATTCGATAATATATGAACGGGAGATTTTTCTCTTCCATCATTTTTTCGATCTGCCCTCTCAGCTTCTCGACATCATCTGGATGGACAAACTTCATCAAGTTGTCCGTAGTCGCTTTGAAGGATTGGGGCTCTTCTCCCAATAGTCTATACAAGTTATCCGAATAGCTATAGATGTCTTCTTCTATGTTCCAAATCCAATTTCCGTGCTTACTTACGATTTCCGATTGATTTGCGGATTCTTTGAAGATTTCCAATTTTAGATTGGTCTTTTTCAATTTCTCCAAGTCGAACATAATTTTATAATATGCCCCAACCATCAACAAAAGCGACAACAGCAAAACCAAATACAAAAACATTGGTGTGACCTTCAAGTTGTCCTTATGATCTCTTTGTCTTGCTTCCAAACGTTTGTTCTCTAGCGCTATCATGCTTTTTATCTTTTCACGAATATCATCCATCAATTGCTTGCCTTCCCTAAAGATTGGGCTGAAGCTAGGACTCTCTATGTCGTTGTATCTCTTGAGTATGAAACGTTGACTCTCCTCGAAATTCGCCAAGCGATCATCTATCAACACGTTAAGTTCCTTTAAAAAGATTTGCTGTTCGGGATTGTGCCTTGTGAGTTCCTTTAGCTCCGCAAAACTATTGTTTATGTTTTCCCTTCCAGAGAAATATGGCTTGAGGTAAATGGAATCTTGAGTAATTATGAATCCTCTTTGCCCCGTTTCCACATCCTTCAAATAGGAAAACATCTGCTCCAACTCGATGACCACTTCGTATTTGTGTTCTACCAAGTCTGACGATTCAGACAAATCATTGATACTCTTGTATGTCACGCCTGCAACAAAGAATATGATGAAAAAACACACCACGAATATTGACTTTACAAACCAAGGTGCTTTATATATGGCTTTTAATTGCATAATTACAATCTTAAAAGAAAATTATCTTTATTCAAACCATTGGTATGGTATTGCCAATTCAAGGTAACCACTTCGGAAAGTGCTTTCTTCAACTTCTTGAAATTGTCTGGTTTTTTAATGTATATGTTGGCCCCTTGTACAAAGGTGTTTTCTATGTCCTCTTCGGAAGCAGAGGTGGAATAAATGGCTATGGCCATGTCTTTGAACTTGTCATTTGCCTTGATTTCTTTCAAGCATTCCATACCGGATTTTCTAGGCATGTTCAAATCCAAGAACAATACATTTGGCATTATGGCATCTTCACCATTCAAATAATCCATCAAATAGACACCATCATTGTACGTATTTACCTTCGTGGTTATCTTTAACTCATCGAATGCTTCTGTAAAGAGCAAACGATCGTCTTCGTCGTCGTCGGCTAATACTATGTGTATGTAATCGTCATTCATTTTTATGTGGAGGTTAGTTGTTCTATAAGTTTATTTCTCGGCGTTTGGAAATGATGCGCTTAAATGCACTGGGTGTGATCCCTGTCGTATTTTTAAACTGCGTACTCAAATGTGCAACGCTGGAATAGTTGAGTTTGAAGGCTATTTCCGTCAAACTCAAATTCCCTTTTATGACAAGTTGTTTGGTATATTCTATTTTTTGAAGAATGATGAAATTTTCAATGGACGTATAGGTGACTTCGGAAAACAAGTTGGACAAATACCCATAGCTGTGTCCCAACGTATCTGCCAAGTATACCGATGTCTTTACGTTTACATTTGTCTCTTCGTTGAAAACCATGTCTATGATGGCATCTTTTATTTTTTGAACCAAGATGCTTTTTTGGTTTTCTACGATTTCTATGTTGTAATTTCCCAACGCACTGGCTAGTTCATCGTATTTCTCTGAAGACAAATTTTCCAAGATGTCTACTTCGCCAAAACCCAAGATGTTGTATTTAACATCTATTTCATCCAATTTTTCTCTTAGCACTTGCCTGCAAACGGCATTGAAATCAAACTTAATAAATAGCTTCATGACAAAAAATTTATGCTGTAAATTTAGGATATTTACTTCAGATAAAAGTGCTCTATAAAATTATGCCTGTTTATTGTTTGATTTTTTTCCTTCTCCCGGCAACTCCGAATTCTGGATTACAATACCCTATTAGGGATGCCTCTAGGCTGTATACTTCCTCAATATCCATGCCTTGGATTCGTGCGATAGCATGAGTGACGTTAAAAAATCAATGGTTCCATAGTCTTTGGACTCCTTCTCCATGTTCTCTACTATTTCCCGCGTTTCGGAAATAATGGTTTCATGATCTTCCAACAACTCCCTCAACATTTGCTTTTGGTTGTCGAAGTCACTACTTTCCACAAGAGTAGCGTGTTCCAAAAACTCCTTCATGGTTCCAATGGCCTTATCCCCCAACTCACTTATACGCTCTGCAACCTCATCGATGTTTTCCTCCAGTTCGTTATACTGGTTTTCAAATAGCTTGTGCAATTCCATGAAGCTGTTACCGGAAACATTCCAATGAAACTTTCTGGTTTTTACATATAATACCATTTCATTGGACAACACCGTCGTCAAGTTTTCAATGCTTAATTCTAAATCTCTTTTTGCAAGTCCTATGTTTACTTTCATGCTATCTTTTTAAGTTTATTATTCGACAAAGATATTTTGCATGAGAGCATCGTGCGTTACATAATTTATATTGACTTGTTACATAATTTATGATAAGAGTTCGTTTTCAACATATGGACTCCATTTGCAACCAATTACCTCTCCAGTTCCTTTTCGTATTGGTTAAAAGACTAAATTCGTAAACTCTAACACACTTTATGGAAAGATTCATAGACTTTTATGCCAACCTCCCAAAGCATTACATGCCTTTGAGGGAGCTATTGAAGGACGAAAGCCTTTTCAATGGTGTCCCCAATGATTGGCATGTTGTCATTACAGACATAGAAAACTCCAGTAAAGCCGTAAGGGATGGCCATCATAACGACATCAACCTTGCAGCCACTGGAAGCATCATTACCGTATTGAACGAGATAAAGACAATGAACACCGACATAAAGGCGCCTTACTTCTTTGGTGGGGACGGTGCTACTTTCATTGTACCGAATGCCATAGCAGCACAAGTTGTTTCTGCCTTGAACACCTATAGCGTTCACATAGAAAAAACGCTGAATTTAAAATTAAGGGTTGGAAGTGTAATCCTAGAAGACATTTACAGTAACAATGTAACGCTTCGCATTGCAAAACTTAGACAAAACAAATACTTGACCACTCCCGTTGTTTTGGGAAATGGATTGAAGTTTGCAGAGGAAAAGATAAAAAACAGCTTCAAACCCTCGGACATTCACAAGGAAAGCAGCAAACCTCTCAACCTTGAGGGAATGGAATGTCGATGGGATGAAATCAAGCCCAATGCATCCGATAAAAAAGTGATTTGCTTGCTCGTAGGGTGCAAGGATGAAACCAAGCAAGCAGAAACCTTCAATAGCGTGATGGCTGAGATCAATTATATATTTGGAAATCTTGATGAAAGAAGACCCATAACCGCAATAAAATTGAAGCTCAACACCTCCATCGACAAGATAAGAAAGGAGATGATTGCCAAAATAGGCAAATTTGATGGAAGGTACCTTCTTCGCAATTGGCTTATCACCGTTTTCGGTAAATACTACTTCAGGTTTTTCAATGAAGGCAAGCGCTACTTGTACAAGGTAACCCAACTATCCGACACCATAATGTTGGACGGTTCCATAAACACGATTATTTCTGGAAACGACAAGCAAATAAACAAATTTCAAATCTTTTTAGATGCCATGGAATCCGAAAACAGGATCGTATACGGAATGCACGTTACCCACGCCTCCATCATGTCTTGCCATGTGCAAAACAGACAGAAAAACCACATTCATTTCGTAGATGGCACAGAAGGCGGTTACACCACAGCTGCCATGGCCTACAAGAACAAGTTGAAAAACAAATTGAGTTTTTTATAGACATCAATGTCACCCCCTCTCCCCTGTCTTTACCATGGAGCTCGATTGCTCCCTGCAACTAGCTTAAAGATTATAAACAGGTATGATTTGAGAAGTATGAAATTCCATACATTGAAAATTGAAAGGATCTTTTTATTCCATCAAGGGTTTTAAGTCTATGTAACTGTAACTTACATCCCCTATGTGCTTGTATGACGTGTCCATTTCCCGTAAGTCTCCCCAACCGAAACTGCATTCTATCACTTCATCCCTATATTGCTCCAATATGCTCTCGGACAACAAGATGTATTCCTCGAAAGGAACTTTGTTCTTCAACAAGCGATGTGCTATGATGACATCTTCCCCCATGAGTTTTATGTTCTTGCCTATTGGCACAGCACTAATTTTCGCTCCATAATGAATCACCATCTTCAAGCCCAAGACATCTGGGATGACAATGCCTTTTGCTTCCTCTTCAAATTCCTTGCTAAGTTTTTTCAATTGTCTGTAAAACTCGACATAGAACAATCGGCATTGTTCTACCAAATCTTTGAACGTAGGCAAACTCCCTGTCTTGTAAAACAGAATTGCATCTCCTTCAATTTCAGACACTTTCATCCCTATTACATTGGAATATATAACCTTATTCAATAGGGAGGGAATTACTTGTGAACTCAATTCGATGTCTGTTGAACTCATGAACTTGGTAAAACCGCTAATGTCCGGTATACAAATCAAAGTGGGTCTTGGTTCCATACTTTTAATACAATCTTTGTTTATGCCCATTCCAATTTGAAATGATTGGAGTTGGCATTATTTGGTGACGAAAACTTTATTCGATGACATGAAGGTAGTTTTTTCGTGGGGATTAAAAGCAACATATTTGCTAATTGGATCAGGTATTTCTACAATATTCGCATTACTGGCAATTTAATGCTAAAATGAGTCGATGTCTTATCACCTACTCCCTTGATTTCACAACAAAGTCTTCCCATATCTTGAATTTTTCCTCTCCCATGACTCGTTCCGTTTTTACTTGTCCTCCTTTTTTCTTTTGCAAGCCATTCCAATCTGAAAAGATCCTTGGAGACACTGTTGTCACCTTAACACCTTTGAGTGCCTTGGATCTCGCGACCTTGTAATTCTTATTGGCTTCTTGCAAAAGCTCATCCAACACATTGGCCAGCCTCTCATCATCCCTATCGCAATCCGTTCCTAGATACCAGTGGTGATAAAATTCATCATCTATCCTAACCGCAGACAAGGTGAATTCTGGGATTTCCATATCCAACTGCTCTTCCATCTCCATCAAGGCAGCATTCATCTTGTTGACGGAGAGCTGAGACCCAACTACATTTAAAAAGAACTTGGTTCGACCAGTGATTTTAATTTCAGCACGTTCTATGTCCGTAAACTCAATGGTATCCCCAATGACATATCGCCAAGCTCCAGCTACCGTACTAATGAGCAAGACATAATCTTGGTTCAACTCTACTTGAGACAATGGCATTGAAGGTGCATCTTGCTTTATCGAACCATCTTCATTGATGTGTTCCGAGTGAAATGGAACGAATTCAAAATAGATGCCATTGTCCAAGACCAAAGACATCGCACTTGTTTCGGGACGTTTTTGAAAGGCAATGAATCCTTCGGAGGCCAAATAGGTGTCTATGACCGTGATTGGATGTTTCAATAGTTTGTTGAAACTCTTTTCGTAAGGCCCGAAGGCAACTCCCCCAGATGTATATACTTGGAGATTTGGCCATACGTCGTGTATGGTATCTGCCTTGTTGTATTCCACTACCTTTTCTAGCATTAGTTCCATCCAAGACGGAATCCCGCTCAATGCCCCTATGTCGAAATCCTTTGCCTTTTTCGCTATCAGATCCACACGTTCGTCCCAATCGTCTATTTTTGCGATTTCTTTTCCTGGTTTGTAATACCCTTCAAACCAAAATGGAATTCTACTTGCGCTTATACCGCTAATCTCTCCTTCTAGATGCCCGTTGCGCTCATTGAGATCGGTGGAACTCCCCAACATCATTACCTCCTTTTCATAGAATGTTGTGGGGAGGTCGTAGTTGGAAAGGGCTTCTACTTGTTTTATCCCTGCTTTTCTTATGGCAGAGACCATATCATTGGTAACAGGGATTCTTTTACTCTTTTTCCCCGTTGTTCCAGAACTCAATGCAAAATAATCCGGGCTACCAGGCCAAGTCACATTTTCTTCTCCGTCTATGACGCGATCCCACCATTCAGATTTCAACTTCCCATAATCGAAATAAGGTATGTTTTCGGCAAAGCTCCTTGCGGAATCGTCACTGGTCAAAATGGCATCAAAGTCGTAAGCTTTTCCAAACGCGGTGTTTTTTGCAGTAACCAGCAGTTCTTGCAATACGTTTTCTTGGGCTTTTACATTGTCTATTTCTGGTGTCAATGCATCTTTGAGATGAATTATTCCTTTTATGAGAGATCCTTTCAATGGCATGTCCTTTTAGTTTTTATTGTGATACTTTTTCTTCGTTTACAAACTCCAATAGCTGCTCTGGGGAAACATATAGGCGTTTGATTTTCTCCTTGTACTTCTCCGATAGCCCCACATGGTTCAAAATATAATTCTTGGTTTCCAAGATATAGTCTTTCATCCCATGTCTAACGGCATACCTGTCTGCCCTTTGCTCTGCTTTTCGTACAAACGATTCTGAAAACAAATACCCCATGCCAAATCTTATCAAGTTCAAACCGGATCTATTGTGGTAGTCCATAACATGCCCCAGTTCGTGTCCCAACCATCCTATCAATACATTTTGAGGTATGTGATTCATGTATAGTTCTCTATTTTGGATGTCGAAATTCTTGCTTATAAGTATGACATATTCGCGTTTGCTCTTAAATAGGCTTTTTATTTTAGGTTGCGCTTTCATTACCGACGCACTTTTTTTTGAGGTCAATTTGAATTCTATTGGCACATCTGCAAGTTCTGGATAAAAGGACAATGCCTTTTCTGCTTCATAT
This sequence comes from Bizionia sp., assembly GCA_020631395.1. Classification (GTDB taxonomy): domain Bacteria; phylum Bacteroidota; class Bacteroidia; order Flavobacteriales; family Flavobacteriaceae; genus JAHDHI01. The sequence continues at coordinate 9,588 of JAHDHI010000072.1, forward strand.
TCTATGTGTTTGGGAATTTGTTTGTTTGTCATCGAAATTGTTTCTGTTGTCATATATTTTGAGCAAAATATCGCTTATCGATCGAAGAGATTGATGCTAACACGAAAAAGATGATCTCTAATACAAAAAGCCGTGATATGAAATCACGGCTCTATGGCGCCTCCCTAAAATCTAACCAATAAACGTTCCTACCAGGAGGCACTTAACGACAAGCTTAGCAAAACATTAGCTGTTTACGCTTTCTCTTTCTTCTTTTTTTGCATTGTTCAATGTCAAATTGTTGTCAAATTGCAATGTTCTTATTGGGAATGGGATGTTAAACCCTTCTCTATCGTAAGCTTTCTTTATCTCTATGATGCACTTGCTTTTCGCCTTGAGCTTTTCCAAGCTGTTTTCTGCATCTACCCAAAACCTTGCAATGTAATTTATGGAGCTATCGCCATAGGAGGTATAATAAAACTCTACTTCCTTCCCTATGGATTCCTGATCGTAGAATTTTGATATGGTTTCCTTGGTCACTTGCATTACTTTTTCCAAATCGGATTCATAACCCACACCACATTCTATGGTAACACGCATCTTGCTGGTCAAAGAATAGTTTTTGAAGGGGTTTTCCAAAATCGTCTTGTTGGGTAGCACCACGATGTTGTTGTCTGCTTCCTTTATTACGAAGTAATTTACATTGATGTCCATAACCTCCCCCGAATAACCATTGGTCTCAATCCAATCGCCAACCCTCAGGTTTTTTCTAAAGGACAACACTATGCCGGATATGGCATTGGACAACGTCCCTTGCAAGGCCAAACCTATCACCAAACCAGAAATACCGGCTCCTGTCAACAAACCTGTCAATGCCTTGCCTAGATTCAATGCCCCCAATGCCAAGAACAACCCAACCAAAACGACTATTATGGACGACGCCCTGGAAACCAGTTTGGCAATGGATGTTTGCTTTATTTGTCTTCTTGCAACTTTAAAGGTAAGGTTATATACCAATCGAGATATGAAATAGGATACTATCAGCACCAATAATGCCACACCCATGTTTGGCAGATTGGTAATCAAGGCATCCAACCACCCTTCCAATTTACCTATTATTTTCTCTAGCGATGTCTGTACGTCTTCCTGCATTGTCTTTGTCTTTTTTTGTTATATGTTTTCTCGTAGTGGTACAAAGGTATTTTAGATAGAAGACATTGTTTGACTCAAACCCTTTAGTTCTTGACTCATAAGAAAACAAAATGCTAAAAAAAGCATCAATCAACTAAAAGAACAGCTTGTTTTAAATCACAAAAGCGGACTGAAGAAGCGAGCCAAACCTTCCAAAAGCTTGTCTTTTCCAGGGCGGTCCACATAAGATTCATAGTCCAGTCTTTTGCTATTCCCACAGTCTTTCACAAAAGACCTATGGGTTTCTTTTGCAATCGTTCCATCATAGATGAGTGCATTGGTCTCGAAGTTATGGTCGAAACTGCGATTGTCGAAGTTTCCTGACCCGATGGAGATCACCTCGTTGTCTATCAACAATATCTTGCTATGCAAGAAAGCATCTCCTTTTAGGTAAATCTCCACTCCTGTTTCCATAATTTCCTCAAAGTAGGAACGCATGCTGTATCTTGCAATTTTGGAATCTGACTCCTCCGGTAGCAACATTTGGACTTTGACACCACTGAGTGCGGCAATTTTCAATGCTGTCAACACTGCCGAACTCGGAATGAAATAAGGGTTGGTTATACAAATGGAGTCTTCTGCAAGGTTTATTAGCATTATGTATTGTTGCATTATCGCAGCATAGTCAGAATCTGGTCCGCTAGCCACTATTTGTACTATGCTATCTCCTTTTCTTTTTAATTTGGGAAGGTATTTGTCTTCTACCAGGATATCTTCCTTGCTGGCAAAGTAGTAATCCTTTATGAATACCTTGTGCAAACTTTCCACGGCTGGGCCTTCTATCTTTAAATGCGTGTCTTCCCATATTCCCATCTCGGAAATTGGTTTTATATACTTGTCCGTGACATTGAAACCTCCCGTAAAGCCAATTTTGCCATCTATGACCACTATCTTCCTATGATTTCTATAGTTGAAGGAAAATAATATGCTTCCAAATCGCAGTGGCATTGAAGCACATATGGTCACTCCTATGCTTCTAAATCGCTTGATGGATTTGTGCCTCCAATCGAAACTACCAATGGCATCGTACATAATCCTTACTTCCACCCCTTCTGCTATCTTTCTTTTGAATAGTTTGAACATCTCATCCAACAATTCGCCTTCTTCAAGAATGTAATATTGAACATGTATGAAGACCTTGGCGTTCTTTATCGCCTCAAAAATGGCATTGAAGGTAGCATCACCATCTTGAAGTACTTCTACCTTGTTACCATCGCAAGGCAAGAAATCATTGTTTTTGGATAACAAGTTGGATAGTTTTTCTTTTTTGTTCGAGGCAAAACCATCGAATCCTCCTTGGCTATCATCTCCATCGCGATTATTGTCGTAAAGCCTCCTTCTATGGGTTTCCTTCAACTTGAAGATTTTTATTTTTCTTCTATTTATCCCAAACAACAAATAGAGCAATACCCCAATGAATGGCATGAATACGATTACCAATAGCCAACTGAGCGATCTGCTTGGTCTTCCTCCATAGAAGATGATTCCCAAGAAAGCCAGTCCGGATGAAATCGCGTACAAGAGTATTGTTATGGTCGTAATCATTGAGTTAAAGGTATAAAAAAAGGGCAGATCGAATGCTTCGACACTACCCTTTTTCAAATTGTCCTTTTTTGGATTTCAGAAATTAATCTACTGCATCTTCAACGTCGTCTGCCACTTCTTCCACTGCATCTTCAACTTTCTCTCCCGTGGATTTTTCCTCTCTACAGCTAGTAAATAATATAGAAGCTGCGAATAATACTGTAAATAGGTATGATAATTTTCTCATTGTATGTTTTTTTATGATTCGTATTGTATAAATTGTCGTAGTTAATCGGATTATGATTGGATTACATCTTCTTACCCCTTATCAATGATATTACAAAAAGTATGATGAAGAGAAAGAATAGGACTTTTGCTATTCCGGCTGCTCCGGCTGCTATACCTCCAAACCCCAATACTCCTGCGATTAATGCCAATACTATAAATGTGATCGTCCAACGTAACATAATTTTGTTTTTTTTGGTTAATATTCAGTATTGACAAACCGTTTACCAATACTTCCATTGCAAAGTTGCACATATTGAAGAGGCTTGCTTGACTCTTATGGTTTAATTATTTGCTCAAACAATACAATGGTGGACTATTTTTTTTAACGGCAAGCTCTTGCAAATACATTATCTTTACCATAATCAAACTTGTAATGTGAGCAAAAAACTACAAATAAAGGACATGGAAGTGAGCGATATCGTAAAAGACATGGCAAATTCCCTAAACATCGATTATGAGATCAACCATAATGAACATTGCATCAGAATCCCAAAGGAACAAGGCTCTGGTTTTGTAAGGGCCATCACCTTTGACAGCGGTGTCGGGGTGCTGGAATTCAATTGTTTCTTGAAGAAAACATTCCTTTTCGAACTAGAAAGAAGTGCAGTACATCCATTGAAGCTCATTTTCAACAGAGAATCCCCTTTTGTCCACGAATTTACCGAGGATGAAGAAACACATACTATAAACAGGTTGGAGAGCGTCATGACATCCAGTACACCAACCAACAATCACATTTTTAAAATCCCTGCCAACACATCCATCAGTCTCTTTAGCATTGAGGTAAACAGAAAATTGTTTGAAGAGAAAATCGATGCTTTCCTGGCAAACATGAATGACGATCTCGTTAACCTCTTCAGAGATGTCAATGGCGTCAATAGTTTTTATTACAAAGGGCATTACAGCTTGGAGATAGCCAAATTCATAGAAGAATTCACAGAGTGTGAATTGGAAGGTTTCATGAAATCTGTTTTTCTTGAAGGCAAAGCCTACGAAATCCTAATCCACCAATTGCAACAATACCTCGACGACCTCAACACTCCGGAAAAGCGAAAGATATTGCGTCAATCCACAATAGAAAGCGTTAAAGAGGCTGCATCCATTATAGAAGAAGAAATTGCCAGCATAGACAACATCAATGTGTTGGCCAAGCGAGTAGGCATAAATCAAAACACCTTGCAAAACGGATTCCAACACCTATACAAGTCCTCGGTAAAGGAATACATAAGAAACCATCGTATTGAAAAAGCCAAGAAACTCCTAGAAACTTCGGATTTAAACGTTACCGAAATCACCTATGCCATTGGCATAAGCTCCAGAAGTTACTTTTCCAAAATCTTCAAAAAACGCTACGGCATCACGCCAAAAGCCTATTTGGACAAATCCAGATCCAATAAATCTGCTTGATTCTCTCCCCCTTAACCATCCAAAAGTGTTAAAAACAGTTCCTTGAAGTGTTATTTTATGTTTCATTTGTGTTAATGACAACGAGCTAATTTGAAGTTCTTTGTGCTTTAAAACCCTTTCCAAGGAGAATCATAGAAGCACGACAAATACATATAAGGCATACTAATGCAAAGGGCATCTTCCTTCAATTGAAAGGATTGATAAATGGTGACTTGAAAGAAGTTTGGGGAGAATACACCTTAACCTTTGACAACGAATTTGGCAGAGGAGTCATTAAAGGCATGGGGTTCGATTGGGGGCTGACCTATTTGGATTTTGAAGTTTCCTTCATTGAGCATACAGAGATAACCTTCAATTACAATCTGAAAAAAGTAGTGGACTTCCTTTTCATATCTGAAGGCCACTTGGGATTAAATGAAGAAGATCCCACCTCGACAATCAACTTGAACCGGTATCAAAACGTTATCGCATCCAATAAAGCGCAATCAAAAAAGACATTTACCTTCTCCAAGGCCATTCAAATCAAAGTCAACCTCATCCAATTGAACATATGCAATTATAAAAAAAAGAAAAACAACAATCTAAGTTCCTTGAATGGGACATTGCAAATCGTTTTCGACGATCATGGCAATGACAACCATCTTCTTTTTGGCAATTACAGTCTTAAAGTGGCAGACGAGGTCAAGCTCTTGAAAAGCACTTGCCATACAGGTATTACAAGAACCCTCTTCATTGAAGGGCAACTTAATTTAATTATGGCCATGCAATTACAAGAGCATCAAAATGCCCAAAGGGGAAAGGTTTTGCTAAATTCGCTATCGTTGTCACATATTGAAAAGATTCGCATGCTCTCTGCCCACATGGCAAAAAATGTTTCAGAGCCTCTACCCATAGAATATCTCTCCATCTTATCCGGCCTAGGGTCTAAAAAATTGCAATTGGGCTTTAGAGTCCTATACTCAAAAACGGTCAACGAGTATGTTAGGGATCTTAAATTGGAAATAGCAAGAGATCAATTAAAAGACTTCGAACTTTCAATTTCAGAAATAGTATACGGCATTGGTTACAAAAGCAGAAGTTATTTCAGCAAGATGTTTTTTGCTCGCTATGGCATCTTACCCAAGGATTACAGGGGTAAATTCAAGAAAGCACCCCGATATGGGAAGGAGGGTTAACATCTAAAAGTGCTTGGGTATGTTGTTGTAGTCAACGGGATCCAAAACCGAATCATAATTTACTCCCATCTTATGAAACTCCTTTGCTATGGGGTGCGCTTTGAACTTTAGTTGGGAAGTCGTATCTGCTATCGTAGTGAGCACATCGTCTTCTGTTTTTAAGTCCAACCATTTCCTTTGGTTCGATTTGTTCAAGACAACTGGCATCATCGTATTTGAGTTGTGTATTTTCTTTATGAATGAATTTGCCTTTGAAACAATTATGGAACACGTTATGAAGCCATCGTCCAATCTGTTGTATACTCCAGCAATTGCAAAAGGGTTGTCGGATTCCAAGTGTACATAGTACGGGTACAAATCGCCGTGGTGTAGATAATATGTAAAAAAACCTGTTACCAAGACCAAGCAACGTCTGTTTTCTAAAACGCCTTTGTACTTCTGGTCCTCCTTGATGCCTTTCATATCTACGTTCAAAGTATTTTGCACATCTTGGAAATATTGCCAATCGTCTTTGAATGTTTCTGGCAACAATCCCCAAATGCCCAATGACACCTCTTGTTTGTCTTCCATCGTAATCAAAGAAACGGAGGATTCCATCAAACCATCTATAACAGGAGTTTCCTTATGTAATTTTGGAAACTTGAATGAAGCTCCAAACGTTCGTTCTATCATTTCTCTACTTGCCGTATTGGATATCTTATAACACATAATCGTTTTTCTTTTCACGCAAATGTGCAAAATAGACAGCAAGCTTCTTGCCTTTAAACAATTAAATACTAACGCATTCAATAAAATGAAGATACCCGATAGCGTTAACAAAAACCTGTATAACGGCAAATGCAAGAAAACAACTTCCCTAAATTTATCAATCCAACATTTGGAATAAAATGCCGACAAAGAATCAACATAATCCATTGCCTTTCAACCTAAAGAACCTTCAACCGCATCTTGGTGGCACCATTGAAACAATCAACGGCATTCACTCTCTTCACTTCTCCAACGCCAATGGCAATGGCAGGATTCGCCATTTGGCTTTCGATGAAGGTTTAATTGCAGTCAATGTAGAAGTATCGCTGTCTAAAAAACTTGTTTTTCAGATAGAAAGCTCCGATGTCCAAGCATTTCACTTCATTTTCTGTATGGAAGGTCATTGTTCGCATTCCTTTGAAGACTCCCCATCCATTAGGAAGCTCGAACAACTTCAAACTGTAGTCACTGCAAGTGGCAAGCAAGCCAAAAACACCATCCATATAAATCCGAACATAAAAACCATCTTAAACATTATTTGCGTAGACAACATGGCTTATTTCAAAAAGCAGCCAAATGCCACTTCCCCACCAAAGGCAAGACTCACGCAATTGCTTAACTCGATGGGAATAAAGGGTAGACATATCCATTTTGGCACATACAACATGAAGATTGGAGAGCACATAAAATCGTTGTTGGAAACCAAGGAAGAAGATCTAATGACGGAATTGATGAGGTTTCAGGCCACCAATCACCTGATACTGGCAAACCATATCGAACAACTTTACAACGAATCCAACCAAACAACGAACAAATGCGCCTTGAATGGCTGCGAATTGAAAAACATTTTGGACATAAGCGAGCAAATAAAAGCTAATCCACAAGAACCTTATTCCATAGACAAACTTTGCCATGCAACTGGATTGTCTCCTGCCAAACTACAAGAAGGCTTCAAGGCTTTGAACAATCGAACGGTATCCGATTACATTCGTCACATTCGTCTCTTGAAGGCAGAAGAGCTGATGAAGAACACCGATTTAAACATATCGGAAATAGTTTACTCCATTGGATTTACCAGCAGGAGTTATTTTTGCAAGATATTTAAAAATGAGTATGGTAGTACTCCAAAACAATACAAGAAGACAACAAATATGGCAGTTGGCTCCCAGTTGCCAAAAACCGCCCTATGAATCCTAGCTAATTTTATTGGGGACAATGTAGCTACATCGCATGTACTACTCAAACCCACACCTTCAAAAAATGCCATGACATGGCTTTAAACTTCAACGTAAAAGGGATATGAGTCAATATTAAAAGCATATGAGCAAAGGCCTCACGAGTGTCCTCCATACCTTTGTATCGAACACTAGACAAGCGTTCTTTTCTGCATGTAAAAATGCATTAAAACCATTAACATAAAAACATGACATACAATGAAGAATTTAAAATTTATCCTGATAACATTAATGCTATTTGGATCCCTGTCCTCTTTCGCTCAAGAAGACATGAGAGACAAGATGCAAGCTACCAAAATAGAAACCTTCCACTTTGAAAAGGACGGAGAGGTAATTACCTACAAACTCAAAGTCATAGAGAAAAGAAAGTCTCGGGTAATGCTTAGCAAAAAAGGAAATCCCAACTTGGAATATGTAACGAAGCTAATTAGCATAGACAACGACAAGGACAGAGCATATGACCGTTACATCATTTTACGATACAAAAAAATGCCCAATGACACTTTTAAAATAGTACCCACGAAAAAAGGATTCGCCGTCAAGGTCGATGGAGGCACGTTGGAATATCTAATTGGAGAAGCCACCTATGTCGTAGAGAACGATGATGACGATTACTTCTTGGTTGACGTGTTTGACAAGTTCTAATGCCAAGGACACAATATGGAAAAACCTCCACTCGGAGGTTTTTTTATGCTTAAAACCAAATATTCTTGACCATGAAAGCATTACAGCTAAGAATATTCTCATATGCGTCAATTCTCCAACGACTACCTCGTTAACTTATAGGAAACATCGAACAACGCACACCAAAAAGAAAAACAATGGATTACAAAAAAGACGAAGACGAGCTTGAATATCTCGACAAGGGAGCTCCCATAAAGAAGAACAAATCATACAAAACCATAATCGTTGCAGGAATAGTGATACTCACAATCCTAACATTGGGTCTAATTTGCTTGAAACACTACAAACTCTTTTAAGGTGTCACCATCTACCCTGATTTGAAAGAGAGCTCGCTTACATACTTTAACCTAACCCAAGACCCATTTTGAAAATCATCCTCAAATTAGCTTGTTTGCTTTTCCTCCTCCCAATGTCGAGTCACTCTCAATTGAGTGATTTGGCTCGCATTGACTTCACTTACATACCAGGCAACAGTGACGATGTAGACTATACTCTTTTCCGAGGCCTATTCAACTACCCCTTCAAACTAAAGGGAGCAAGTGAATATTTATTGCTGGGGCTGGACTACAACAACATAAATCTCCGATTCAACAATGAGAACTTGCCTTTTGACCGCAAAGCTTTGAATGACTTTCAAATTTTGGACATCAACATAGGGTACACAAAGCCCATTAACGACAATTGGAGGTTAGGTATGCGCATCACTCCTGGTTTGAGCACAAATTTGACCGCCAGCGATTTGACTCTGGACGACATCGTACTTTCCTTCGATCTGGTATTCATCCGAAAACGGGCATTGGAAGGCATAAAAAAGGACCGACTCATCTTGGGTGTCCGATATTCTGGCAATAGCGGTTTTCCCTTTCCTCTCCCATTTATAAGCTACTATAGAAAATTTCATGGCAATTGGTCGTGTAACCTGGGAATACCCAAGACCAACATACAACATTACTTCTCCGAAAAGAACCGATTGAAGCTATATGCGGAATTAGATGGCTTTACCGCCAATTTGCAGAATGGCGTCGCCGTAAACAATTCCAAAATGGCAGAAAGCATCAACATGTCCCTTGTCGTTGGAGGCTTGCAATACGAATATCATTTTGCACGGCATTTTCAGTTCTATGCAAGAACATCTTACATATTCTCCTTTAAAAACAAATTGAGAGACGAGAACAAGAACAACCTATTTGTAATGGACAATGTTACCCGTACCTATTTTAGAACGGGGATCCGATTAAAGATATAACACCATCTACCTTCTCTTGCGCTTTGAATGAGATTGCAAAAGCCAGTACTGAAATGATTATTCCCGCCATGAAGATGGTATAGGTAATTCTCAATATCCTATATTTTCTACTTAACACCTTTCCTAGAAAGTAAAGGTCCTTGCTAAGGCTACTATAGATATAATCCTTCTCCTTCAACATTTCTCCTATGGCCCATTCGAACTCCTTCAACTCCATTTTATGAAAATTACCAAAAAACAGAAGGTTTACCTTTTTGTTTTCCACGTCTTCCTTGGTAAACTCTCCTCGCGTCACGTTTGGTCTAGTCGCAATTATGGACAAGATCACCGAAGCCACACTAAAGACGATGAAGATTACCGTAGGAACTATCATGTAGCTATTTGAGGGGTTGTCCAACTTGGAAATGAGATTGGACAGCACCAAAGAAATGATGATGGCATTAACAGAAAGCAAGATGTTTGCCTTCGTATCTGCTATGTCACTTAATTTAATGTGATTTCTCAACGCCACCCTGAATAGCGTTTGCACACCTCTTTCCGAGCTTTCATTTTTATACTTAACCTTGTACTTGGCCTTCAACTCCTCTTTCCGATCACTGGAGCGTTGCTTGAACCTGGCTTTCATCAATTTGGACAAATTCTTCTTTTTCCTCTTTTTCCACTTCTTATTGGCATATTCAGTATAGAATTTGTGCTTTTTGCCAAGCATCTTTATGTTTTCCTTGCGCCATCCCTTCTCGGAATACACCTTGATGTCTTGCAACTCCAACTCTTTTCGAAGCAATTCGCTAACCTCGAAAAAGTATTTTTTTCCAAAATGGGAAGCATCGGCATCTTTAATGATCTCTTCCAACTTGTTTGTTGGCTCTACTCCCAACTTGGTAGCCATTATGCATCCGTTTACGGCATTTATGGTCTCTTTGTCCACCTTTTCGGATTTCAAGAATTCAGTGGCCATTTTCACACTTTCCTCCTCGTGCCCCTCTCTAATCTCTATATAGCCTATATCGTGCAAAAGTGATGCTAAAAGCAAAATTTCTGACTCATTCGCATCAATTTCAGAATTTTCTATTATTTCTTTCGTACTTTTCCATACACGCTTTGTATGCTCGTAGTTATGGTAGGTAAAAGTATTGGACAAATTCTTTGTAAATAAGTCGGATACATACTTGTCGGTAGTCTCTATTATGGATGCCATCTGCAAAGTTTGTTTGTGAATTAACAAAATACAGAAAAAATAAGTTATAAATTTTAATATGCTCAAAAATAAAATAACCCTAACCGTATTAATATGTGCTCTTTTAACAAACTGTGCCTCCCATAAAGCACAATACAAAGTTGAAGACGGGAACATGGAAGAAATGCCTTCAAAGGAAATCGATCGCACATTCTATCTCATCGGAGATGCGGGAAAGTCTCCAAAGAACGATTTGTCCATTGGGCTGAAGATCTTTCAAAAACACATTTCCAAAGGCAGTACGGAAAATGACTATGCCTTGTTCCTTGGAGACAACATCTATCCTTCAGGGCTTCCAGACAAGGACGCCAAGGGAAGGAGTGATGCAGAGCATCATTTGAATGCCCAAATAAAATCCGTAGAAGGCTTCAAAGGAAAAACCATATTCCTGCCAGGGAATCACGATTGGTATGCCGATGGCATAAAAGGAGTAAAACGAGAAGAGAAGTACATAGAGGGTGCATTGGGCAAAAACACATACAAACCGGAGAACGGTTGCCCTTTGGAAAGCATAGATGTAAGCGAAACCGTGCAACTCATAGCAATCGATACCCAGTGGTACTTGGAGAATTGGAACAAAAACCCATCCATAAATGACAATTGCGAAATAAAGACCCGCAAACGCTTCTTGGAAGAATTGGAAGGTGAATTGAAAAAAGCGCAAAACAAAAGGATCGTCTTTGCCATGCATCACCCCATGTACACCAATGGCCTACATGGTGGTTTCTATTCTGCAAAAAAGCACTTGTACCCTACCCAATCCAAAATACCAATGCCAATTCTCGGGTCATTGTTGACACAAGTGAGAACACAAGGAGGCGTCTCCATACAAGACAGGTACAACGAGCGCTACAACGAATTGATGAAGAGGATAGAGACATTGGCATTGGATTACGACAACATCGTATTCGCTTCTGGACACGAACACACGTTGCAATACATAGAAAACAATGCCATCAAGCAAATAGTATCGGGATCTGGAGCAAAAGAAGCGGTCGTTGCCTTAAACAACGATGGTTTGTTTGCCTATGGCAAACAAGGATTTGCACAATTGAACATCTACAAGGATGGCAGCACATGGGTGAGCTTCTATGGCGAGGACAATGGAAACCCCAAATTGCTGTACACGAAAGAAGTCCTGAAAAAGACAAGGGAGGCATTCGATACGGATGCCCTTCCGGATTCCTTTCCCTCTAGCATGGAAGCCGCCATATACACAAAGGAGGAAACAGAAAAATCGGGCTTTCATGAAGTTCTATTGGGTGATAGATACCGTGACCTGTATAGTACGAAGGTACGTGTCCCCGTAGCCACATTGGACACCTTGTACGGTGGGTTGGAAATAGTACGGGCAGGTGGTGGCCACCAAACCAGATCCTTGCGTTTGAAGATGAAGGATGGTCGTGAATTGAACATGCGCGCACTCCGCAAAAGTGCCACGCAGTACCTACAAACCGTGCTATTCAAGGAAACCTACGTAGAAGACGATTTCGACAAGACCTACATAGAAGACCTCATCTTGGACTTCTACACGGCAGCACACCCCTATGCCTTTTCCGTAGTTCCGGATTTATCGGATGCAGCAGGAGTCTACCATACCAACCCGCGCTTATTCTACATTCCCAAACACAAGTATATGGGAAACTACAACGCAGATTATGGAAATGAGTTGTACATGATAGAAGAACGGCCCGAAGAAAATTACTCCGACGAAAGAAACTTTGGCTATGCAGACGACTTGGAAAGCACCCATGACATCATTTCAAAGATCAGAGAAGACGAAAAATACAAGATCGATGAAAATGCATACATTCGCGCCAGGCTGTTCGACATGTTGTTGGGAGATTGGGATAGGCATCAAGACCAATGGAGATGGGCACAATTCAACCAAGACAATGGAGACAAGCTGTTTAGGCCCATCCCTAGGGATCGAGATCAAGTATTCTCCAATTTTGATGGGGCGCTATTGGATGTCTTGAGAACACTTTCAGGCTCCACGAAACAACTACAAGTGTATGATTCCGAACTGAAGGACATAAAATGGATGAACAGTGCAGGCATGAAGTTGGACAAGGTCTTGATACAACAATCCGAAAAAGAAGCTTGGCTAAAGCAAGCACAATACCTCCAAGACCACATTACAGATGAAGTGATTGCCACCGCCTTTTCCAAAATTCCCGAAGAAGCAAGGGACAGTTCCCTCGAAGAGATCCAACAACACTTGAAAGGCAGAAGGGCAAACATGAAAGACATCGCAGAGCGCTACTACCACTATTTGAACGAGTTGGTAATCCTTACGGGAACGGACAAAGACGACTTCATTGAAATAACAAGAGTTGGAAATGGCCAAACCCATGTAAAGATATCGAGGATAATAGGAGGTGAAAAAGGGGAAGTCATTCTCGATAGGACCTTCGACAAGAAAGTGACGAAGGAACTCTGGATCTATGGCTTGGACGACAAAGATGTATTTGAAGCCACAGGAAAGGCAGACAACCCCATCTACATACGCCTCATAGGAGGTCAAGGCAACGATACCTACCGCATTGAAAGTGGAAGACGAATTAGAATTTACGACCATAAGTCGAAAAAAAACAACATTGAGGTAAACAAAGGTGCAAAAGTGGATTTTTCGGACACTTACAACAACAACCTTTTCGACTTCAACAAGAACATGGTAAAAACCGGGTCTATAACGCCTAGCTTGGGCTACAATCCAGATGATGGCTTTTTGTTGGGCATAAGCAAGGTATCCACGACCAAAGGGTTTCACCGCAATCCATTTACGACGCAACACAAGATAAAGGCTGGCTATTATTTTGCCACCAACGGATTTAGTTTGGACTACAAAGGGGAATTTGCAAATTTGTTTGGAGATTGGAACCTTCAAGCATCAGGAAGATTGACATCGGAAAACTTCTCCAACAACTTCTTTGGCTACGGAAACCAAACCACAAACAACGATTCCGATCTCGACTTAAATTACAACAGGGTGAAAACCAGCATTTATGCAGCAAGCTTCGGTCTCGTCAAAAAAGGGAACTTTGGTAGCGACTATGGATTTAAATTATTGGCGGAAGGCATACAAATAGCAAAGACAAACGATAGATTCATTGAAATATTTGCGCCATCGAATGGCAACGACAACTTTTACAAGAGACGCATCTTCACCGGGTTGGAGACCTATTACGCCTATGGTAGTTTCGACAACAAGATCACACCAACCCGAGCAATGACATTAAACGTGTCCGCTGGCTTGAAAACAGAGCCAAGCGACACCAAAAACACATTTGGCTATCTAAACACGGATCTTGGTTTCTACAATGCCATCTCCAAAAACAGGAAACTGGTATTGAAGACGGATTTGAGGTCGCAAATACGACTAGGGGACGACCTTGTCTTCTACCAAGCGTCCAACATAGGAGGAAACAATGGGTTGAGGGGCTATAGGACGGAACGCTTCACAGGTCAGAATGCATTGGTGGGAAGTGCGGATCTACGACATGCATTCGATTCCTTCAAGACAAATACATTGCCTCTACAAATTGGAGTCTTTGTTGGTGGCGATGTCGGTAGGGTTTGGCTAAAGGATGGCAACTCAAAACAATGGCACAATGATTATGGAGGTGGTTTTTGGATTGCTGCTGCAGACTCCATACAAGGCACATTCAATTTCTTCAATAGCGTGGAAGGCATGCGATTCTCCTTTGGATTTGGATTGAACTTTTAACGCCTTGAAACAATTTGGCATGCAAGCTAAAAAAAGAGGCTTGGGGCTTTCATTCGAGAACCCAAGCCTCTTTTTTAGTTTACCTCTACGTCACAATTTAAACCTATAAATGTTGCCACCATCGGACTTGTTGCGTTCGTCTGTTATGTACAGTGTATCGTCACCCTTGAAACACACTCCTTCCTTTTGGGAATCATGCTCCAATTCTATTTTTTTGATCGTCCCTTTGAAAAAGGCATCGCCTTCAAAGTTCGTCAATTCCCATATGCTATCATGGTTTAACAGGATTATCGTCTTTCCATCCGAACTGATGTCGGCAGAAGTCACTTTGGTGTCCTTTCCTTTCAAATGGTATTTCGACACCAATTCGGCCCTATGCGAACCAATCCTGTTGGGTACCTTTATCACCACTGCCTTTTTACGCTCTTTGCTAAAAATGTAGAAACTGTCCCCATATAGAAAAAACGCCTCGAAGTCTTTGGACTTCACGCCTTTTGGCAAGGTAAAATTAATTACGGAAGCTTTTGTGGCTCCTTTTGCCTCATTGACATTGGAAATCTTCAAGATTGCAAACGTCTTTCTCTTTTCAGAATTGTTTCCAAAGTCCCCAATGTAAAGGTTGCCGGAATCGTCCGAAGTCAAATCCTCCCAATCATTGTTTTTTGCATTTTCGACATTCAATACCTTTTCAACGTTCCCTTTGCCATCCAAACCAAATACCCTGGCTTGGTTTCCTGCATCCTCGATAACCCAAAGCAACGAGGAACCGGTGGTGGTCTCTACTGCCGAAGCTTCTTCGATCTCTTTGTTCATATCTCCCATTACATCCAACTTTCCTGTTTGACAAGATGAAAGTGCAAACGCAAGAGAAGCAATCATACTCAATAGATATTTCATGGTAATTGTTTGTTTTTAAAGTTGTACGTAAAGTAAATATAGCTTGTCCCCATTCCCCTTCTTGATGCATTCAAGTTTTTGTTTGACGCATTGCATCGAAGTTATGAATACAATGGAATATGGCCGTTATGCCCTCTAAATAAACGCTATTGCAGCATTTAATGCCTAAGTCTAGAATACATAGGGCTCTATAATGGCGTCTTGTCTTTTTTCTAACTGTATTTAATAGACAACTATTCGTTGTCCATTCCCATC
>JAHDHI010000073.1 GCA_020631395.1 Bizionia sp.
GGAGTAGCAACTCTACTTCTGTTTCTTTTTTCAAGGAGTAGCGACTAAACTTCTTGGATATGCAACAAAAAAGTGGACACTAGGTTAAGATCATGCAGCTAGTTTGTGGTTATTAATTTCTAATTCAAGTTCATTAATGGTTTTGTAATTCAAAGCCGAGTGTCTTCTATTTCTATTGTACCAAGTCTCGATCCACTTAAAGATTGAGAGTTCGGCATCAGAATAGACCTTGTAAAAAAAGATACTCCTTTATTTATTTTACTACCAAAAATTGATAGTTTACATGCAAGAGGGATAATGTCTGCAAATGGTTATGGTAAAATTAAAAACCTTGATACTGTTTATATTAAATTAAACGATTACCCAAATAATGAGTATGGAGAAATAATAGGAGTTATAAATAATAAATCAAAAGTATTTCATGATTCTATATATTATATTGATATAAAGCTTCCAAAAGGTTTAAATACTAATCATAACAAAATTATTGATTTTTCTTACAAGATGTCTGGGCAAGTTGAGTATTTTACTAACATAAGAAGTATTTTACAGCGTATTTTTAGTGATATACAAAATTCTATAGAATAAACTAACACGATTAATTAAGATCTCATCATAGGGCAATACACTTTTTGCAATGGCAAAAAGCCTGTTTTAACAATTAGTTGGTAACTGCCAGCTTTTTGCTTTTCCCCCCTAGATTCCTCAATTTCCGATTGCCTATCTTGCTTATTATCTCATAGTCTTCTTTTGTAGATGACATTTGCGATTTACGACCAAGAAGTAAGTTTACAGAAGTGTTTTTAAATAACTTTTTCCGTGGATGCATTTCTGTATTTCTTTGGGGTGATGCCCTCCACTTTCTTGAAGGCGGCAGTAAAATGTGTGGCATTCTTATAACCTACCAATTCGGAAATCTCATAGATGGGTTTTTTGCTATGTTTCAATAGTTGTTTGGCTTTGGTTCTTGTTGTTCCTAGATAGCTACCATTAGAGTATCTTAGTGGAGACAAGAGTAATCTTAACAAGAGTTTCTACATCAATTTGGGGAAGTTTTTGTTTTATTGGAAATAAGGAAAATCGGAATTTATTAGTATTTGCTAAAGCCAGAAATTGGAACCGAATTAAAAGTTAATAGGATATAGAGATGAAGCTTGCTCCAAATTCAAAATTATCTATAAATCCTTTTTTAAATTCTTCTCTCCTTCGTCTAACACTTTCTTCGGTGTCAGTATCCCAATAGCTATCCACACAAGTAAAAGCATAATCAAAGTCTTCTTTAAGTGCAAAGTTGTATTTGACTCCATTACAGAATTTGTCCCAGAATTTTCCGTTCATACCTTTTCGTTGATCTCCTACGCTTTTAAAATAGAATCCTTCTTTTTTTTCTATAGTATAATATTTCAGTATGATCCAATCCGCATAATGAATATCTTCAAAAACCTTTTTTAATTTCTGATAGCCTCTCTTTTTCTCAAAATCGTTTAACTCTATTTTAAATTGTTCTTCATTTTCTCGAATCAAAAAAGTTCTTTTGTTTGACTGAAAATGGTCTTTTACTTTTTTTAGATTTTCAGGTCCTTTTATAATTATTACACTTTCTACCTCAGTTGGAACATCAATATGCTGTATGTATTTATTGAAATGATCAAAATCAACATTAAAGTCATCAAAATTTTCTCTAATTAGGGCTCCTGTTTTTCCATAAATATCGTTACCAATGTAAAATAGAGTGTGGCTTTCAGCCTTCTCCATAGTAGCCTTATAATGTGTAATGTCTAATCCCATTCAATTCTTCATAATTATCTGAAACTATTGCTTAAATACAACCAGTCACAAGTGTTTCCCTTATGCATTCATTCAACATAAATACTCAAATATACTAAACGAGATTGTAATTCTAATTTATGGGAATTAGAATTGATATCAATACAAAAAGGAATTGAATGGTTTTGCCATCAAGAAACCTTTTCAATGGATGCATTTCTGTATTTCTTTGGGGTGATGCCCTCCACTTTCTTGAAGGCGGCAGTAAAATGTGTGGCATTCTTATAACCTACCAATTCGGAAATCTCATAGATGGGTTTTTTGCTATGTTTCAATAGTTGTTTGGCTTTGGTCATGCGCTGTGTCAATGCATATTCGAATATGGTTTCTCCAAAGATGCGTTTGAACTCTTTTTTTACGACAAAGTCATTCACACCGACCTTTCTAGATAGTTGTTGGATGGAGAACTGCTCGGTGAGGTCGGAATTTATTATGGATTGTATCTCGTATATCTTTTTAATGGATTTTGGGTCTTTGTTCAAGAAGTCGGATTTGGCTCTTTTGTTGGTGTCCAGTTGCAAGGATAGCAATTCCAACACCTTGGATTCTAGGAACAACCGTTTTAACAAGCCTTGCCTCTTGTCGGACAGAAGTTCTGTCAATATCTCTTGGGTTTTGGCACTTATCGGTTCAGATATTTTTTTCCTCACCCCATGCAATTCGTGTTTCTTATGCAACTCATAGACTTCGTCGAGTCTATGTTTTTCAATGAAGTTTTTATCCATGCGTACCTTGATTTCCTTGAAAGGCTTGTTCTTTAGGTAACGAACATGTCCAGAATTGTTGGAAATGTACAGTAGGTAGCATTCTTGACTCTCATAGATGAGATCCTCATCTTGTGCATCCAACGTGATGATTTGTTCTCCTTCCATCAAGAATGAAAGTTCGAAGGTCTCATACGCCCGAATACCCGATAGGTTTATGTTTTTCTTCAAACTGACATCCGTAATCCCTACATAGAGACTATCAAAGGAAAAAAACTCAAAAGAACCAGTGCCATAGGTTGATAGGAATTCAAATTTTTTATGCTGTAAGCCACAAACTTCACAAGAACTCAGAGGAGTCATTATCGATGCCCAAAAATGTTTGCATTCCTGTTTAGACGTCAATTTTTCAGACGTTTCATAGTCACGTCTTTTTTTATCCATAATACGTCATTTTTCTTTTTCGATTAGATGCTAATTTTGCGCTTAAGTTTATTTAGACCAAATATAAATAATAATGTTAAAGTCTAAAGAAATTGTTGAAAAAAATGCAATTGTCGTGATAGTATTCATAAGAAAAAAGTGTCAGTGCCTCCTGTTTATGCTGGGGATTTTGTGCTATGGACAGAATAATGTCCATGGTGTGGTCTTGGATGAAGATGAAAGCCCTTTGTTTGGGGCTACGGTAAAAATTGGAGAAAACAAATATACATCTACGGATGAAGAAGGCCGTTTCGTTTTCGAGGGATTGAAGAATGAAACGTATGACTTGAGGATATCGATGGTTGGTTTTTTTGATCATATTGGCATAGTCACTCCCAATGAAAGAGGTAGTGTCATAAGAGTTATTTTAAAGGAAGAAGTGAGCGAGTTGTCCGAGGTTGTCGTTGCTGGTAAGACCAAAGCAGAAACCAAAAGAAGCACAGGATACGATTTGGCGATAATCGAAACCAAGAAACTCAAGAACTTGAGTGCCGACATAAATCAAGTCATCAAAATCACTCCAGGGATAAACATACGCGAAAGTGGTGGCTTGGGGTCGGGTTTCAAGCTATCGTTGAACGGATTGTCCGGAAACCAAATACGTTATTTCATAGACGGGGTACCAATGGAGAATTTCGGTACGGCATTGACTTTGAACAACTATCCCATAAATTTGATCGAGAGCATCGAGATATATAAAGGAGTGGTGCCCATATCCTTTGGCGCAGATGCCTTGGGAGGAGCAATTAACATAGTCACGGAAAACAAGAACAACAGCTTCATGGATGCAAGTTATGGCTATGGCTCGTTCAATACGCATCGGTTTGCCTTGAACACGAAACACTTCAATGAGGAAAAAAAACAGTATTACAAGATAAATTCATTCTTTAACCATTCGGACAATGACTTTTTAACGAAAGACGTACCAGTATACGATGAAAATGGAAACAATGTCGGTGTTACGGATGTAAGGAGGTTTCATGACCAATATACATCTGGGATGCTATCTGCCGAATTTGGAATGGTAGACCGTAAAATTGCTGACCATTGGCAATTGAAGGCTATCTATGCAAACAACAAGAAGGAATATCAACACCCGGATTTCAACATACTCAGACCCTTTGGAGATTTCAATACCCGAAACAGTACATTCCTTTTGTCATCCGCCATCAGGAAGAAACTCGAAAAAGTAAGCTTTTCAGCAAACGTGTTGGCGGGCTCCGTCGAAGAGACGATAGACGATACGGGAAATAGAAAGTACAATTGGATCAATCAAGCTTTCGAAAGAGAACCGGATGATCCCAAAGGAGAGTTGTTTGAGCGAAAGTCGTTGTTCAAATTGAATGATGGATTGATAAGGTCTCAATTCCATGTCTCATACCAGCCATTAAAAAACCATGGAATAGAATTCAATTTAAGTCAAAACTACCTTAGGAGAAAGGGGAGAGATGAAGTGGATGAATTGAATAGGTCATTCACAAATCCCAATCACATCGAAAAGTACGTAGGAGGCATTGCCTATGGCTTCAAAGACGATTCGAAACGATTCGATGCCGTAATTTTCGTCAAAGAATACCTTTTCAAAGGGAAGATGATCCATCAGGATCCTTTGGACTCGAATGTGGACATCGTTTCAAAACCGTCAATTGCAAGTACGGGCTTTGGTGCGTCTTTGGCTTTTCACCCTTCCAGGAATTTGACGTTGAAGGGATCTTATGAAAAGGCATATAGATTGCCTGAGCCCCATGAAATCCTTGGAGATGGCATATACATAAGTCCAAACTCGCAATTGAAACCGGAGATTAGCGACAACATCAACCTAGGAGTTAGATTCAACAAGCAATTTGATGCTTTCAAGATAAAGTATGAAGGGAACGTATTCTATCGATTTTCGGACGATTTCATTCAGTTCAAACCAGCTGGAGTGTTTGGAAACTATGCAAACTTGGTAAAGGTAACCACCAAGGGAATTGAAAATGGGATCAGTTTGGATTACAAGGGTGTTGCTGCGATATTCTCCAATGTAACGTACCAAAACATTACGGAGCAGAACGAATTCAACGAAGGGCAACCCAATAGCAATTACAAGGGGAAAGTACCCAATACCCCTTTCTTTTTCGCAAATGTGAATTTGATGGTAAGACCATTTCATGGAAAGTTGGAAAGACGATTGACATTACACTGGAATACGCGTTTCGTTCATGAATTCTTTCTCAAGGACGAGAACGGAGGCAATCGGGAAGACAAGCATACCATACCCACGCAATTGGCACATGGCTTGGATGTGGAATATACACTACCAAATGACAAACTAAGCATTTCTGCTTCTGTGACCAACTTGACGAATGAGTTGCTATATGACAACTTTAGAATTCAAAGACCAGGAAGGGCGATGGCATTGAAACTTAGATATTCGATTAAATAATAAAAATGTTAAACTATTAAATAACAATCATGAAAAGAATCAATCACATATTAATTTTGGCATTGCTGGCATTGTGTTCATGCAGCAAAGATGACGATACGCCAAGCGTTACACAACAATCCTCTTCTGGAATCACCATGGCCTTGAAGACAACGGGACAAGATGAAACGGAATACATCGTAAGCAAAAGGGACATCATGTCCGGAACCATAACGTCCGAAGGTACAGGAGTCGAACAAACAGGGTGGCGATTTTACCATCCAGTAGGAAATACATTGTTTGCATCTGGTTACAGTGCCGACAACCAGTGTGCAGGATATGCCAGCAATGGAAATGGACTTATTGAGAAAAAAGGAGAATTCATCTTTGAAAACGCCTTGGAACTATTTGGTCAATCCGAGGATGAGAAGACATTGTTGGCAATGGAAATTCCAAGGGCGGGCTTTGCAAATAGAAGACTGCATTTTATCGACGTGGCTTCTGTTCATGTGAAAAAAATCGTGGGAACGAAGATTTTTACGGATGAAACCAACAATCTGGTTGCTTGGCCTACAGCTTTAAAAGTTCGTGGAGGCAAATTGTTCATTCCATTTCAAAAGTTGGACTCGGAAGGTAACTTTACCACACCGGAAGCCAACGAGGCATTTGTGGCGGTATATCCTTATCCAAACGTGGGAGCAGAACCAGAAAAGATAATCAGCGATCCAAGAACAAGCAACATCGGAGTGAATGGTACGACCACTGGACTCATAGAAGCAGACAATGGCGATTTGTATTCTTTTTCATGTGGAGCAACCATGGCTGGTTTTCATCCTGCAGCCACGAAACCATCTGGCATATTGAGAATTAAATCCGGTGAAACGGAATTTGATCCAGATTATTTCTTCAATGTCGAAGAAGCCACGAACGGAGGAAAGCTATTTTGGTTTGATTACGTGGGGAACAACAAGGCGATTGCTAGAATATTGACAAATGACAACGGTAATCCTTGGGATGCCTTTACCCGAAACGAGGTGGCATTCAATCAAAAGTTGGTCATTGTGGATTTGGAAACAAAAACAGTTACAGACGTTGCCAACATCCCTTTGCATGCCAAACGCTATTCTTCTCCCGTGTTGGTCGAAGAAGGAAAAGTATATGTAAGCATAGAAACGGAAACGAGGGCATATGTCTATCAGGTGGATGTGGAAACGGCAATAGGAATCAAAGGAGCAGAAATCATCGGGAAGACAATCAAAGGTTTTTATAAACTATAGATGACTTCGGTTGTTTGATGCTTCCCTAACCATATACTCCTGAATCTCGTATTTGGGAGTATGTCTTTATTTAAGAACATGGCAAATAAAAAAAGAAATAATGCACGTAAGAGAATCTTGCAACTCCATAAGATGTTGGGATTGGCAACGGGTGTTGTAATTTTTATCGTTTCCATTACAGGCTGTCTGTGGACGTTCAAGGAGGAAATAGAAAGTCTTTATGACGATTATAGACATGTACAACCCAAGGAACAGGAGTTTATGAGGCCTTCTTTGATAAGGGAGGTGGCAGAAGGCATAGTTCCAGATAGGACAATTCATGGCGTAGTCTATGGGAAAGCCAATGATGCCATAGAAGTCGTTTTCTATGAAGCGGGGCCAGAAGTATTT
Organism: Bizionia sp.; assembly: GCA_020631395.1. Classification (GTDB taxonomy): domain Bacteria; phylum Bacteroidota; class Bacteroidia; order Flavobacteriales; family Flavobacteriaceae; genus JAHDHI01. Next base: position 7,086 of record JAHDHI010000073.1, read on the forward strand.
TATCAGAGTCTCTTTTTAAATCCATATTCAGGGGAATTCATTGAAAAGGTGGATCATGATTCTGGTTTTTTTGGTTTTGTATTGAAGGGACATACGCGATTATGGCTGCCGGAGGCCATAGGTTCTAGAATCGTGTCCTATTCCGTATTGTTGTTTCTCATCATATTGGTCAGCGGTATTTTTCTTTGGTGGCCAAAAAACAATAAGAGCAGAAAGCAACGATTTAAATTCGATTGGAACGACAAGACGCGTTGGAAAAGGAAAAATTTCGATTTGCACACGATCATTGGGTTTTACATATCTTCATTCGGGTTGATATTCGCTTTCACTGGCTGTGTCATGGCATTCAATTGGTTCTATTACATTGCATATGTGTCGACAGGGGGAGACAAAGCCCCTCAATTCATCACTCCTGATAACATAAGTACAGAAATGGTCGATTCGAATGCATCTCCAGCCTACGACCGCTTGATTCCCTTTTTGTATGAAAAGTATGGGAATGCAAAAAGCTTCGAGTTGCATTATCCAGCCAATGACTCGACCTCAATACTAGTTGAAGCTACCAATACTGTAGGAATGTATTACGACATGGACTATCTTTTCTTCGATCAACAGACATTGAAGGAGATCGAAACTCCGAGTATATATGGAAAATATGAAGATGCCAAGTTTGCAGACAAGGTAATCCGTATGAATTATGACATTCATATTGGGGCAATAGGAGGTGTTGTAGGTAAGATCATAGCCTTTTTGACTAGTTTGATTTGCGCATCGTTACCTATTAGCGGCATTTTACTTTGGTATGGGAAAAAATACAAGAAGAAACATTCATAGCTAAAAAGTTAGATACACAGCAGAATGATTATGTGAATCTAACGGATGGCCAATGAAAAACAATAAATATTAACAGATGAAATCAAGAATCAAGGAAAAATTGATCTTGGCAAAGGCATTTTGAAAATATGGAATAGACTTTATCACATACCAAGAAAACATCCATAGGAGGTATTGAAGGAAGAAACCAGTCGTCCAAATTAATGCTGGATGATACGTATTTTGATTATTTGTCGTCGTTTATGTTTTAAGTTGCATTGTGCTTGGATTGGTGTGCGAAGAACGAGATTGATGATCATAATGTTTTTAAGAGCATGTCTAGTCCCTCTTTCCTCAAGTGACATATATCATAGATTATGATTTCTTTCAAGATTATTTTTGAGCCTCAAACAAATCGCTTATGCTATCAAGGTATCTTCCTATATTCATAATACTTTCTATCATAGCTGAAATATTGGGAACCGTGGGCGGATTTGGCTCATCGGTTTTCTTTGTGCCTATAGCTAACTTCTTTTTGGACTTTCAATCGGTTTTGGGCATAACAGCTTTGTATCACGTATCCAGCAACATTACCAAAATTGCATTTTTTAGAAAAGGATTAGATAAAAGAGTAATTGTTCAACTGGGAATACCAGCAGTAATCTTTGTTGTTGTCGGTGGATTTTTAAGTCAATACCTAGATCCTTTGGTCCTTACCTATTTGTTGGGGGTTTTCTTGGTTGTTTTGAGTTTGACTTTTCTCATTTTCAAGAAACTGATCGTTAAGGCAACAATGAAAAATGCCATTGTTGGGGGAATACTTTCTGGATTGAGCGCAGGAATTTTGGGAACAGGAGGGGCTATTCGAGGTATTACCCTATCGGCCTTCAAAATGAACAAGGACAAATTTATTGCAACTTCTGCCGTTATTGACTTAGGAGTTGATTTTAGCAGGACCATCGTCTACTACTTCAATGGATACATGCGTAAGGATTTATTGTATCTCATCCCCATTTTAATGGTAATAGGTGTTGTGGGGACTTGGATAGGTAAACTCATTCTAAATGAAATTTCACAAGAGCAGTTTCGACAGATCGTATTGTTGTTGATATTGGGAATAGGGGTAGCAAGTATCTTAAGCAATTTAGGAGGGTAATAACTTAGGAAGAAATTTAAGTGCCTTCGGATCTCTTTCTTCAAAATACGCGTAGGCGAATTTCTTAATCCAAATCTCATCTAAAAATTTGATGAATGCTGGTAACAAGTGGTTTTGATACTGTTTTACTTGTATTTCCTTGCCATTTGGTAGTCTATGTGGATAAAGTAGGTAATCCTCCTTGCTCTTTGGGAAGTTCTTTTCCAAATAGTTGTCAAAGTGAATGCCCACGCTCACTTCTGGTCGCATTTGCTTCCCAGTCATAGCCCTGTTTGGAATGTGATATCCCAATTTCTCAAAGCGCCCATAAAGCCGAATGAAAAGTTCGGTTAATACTGAAAAATGCCCAGGTGCAATACGATCATAATTATCATTGAAGCGAATTACGAAGTTTGGGATTTCCAATCGTTTGGTTGTATAGTAACCACGTACTCTAATAAGTGGGAGGACTTGCTCTGTAACCCATTTTCTAAAACGCTTGGCGCTTTCTGTATTACTCCTGAAAATGAGTCCATAGAGTCCACTTTCAGAAATAAGATTCACTTGCTGCATTTCTCCATTTCTAAATATTTCTGAAGTAGAGCGCTCATTGTCATCAAGGCTGTCCAAAACCTGAACAGGGTCTTTTAGTTCTAAAATGCTGGTTACATCATCTACCACAAACCAAATTTGGTTTTCAATCTCCACCGACATCAATTGCTGGAAGTAATTGAGGGGCTTTTCAGTCAACTTCTTTGTCTTCATAGTCTTGTTTGCTTAGTTTGCCAATGGCACAACTTACATATGAAGTTGCTTGTTTTACAATGGTATTGACATCTCCTTGAATTGGGTAACCAATTTGGGAAAGTCTTCTTCGAGCATTTTTGAAGGCATCATCATTTTTATAAGTAAGTGATATGGAGCTGTCATCTGAATGTATGGAGACCTTCTTTACCCCATCTATTTTCAGCAATGCATTGATGATGGTGTTTTCACAACCACCACACTTTAGATTTTGAATTTGAAATGTCTTTTTCATCATATGAAATTTATGTACGTGAATTTACAACCCAATCGAAGTCGATACCATGATAAATATCAGTTTGAACAACTGATTTATATCATTTCTTCTTCCGTATGTGAAATCTATTTTTACCTCAGTAAAATGATAAATATTGAACGGAACAAACTCCATAGCATTAAAAGCTAAGCGTTTCTTTGACGAGATAGGTGACATGACATATTTTGCACTTCGATTTTTCAAGGAAGTGTTTACGACTCCTTTTGAATGGAAGGAATTGATTCGACAATGTTACCAGATGGGAAATCGCTCGTTCCTTTTGGTAGGCGTCACAGGCTTTATTCTTGGGATGGTATTTACTTTGCAGTCCAGACCCACCTTGTTGGAGTTTGGAGCTGTCTCTTGGATGCCTTCAATGGTAAGCATTTCCATTGTTCGTGAAATTGGACCTGTTATAATAGCTCTTATTTGTGCTGGTAGAATAGGATCCGGAATTGGTGCGGAGCTAGGTAGTATGAAAGTTACGGAGCAGATAGATGCCATGGAGGTTTCTGGGACAAACCCATTCAAATACTTGGTGGTTACACGTATTCTTGCCACTACATTAATGCTTCCGTTGCTTATTGTAATGGGGGATGGTGTTGCCTTGTTGGGTTCCGCCATAGTCGAGAATTTAAAGGGTGAGGTGTCTTACCTATTATATTTTAATAAAGTATTTGATGCGTTGAAATTTAGCGATGTCATTCCTGCGACCGTTAAATCGTTCTTCTTTGGTTTCGCCATAGGTCTGGTAGGATGTTATAAAGGGTACAATTGCTCTAAAGGTACAGTGGGTGTAGGTGAAGCATCCAATGCTGCAGTGGTCTACACATCGATGTTGCTTTTCATCATCGATTTCATAGCCGTATTTATTACAGATATTTTTTTTGAGGTATGAGAGAAGAAAAAAATGACATAAAACCTGTTTTGGAGATTAGAGACCTTTACAAGAGCTTTGGTGACAACCAGGTTCTCAATGGTTTCAATTTAAAGCTATATGAGGGAGAAAACCTTGTCGTAATGGGTAAATCCGGTTCGGGTAAATCGGTTATGATAAAATGTTTGGTAGGTTTGTTGGAGGCAGATAGCGGCAGTATCACGATCAAAGACTTTGATATCGTAAAACTTGGTCAAAAAGAATTGGATGTTCTCAGAACAGAAATAGGGTTTTTATTTCAAGGTAGTGCATTGTACGATTCCATGACTGTAAGGGAAAATTTGAATTTTCCACTCCGAAGGCACAAAGGCAAAGTCAAAGCAAGCGAAAGCTTGGAATCATCAATTATCGAGGCATTGGAGAATGTGGGATTGGTTTCTGCAATTGACTTGATGCCAGCTGAACTTTCTGGCGGAATGAAAAGACGAGTTGCTCTGGCAAGAGCACTTATTTTAAAGCCACAAATTATTCTTTATGATGAACCTACTACAGGACTTGATCCCATAACTGCCAAAGAAATCATACAACTAATGCGAGACATTCAAAAGAAATATCATACCTCCTCTCTCATAATTACGCATGATGTGGATTGTGCTAGGGTAATTAGCAATCGTATGATTCTGTTGGTTGATGGTATCAATTATGCGGAAGGAACTTTTGAAGAATTGTCAGCATCTAAAGATCCAAAGATAAAAGCATTCTTTAAAAATTGAAGATTATGAAAAAGAGCAAATCATATAAGTCAAAAGTAGGCTTGTTTATAGTCCTAGGTACATTGTTGCTTGTTGTAGCTCTTTATCTCATTGGAAACCGTCAGCACATCTTTAGCAAGAACATTCAATTGTATGCCGTATTTCAAAACGTGAATGGCCTACAATTGGGGAATAATGTACGTTATTCTGGAATCAATGTAGGTACGGTGAACAACATCGAAATGATGAACAATGCTGAAATAGTAGTACAGATGATGATTGAGGAAAAAACTGGAGCTTTCATCAAAAAGGATGCTATAGCCAGCATTGGCTCAGATGGATTGGTAGGTAGCATGGTTGTCAATATCATTCCTGGGAAAACAGACTTACAAGCAGTAATTTCAAAAGATACGATAGCCTCCTACAGCAAGATTGGAACAGATGACATGTTGTCCACTCTTAACGTTACCAATGAGAATGCAGCCTTGTTGACTTCGGATTTACTACAAATAACAGATAGAGTTTTAAACGGTGAGGGCGTTTTGGGGGCTCTGGTTTCAGATTCCATACTTACAAGGGATATAAAAAAGATGCTATATAATCTAAACCAAACCACTCGTGGAACCAATACAGCGGTAACCAATCTTAATGCACTTATCTCAAAAATTGACATGGACAAGAGTCCTGCTGGCATTTTATTGACCGATTCTATAGCAGGAAGTCAAATGAAAAATGTGTTTTCACAACTTGAGACTTCAAGTATGGCCATATCGGAAGCAACCAAAATGTTGAATGAAATGGTTTTTGAGATGAAGAATGAAGATAATGCCATCAATTACCTCATAAATGAAGAAACGTTACCAAGAAATATAGATAGTACCTTGATTCATTTGAAGAGAGCATCTGAAAAACTTGATCAAAATATGGAAGCACTAAGGCATAATTTTCTGTTTAGAGGATATTTTAGGAAGCAAGCCAGACTAGAAAAAAAGAACAACAAAGCAAGAGAAAAAGATGAAAATTGAACATTTGGAAGAACGGGTGATGGACTACAATGCATCTATAGAAAAGGTTGTAGAGAAAAAGACCCTCTGGAATACTACCACGAAACCATTGCTATTAAAAACACTAAATGCAATTGTAGCAAAGTACAAGGTTGGCTGGAAAGTACAGGAACTTAACTGGATTCACAATAATGAAGCCGTAAACATCACTTTTGATTCCTTTCCTGAGACATTGATGGATTGTACAAATCGCATTCCAGCTTATCAGTTCATTCCTGGTGGTTCTTTGGTATTTTCACAAACCTATAGTGGAGATGTTTATATTTTTGTACTTTTTCCAGAATTAAATGGAATGCCATCGGAAAAAGGTGTTGTAGAAATGGGGCTGGTGAACCCTAGCGAGGTGATAGAAAAAAATATAGTGGAGAAAGTTGATGGGTTCCTAAAGGAAATGATACAATGGGAGCTTCCAAATAGACGTACCAAAGTTGGATATTAATTCCGTTTGCCCAGGTTTGAATAACTCTTCGATGCATTCCTCAATAATTCAGTGCAATTAGCTTCAACAACTATGGAGTTGTTCGTTCGTGTTCCTGAGTTTGAAATCTAAATGGTGTCAATCCCATAGACTGACATATGTCATAGTTTAATTTTTTATTTAACCCTATTTTTATGGTAAACAAACAAACGATATGATGACTGTTAATATACAATTTGTAAAGATGAAGACTAGTGAAGCGATGGCTTCATATGTGACAGAGAAACTTAAAAAATTAGATGAACGCTATGATTGGTTAATTCGAGCTGACGTCTTTTTTAAAATAGAGAATGACCCTTCGGAAAATGGAAAGATCTGTGAGATAGAACTTAGTATGCCAGGACCTAAAATCTTTGCTACTTCCAATGAGAAGAACTTTGAAATGGCAGTTAAGGAGACTATTTCGGATTTAGACACACAGTTGAAAAAGCGAAAGGCAAAATTCACCAAGCAAAATATAAGTTCCTAATGTGAAAAGCATTTGTAGAATAAAAAAAGTGTATTCAATTAAGAATACACTTTTTTTATTCTACAAATTGTTCTTTTAAACTATGATTTCCTCATCCGACCAGTAATCTCATCAATTTTGATGGTGAATACCACAGGTATGTCATCGTTGTATATCTTACTGGAAAATTGACTGATAAAATCTAAGTCCCTGAGTTCTTTTTTTAAGATGAGATCTTTCACTCCTAGTGAGAATTGATGTAATAAGGCCTTGGCAGCACTGCCTGTGTGCTCTTGATATGTGCCATGTATTAAAATCGATTTCCAATCATTAACAGAATCTATGTTGGATACAGACAAGGAAATTGCATTGTTTTTGCGCATCGCATTTATTTTGTGTCCATTGCCTGAATAACAAATGATATTGTTTTGCTCCTCGTTGTAGAAATATGTTATTGGAGCAACAAATGGTTGGTTATTGTAAACATAGCCCAAAGAACCTATGTAATTTGTACTAAGCAACATTTCTTTTTCCTTTTTGTCTAAGGTCTTTATCATAATTTCTTTTGTATCTGGTGAGTTTCAAAATTAAGGAGGTGTTCTGGAATAAAGAATGACATTCATCATTTAAACCTTAATCTCAACTCAAGGTATTAAGTGCAATTTCAATCATTGTGTTAAAAGTACTTTCTCGCTCATCTGCTGATGTGCTTTCCCCCGTTACCAATGAATCTGATACCGTAAGAATGGCAAGTGCCCTAACATTGTATTTTGCAGCAATGGTATATAAGCCAGCCGCTTCCATTTCAACACATAATACACCAAATTCAGCCCATTTTTTATGAGCATCAAAATCATCGTCATAAAACAAATCACTAGATAGAACATTGCCAGCTTTTATCGGAATACTATTTTTCTCAGCATATAGCACAGCCTTCATGAATAATTCAAAGTTCGCTGTGGGAGAATAATCAGCATTAATGAACCTGGAGTTGTTAATTCCTGATGTAGAGGAAGCAGCCATTGCTATTACAATGTCCCTAAGCTTAACATCTGGTTGATACGAGCCCGTACTTCCCACGCGAATAAGATTTTTTACCCCGTAGTCATTAATAAGTTCGTGACAGTAAATAAGTGCGGACGGAATACCCATACCAGTGCCTTGGACAGATATGCGTTTTCCTTTATGAGTACCTGTGTACCCCAACATTCCACGAACATCATTGTACATCTTTGGATTTTTTAGAAATGTTTTGGCAATCCACTTGGCACGCATCGGGTCACCAGGGAGCAGAACACTTTCTGCAATTTCTCCTGCTTTTGCTTCAATGTGCATACTCATGGTTGTTGCTATTTAGTTGTTTTTTTTTGAAGTACCAATCTTGCTCGTGTTTTAATGCTCGTTAATAACACGAAAATTGACAAATCGAAAAGCCGTTAGCAAATGAGTAAACATATATGTAGATGTTACAGCATAATTTTATAGAACTAGCGGGTTTAGATTGTATTTCTTCAATACAGGCATTAAGGTAATTACAGGTATTTTAATGGAATAACTACCTGTATAAGATGGACATATCACGCAGTCGTCAAAATAATATTCTACGTAGGTTTCATTGACGACAAAGTTATTCTTGTATTCAAAAAAATCATCATCAGATAATTCCCAGCAGTCGTAATACATTTCTCCCACCATAACCTTTTTGGAAATCTCCTCATTTAGGATGTCTGCAAACTCTTCTTCAGATCCATCAATGAAGAAATCTTCATAATTCATAAAAACACCTCTTTCCAAATCGAAATTCATGCAGTCAAAGGAATATGTTGGATGTAGGGTTCCAGAATAGAAGTTTTCTTTGTAGAAAAGAATGCTAACCAATTGTTCGTTGACGTTGTATATTTTGTAATCGATGTATCGCTTTTCTCTAAATCGATCAGTGTCTAGGGTATCACAGATTAACTCTTTGCCTTCAATAATCTCAGCTTCTGTTCCAGTAATGTCCACATAGTAGTCATTTATGTATTCATTGAAATTCACATTGGTGGGATTTAGGTCTTCATTGAGCAAAGGATAGGTAAAGTCAATGGTATAGGCATCCTTTTCTTTAAAATAGTTTTTTTCAATGATGAGTTCTTGTAATTCGCTTCGCTCATCTCTTTTTTCTATCAGTGTCTTTTGTTTTAATTCGATGGAGAGTGATTTGCTTGCATTGATGTGTTTTTCTTGAACGATGCTCGAGTCATTGGAGGTTTCCGTAGAAAAAGAAGTTTCATTTTCTGGGATTATGGGAGGTTTCTGTTTGGTGTCATTTTTACAATAAAAAAGGCCAACCAGCAGCAGTATGATATATAACTTTTTCATTTTTTTGAAGTGTTGTTGGGGTCTAATATTCCAAAGAGCATCTTTAGTTTGGTCAACATGATGAGTTCACTTTTGTTTTTGCCTGCAAAAGAACTGGCAATCGCCTCTGCTGTTTTTACGATGAGCTTTTTCTTTTCTTTTGAAAAGACCTTAGGGTTGTCTTTGGCATAATCACTAAAGCTATCAAAGCAGTCTTGAGCATCCATTTGTTCATAGTCAAACCACTCAAAGACAACCTCCATTTGGTATGCTACAGGTTCTTGATAATAGGCTTGATCTTCTTCAAATTTTTTCCAATGATTTAAGACCATTGTCTTTAAAGCATCATATTCTGCTTTTCTAACTACTTTGTCGGCAGCAGCGATGGCATAGAACAATTGGCCAATATTTTGATAAAAGAGAATCTCTGGTTTTTCTGTGATAGACATGAGCATTTGTTTTCTGTAAAAATAAAGAGCTAGTCCTTTCAAGAAAATGACATTTGTCAGTTAACAAGAGATTTCAAATTTACTATCTTCGTGTAATGGAAGTTTTTAAAAGGACCAGCAATGTTTTTAGAATACTTTCTGAGGCCATTTCAGAAGGAATCATCATTGTAAACAAGCAACAAGTTATTGTTGCGACCAATGAGTCGGCTAATCAATTGTTTGGTTATGATGAGAAAGAGTTGGACGGGGAATCTCTTGAAATATTGATTCCACAGAAATATCATCGAGTTCATAGTAGTCATGTCAAAGGCTTTTTAAAAGAAAGTGGAAAACGAAAAATGGGGTACGGCCGTGATCTTTACGGACTGAGAAAAGATGGCACTTCTTTTCCAGTAGAAGTAGGGCTCAATCCTTTTTCCATATATGACAACGATTATGTGATGGCTTTGATAACCGATATTTCGGTTCGTAAAAAAGCGGAGCAAGAATTGAAACATTGGGCAAACATTTTTAATGAATCCCTCAATGAAATTTTCATATTTGACGCAGATACCTTACGGTTTATTAATGCAAACAAAGGAGCACAGAATAATATTGGGTTTAATCTGGATGAATTAATTAATTTGACACCTGTAGACATTAAACCAGAATATACCGAAGTACAATTTAGAGCCTATATAAAACCGTTGATTGATGGAACTCAACCAAAGCTAACGTTTGTTACGACACATCAACGGAAGGATGGAAGTACCTACCCAGTGGAAGTACATCTGCAACCCTCTAAAACAACTGGTCGCGATACGTTGGTCGCTATTATTTTGGATATTACTGAAAGAGTCAACTATACCGAAAAATTAGAGAAAACAGTAAAAGAACGAACGTATCAATTGCAAGAAGCGCTTCATAAGGAAAAGGAACTAAATGAATTGAAGACAAAGTTTTTGTCACTTGTTTCCCACGAATTCAAGACTCCTTTGAGCGGAATCCTAACCTCCTCGACACTAATTGGAAAATATACTGAAACCGAGCAGCAGGACAAAAGAACAAAACATGTCTATACGATACAAAACAAGGTGAAGTACCTTAATAACATTATCAATGATTTTCTGTCTATTGAGAGATTGGATAGTGGTAAGGTGAATTATAAGTTTTCCCAGTTTTCGTTGAGCAAGGTTATAAACGAGGTGATCTACGATGCCAACATGTTGCTTAAAGAAGGACAGAAAATTGTATATCCGGATGACATTGATGACATAGTCATTGAATTTGATGAAAAGATATTGGAATTGATATTGACAAATTTAGTTAATAATGCCATTAAATATTCTCCGGAAAACACAACAATAAAAGTGAATGCAAAAGCTGTGAATGATGAGATGACTATTGATGTGATCGATGCTGGAATCGGAATACCGGAAAAAGAACAGAAGTTTGTGTTCAATAGATATTTTAGAGCAGAAAATGCCTTGCTCTCTCAAGGGACTGGCATTGGTTTAAATATTGTTAAAAGCCATTTGGAGAATCTCGGTGGAACCATTGCATTTACAAGCAAGCAAAACAAGGGAACCACTTTTGTAATAACAATCCCCATAGTAAATACCTAATCATTATGAAGACCATATTACTCATCGAGGACGATTTAGCACTACGTGAGAATACAGCAGAACTTTTAGAGCTATCCAAGTATGTCGTACTATCCGCACCCAATGGGAAAGTAGGAATTGAAAAGGCGTTGCAGCACGTGCCAGATATCATTGTTTGCGATATAATGATGCCGGAGATAGATGGATATGGTGTTTTGGAAAAAGTATCGTCCAACGAACTAACAAGGCATATCCCATTTATATTTCTCTCTGCGAAAACGGAACATAAAGAAATACGAAAAGGAATGGATTTGGGGGCGGATGACTATTTGACCAAACCTTTTGAGGAAGACGAATTATTGAGTGCCATCGAGAGTCGGTTGGCCAAATCGGAGATCTTATCGAAGGCAATCTCGGATGATCCAAAAAAAAAAGCAAGTGAACCTGAAGACAGTTTGAGAAATCTAAATGAACTCAAAAACTTTTTCGATGATAATGGAGTGATATCTAATTATGCAAAAGGAGAAACGATATACGTGGAAGGTGCACATTCCAACAACATATACCTCATTTTAGATGGAGTGGTAAAAAGCCATAAAATGGATGAGAAGGGGAAGGAGCTCACAACGGCATTGCATAAAGCAGATGATTTTTTAGGTTTTACCTCATTTATGGATACTGTTCCTTATCAAGAATCCGCCACTGCTGTTGATGATGTGGAACTGGCTGGAATCTCAAAGAAACATTTAAAAGAAGTTCTCGGGAAAAGTCAGAATGTGTCTTTGGAACTCATGAATGTGCTTACCGACAATATTTCAGAAATAAAGGAACAGCTATTGCAAATGGCGTACAGTTCCGTACGTAAAAAAACAGCACAAACAATTATACAGTTCACACAAGTCCTCAATAAGAAGCCAAACGAAGCCATTAAGATTTCCAGATACGATTTGGCGAGTGTCGCAGGAATTGCCACCGAGAGTTTGATACGAACCCTGTCCGGCTTTAAAAAAGACAACCTCATAGAAATAGAAGGTAGAAACATCAAAATTCTAGATCTGAAGAGACTTGGGGAGATAGATTAGGTATATACTGACATTTGTCATAACATACGTCAACAATGCGCAATACTTTTGTTGGTATAAGTATTGAAGATGAAAAGAATCTTAATTCTAACAGATTTTTCTGAAAACGCTTGGAATGCTGTCGCTTATGCTATGGCCTTTTACAAGGATAAGCCTGTTACCTACATTTTAGCACACATTTCACCTCCAGGTGAAGCGTTTCCCTTGGAAGAAACATTTGCTTCCTATGTGACAGGAAAACCATTGAAGTCAAATATTGATGTCTACGATCTTGATGCATTGAAGAAGAAGATGCTAAAACATTCTCATTTAAAAGAACGACAAATTGAAGTAGCTCATTGGGAGGCTAACTTTGCAGATGGAATTAAAAGAATGGCGAAGCAGCAAGACATTGATTTAATCGTAATGGGAACCAAGGGGAGATCGGATTCTAAAAATGAAGTAATCGGAGGTCATGCAAGAACTGTCATAACTAAAATTAAATATCCCGTTATGATCATACCAGAAGAAGCAACTTTTAGAGTGCCACTTAATATTGCATTTCCAACGGATTACGACTTTATTTACAAGGAAAAAGTTTTGAATGTCCTTTCAGAAATAGTCAACGTACATCGATCAAACCTAAATGTATTGCGTGTTGCAAACAGTAGGCTTCCCTTGTCTCCCTTTCAGAAGAAGAACAGAGGTTGTCTCAATGATTTTTTTAAAAGCCCATCCGTAAGTTTTCATCGTGTCAATCAACCAGATTTAGAATACGGCATACAATCGTTCATAGACTCAATGAACATTGATATGGTAGCTATGGTGGCCAAGAACTTAAACTTTTTTCAGAAGTTGCTATTTAATTCAAGGGTAATCAAAATGAGTTACCATCTAAGCGTGCCTTTTTTGGTGCTTCATGAATAATTGCCATGAAAGTATCGAGTAAGCTGACCAATGTCATTTCATGAGTACTCATTTGGGGTTAGTTTTGGAGTATGTTTAAAAATACTCCAAGATGAAAAAAATACTAATTCCAACAGATTTTTCCGAAACCTCAATGAATGCCATTAAATATGCGATGGAACTATTCAAGTATGACAAAAGCGAATTTACCATAATGAATGCATTTGCAGATGAAGTATATAAAAATACAAAGGAAATGCGCAGGGAGGATTTTGAGGAATACAAAGAGATATGCCAACGAAACATAGATAGGAAATTAAATAAGGAAATCCTGGAGATGCTGGAAATCTCTCCAAACCCGAGACATAAGTATAATTATGTTTCTCGCTTCGGTAGTTTGGTGGATGAGGCCAACGAAATTGTGAATAAGGAGAGTATCGACGTTGTGGTGATGGGAACAAAAGGGGAGACTAATGATAGAAACATCACTTTCGGTAGTAACACGTTACAAGTGATTAAATATGTGAAATGCCCAGTCTTGGCTGTACCTGTGGAGTATAATGAAGGTTCCCCCCAGAACATATTGTTTCCTACGGATTATATGATTCCATTTAAACGTCGAGAGCTTAAATTATTGAGTACCCTGGCGATGAGTTTCGTGGCCACCATTAATTTTTTATACATATCGGACTTCAAGGGGATGTCTCATAGGCAATTGGATAATAGGTCTTTTTTGGATTGCTGCTTCACAGATAACAAATGTTCTTTTTTACAAGTTCCAGAAAAGGATATTACAGAAACCGTCAATGAGACGATTGCAAACCAAAAAGTAGATATGTTGGTCATGGTGAACCAAAGGCATTCTTATTTGGAAAACATATTGTATAACTCAACCATCGAGAAAATAGGTTTACAGATTAAAATACCATTTCTCGTCTTGCAAAATTTGTATCGCTAACATTAAAATATCATCAAATGAAACGTATACTATTACCAACGGATTTTTCAGAAAACGCATACAATGCCATATCTTATGCTGTTCAATTGTTTATAGATGTAGAATGTGAATTTTATATTCTTCACGCATATACCCCTGCAAGTATTAGTGCAGGAAGTATGATTGATAGCCATTCTGCAATGACTTTGCATGAAATTGAAAAAGAGTCAGCTAATCGGAATCTCAAGAAAACCCAAGATAGGTTGGAGAAGGAGTATCATAACGCAAATCATACTTTCATCACTATGGCTTCGTTCAATCTATTGATTCCAGAAATGAAAGAAGTCATTGAAGAGAACGATATTGATTTGGTAATTATGGGGACTAAAGGAGCTACTGGCCTCAAAGAGGTATTTATCGGAACACATACTATGTATGCCATAAAAAAGATGAAATGCCCAGTGATTGCAGTTCCTTCAGGATTCAAGTATGAAAAGCCTAGAGAAGTTTTGTTTCCTACGGACTATAAAGTTAGCAAATCGAACAAGTACTTGCCATTGATAAGGGAACTCTGTGACGAACATAATTCGAGGTTGCATATTTTAAATGCTTATTACAATACTCCCTTGGAAGATAAACAGAAGGATGTCGAAGCATTTCTAGATACGTACTTCATTGACAATGCACATTTGTTTCATATTTCTGAGGGACAGGAACTAATTGAAGCCATTGAAACTTTTGAGATGAAACATAAAGTCAATTTCTTGATAATGATTCATAATAGGCATACACTATTCGAGAATTTACTGTTTAAACCCATTATCAATCAAATGGTATATCATACCAATGTCCCTTTTTTGGTCATACCTTCTCAGGAGAGAATGAATCGTTAAACTTATGACGAGAGACTGATAATTGTCATGGTTTAAAGTTGTTTCAAGGAGTATTTTTAGCATGATAAACAATGATAAACCCATTATGAAAAAAAAGATACTATTACCAACGGATTTCTCAGAAAACTCTTGGGCTGCCATTGCATATGCCAGCGAGCTCTATGAAAATGAAATCGTAGACTTCCATTTGCTCAATGCCTTTGATGCTAATATTTACACTATAACTAGTCTAGTGTCTCCAAAGCCAGGAGAACCTCCTTATGAAAAGTCAAAGGAGAAATCTCAATCGGGGTTGGATGAGTTCATAGCACGAATAAAAGAGCATGGAGAAAATAAAAAGCACACCTATTATGCGAAGAGTGTTTACAATAGTCCTTTGGAAGCCGTCAAAGACGAAATAGAAGCCAGAGACATTGAACTGGTAATAGTGAGCAACAAGGGAGAAACCAATGATTTAGATACTGTCTTGGGGAGTAATGCGATTGATATGATGGAAAAGGTAAGAAACTGCCCAGTCCTAATGATCCCGTCAGACGAGACTTTTAAAAAGCCAAATGAAATTGTTTTTCCGACGAGTTTTAAAACACATTACAAGCGTAGGGAATTTGCTAGCCTAATTGAAATAGCAGCGATTACTTCTGCTCCGATTAGAGTTTTGCATATTGAAAAGGAAGAGCACTTGTCCAAAGAACAAATTGAAAAGAAAGCATTGTTGGAAGAATGTCTGGATGGACTCGATTATTCATTCCACTATCTAGAAAACACCAATGTCAATGACGGGTTAAGTCTATTCGTTCAAAGTCGAGGAAGCGAGATGATTGCCTTTATAAATAAAAAACACGCTTTCTTTGGTTCTATTCTTACTAATCCGATGGTAAAGGATTTAGGCTATAATGCTACGGTTCCTGTATTGGCCCTTCACGATTTAAGAAACTAAAACCCATTGGCAATCCTATGAAAAAGGAAGAATTCACAATATTGAAGGCATCTGGTGAAAGAGCTAGGTTTTCGATGCCGAAGCTGAAGCACTCCTTACGTCGTAGTGGAGCAGATGAACAGACAATTTCACAAATCATTGATGTTGTAAGAGATGAGTTGTACGATGGTATCTCTACGAAGGAAATCTATAATAGGGCATATGTATTGCTAAAGAAAAACAAATCCATATATGCTTCTAAATACAAACTGAAAAAAGCCATCTACGAATTGGGACCTACCGGATTTCCCTTTGAAAGATTTGTGGCCGCGATTTTGGAATATTCGGGCTATCGGGTTGAGGTGGGGCAAATACTCCAAGGTAAGTGTGTAACGCACGAGATAGATGTAATTGCAAAGCGAAACGAACAACATATCATTATAGAATGTAAATTTCATAGTGACAGGAAAAACAAATGTGATGTGAAGATTCCTTTGTATATCCATTCTAGATATCGTGATGTGGTAGCCAATTATGGAAATGGTAACAATTGTCCTAATGAGGGATGGGTGGTCACAAATACCCAATTCACAAAGGATGCCATTACATATGGTAAATGTTCAGGGCTTCAGTTGTTGAGTTGGGATTTTCCAAAGGGTAACGGACTCAAAGATAGGATTGATCGCTTGGGGTTATATCCCATAACGGTTTCTACTTTAATGACCGGTAGAGAAAAGCAGTTTCTATTAAGTCGAGAAGTGGTATTGTGTAGACAACTTTTAAATGATGTCTTTTATTTAGATCATTTGGGCATTTCAGAAAAGAGAAAGTCAAATATCATGAAGGAAATAAAGATGCTTTGTGGATAACAAGAGATGTATGAGAACGATTAAAATTCATTTTTTTGGAGCATCAGGGACTGTGACTGGTTCAAAATTTGTCATTGAAACCTCAGAAGGTAACTTAATGGTCGATTGCGGAATGTTTCAAGGGGTAAAAGAGCTTCGAAAGCAAAATTGGGACCCTATTCCTTTTGATGTAAGTACTGTAGATACCATATTGTTAACCCATGGTCATTTGGATCATACAGGTTATCTGCCTCGTTTGCTAAAGCAAGGGTTTACAGGAAAAATCATAGGAACTGCTCCAACAATGGCCATTACTGAGATCATTCTTAAGGATAGTGGGAAGATTCAAGAGGAAGAAGCTAAAAAAGCGAATGAAGAAGGCTATTCAAAACATTGTCCTGCCAAACCGTTTTATACCATAAAAGAAGCAGAAAGCACCATTGATTTAATGAAATCTGTGGAATTGGATACTTGGTATGATATCTCTGAAAATATAAAGTACCGTTTCAGGTATAACGGTCATATCATTGGTGCTACATTTATTGAGCTGGCAGTTTTTGGAAAACTGTTTGTCTTTTCTGGGGATATAGGTAGGACCAACGATTTGCTTTTGGCTCCACCTCAAAAACCGGATTGGGCAGACTATCTGTTTATGGAGAGTACATATGGCAACAAATTGCACCCTGAAGATAGTGTAACGGAAAAGTTGGTGATGCTCATCAATCAAACCATTCACAACGGAGGTAGTTTGATAATACCTTCTTTTGCGGTGGAGCGCTTGCAAACATTAATGTATCTGCTTTTTAAGTTGTACAAGGAGAACCGAATACCCAATATCCCAATTTTTATAGATAGCCCAATGGGTAACAATGTACTTTCTGTTTTCGAACGATTTTCAGAATGGCATAGTATTCCACCACACGAGTTTAGTGCAATGCAGAAACGAATGAGTATTGTTACATCCTATCGCGAGACCTGGGAAACTATAGATGATCCACGTCCCAAGATTGTAATTGCTGGGAGTGGTATGGTTACAGGTGGACGTGTTTTGACCTATTTGAAACAGCTAATTGATAAACCAAATACAACGGTACTGTTGGTGGGGTATCAAGCAGAAGGAACAAGAGGTAGGCAACTGTTGGATGGAGAACATGAACTTAAATTATATGGAAAGTGGTATCCAATAAAGGCAGCCGTTCACCATATTCAAAGTCTATCTGCCCATGCAGATCAAAAAGACCTTTTGGATTGGTTGGGTGATATTGGGAATGTTCCGGAAGAAGTCTTTTTGATACATGGCGAGTCCACTTCGTTAGATGCCTTCCGAGTAAAGCTCAAAGACATTTTTAATTGGAATGTGACCGTACCTGAATTATATGACAGCAAGGAATTTGTTGTCTGAGATGATCATTGTCATTTTATCGTAGATCTACCATCCGTATATTTATTTTCTAGTTAAAGGTTAAAACCCTGCAATTTCATTGCAGTTACTTTAGT
>JAHDHI010000120.1 GCA_020631395.1 Bizionia sp.
ATGTCTTGTATTTGATAGTCTTGGAACTTTGTGCTGTCCTCCAAGTTTGTCATTTAGTTTTAACCAATCATAAAAAAGCTGTTCTCTGGCTATGTTGATGGTTGGTTTGTTAAGCGTTATGTTGTTGTATCGCTTTGCTTCATAGTCAGAATTCAAGGACTTCAATGCATTGTCGAATAATTCATTGAAATAGTTAATGTCCTTGGGAGGGGTTTTGAATTCTATCAGCCATTCATGTCCACCTTTTTTTCTGCCTTCCATAAAAATGGGAGCAGCTGTATAGTCCACTATTTCCGCTTTGGTCTTCTTACATACCTTGCTTAGGGCATCTTCTGCATTTTCTATTATGAGTTCTTCTCCAAAAACATTTATATGGTGTTTTGTTCTCCCAGAAACTTTTATCCTATAAGGGTTGGTGGATGTAAATCGAACGGTATCTCCAATTTTGTATCTCCACAGCCCAGCATTGGTTGTTATTAATACAGCATAGTTCTTTCCTTTGACGACTCCATTTAAACGAACGATCTTTTCGTGTTCTGATCCATAGGTGTCCATTGGAATGAATTCATAAAAAATGCCATAATCCAACATCAGCAATAGCTCACTTGAGTTATTTTGGTCTTGAATGGCGAAAAAACCTTCGGAAGCATTGTAAATTTCGTAATATTTGAACTGCTTGTCGGGTAAGATGTTTTTGTATTGCTGAATGTAGGGGTTGAAGCTTACCCCTCCGTGGAAATAGACTTCCAGATTTGGCCAAATGTCAAATAAGCTGGTTTTGCCTGTAGAGTCTAATACATTGTTCAGCAAAACAAGCATCCATGAAGGTACTCCAGCTAGACTGGTGACATTTTCGTTTATGGTTTCATCAACGATTGCCTGCATTTTCGTTTCCCATTCGCTCATAAGGGATACTCTGCTACTTGGTGTGCTGCTGAATTCTGCCCAAAAGGGCATGTTGTCTATTAATATGGCACTTAAGTCCCCAAAGACAGTTCCGTTTTCCTTGTATAGTTCTTTGCTTCCTCCCAATCTCAAACTCTTGCCCGTGAACAATTGCGACTGCTCATTGTTGTTTAGGTACATACATAGTAAATCCTTGCTTGCCGCATAGTGGCAATCTTCAAGAGATTCGGCGCTAACAGGGATAAACTTGCTTTTTGCATTTGTGGTTCCGCTTGATTTTGCAAACCATTTAATAGGACTGGGCCAAAAGATGTTTTGTTCTCCTTGTCTAGAACGTTCAATTATGTTTTGATAATCTTCATAATTAGAGACAGGAACACGTTCAGTAAATGTGTCGTAGTTTTTAATGGAGCCAAAGTCGTATTTTTTACCAATCTGTGTGTCCTTTGCCCTATCTATCAAACTGAAAAGCAGTTCTTCTTGAACTTCATTGGGGTACTTTAAAAACAATTCGATTTGATGAAATCGTTTTTTTAAAAACCAGGAAGCAATTGAGTTCACTAAAGGAATTGGCATATTTTATAGTATCTTTATGCAATAAAAATAAGACTTTTTTTTATGACTTACCAAGGCGTTTTGAGAAAAATGGAAACCGAATTCGCGCAACCCATTCAATATTATTTAGTGTTTGAAAACGATTTTTTAAACCTAAACCAGCTGTTGGGCAAGGGTATACGAATTCAATTTGTGAAACATCAATGCTTGAATTGTAGTTTGGATAGACTAATCTATAGGCAAGGCTTTTGCAAAAGTTGCTTTTTCGATATCCCACAAGCAGCAGATTGGATTATGAGACCAGAATTGAGTACTGCGCATCTGGATAAAGAAGATCGTGATCTAGAATATGAAAAAAGAGCACAATTGCAACCACATATAGTGTATTTGGCAAATTCCAGCAATGTAAAGGTTGGTGTTACAAGAAGAAGTCAAGTTCCAACACGTTGGATAGATCAAGGGGCACATGAAGCCATAGAGATTGTGGAAGTTCCAAATAGATACTTGGCAGGGATTACCGAGGTCGCTTTGAAAGATCATGTGGCGGACAAGACCAATTGGAGAAAAATGTTGAAGAATGACGTAGAAGATGAAAACCTGAAGGAGTGGAGGGATAAATTGAAACAATACATTCCCGATGAAGCGAAGTCCTATTACATTGAAAGCAACATGGAGACCCATTTGAAGTTTCCTGTTGAAAGATATCCAATAAAGCCAAAAAGTTTGAACCTGTTAAAAACACCAAGTTATGAAGGTGTTTTAAAAGGGGTAAAGGGACAGTATCTTATTTTTGAAGATGATACGGTTTTTAATATTCGTGGCAATGAAGGCTTGGTTGTATCGATTGAAGTTGTGTAAACCAAAAAAACCTCACATTGAACAATGTGAGGTTGCATATTGTAAAGAAAACACTTAATTAGATAAACTAATTAAACGTTTTCTGCGTCTCTTAATCCTTGAATGTAAGAAGCTTTTTGTATTTGACGTCTGTTTTTTACAGAAGGCTTAGTAAAGAACTGATTCTCTCTTAAGTTTTGCATTACTTTAACGTTTCTGTGCTTTCTTTTGTAACGTTTAAGTGCGCGTTCTATATTTTCTCCGTCTTTGATTTCAATTCTTAACATAGGTCTAAATTATGTGTGTTCTTAAATTTTAGGTTGCAAAAGTACATATTACTTTTAATTTATACAATATCTAATTACTTTTTTATCTAAACTATACGAAATAACTTTTGAGAGTCGTCTTACTTTGTGTCCTTGAAAAAAGGATTTTTAATATTTCAAAGCTCAATTTCTTATTTCAACAGTTATTGTTCATTATCGTTTCAAGGCAAAATGCGCCTTGAAGGTCTTCTTCTGGTCTGTGTTCGGTTCCCTGTAGTCCA
>JAHDHI010000074.1 GCA_020631395.1 Bizionia sp.
AAAATCCATCTTTTTTGCTATAAAAAACTTACCTAAAATTAATCGAACTCAGGTTTATAGTCTATGGTAATGCCATCTGTGATTTTGATGTCCGTCAATATGGCCAATTGTGTATGGTTGTTGGCTTTTAAGTTCGGTAGGCATATCGTTTTGTCCACCAGGTGGTTGCTTTGGGTAGTCTTGGATAGATGGATTTAATCCATGCCTTGTCGAATGCCAAGATGGGTTCTGTCTTTTTAAAGGGAGGATTCTTTTCTTTTGAATCTAAATTGATCCTCGAATCTACAAAGGCCAAGGAAAGCAGTATCTCTTCTGGAATCATGATGCTATCCCCATTTGTCTGTTTCATCAAATTGAGCATGATGGGAACCTGTAGTTCTCTCAATAGGCTATGTTGCATTGTTTCACTTAATACGATGTCTACCTTGGTCTTTATCTCGTACTTGGTTGCATCTTCACAAACGATGTCCTTGATATGGTTTTGAAATTCAAGCTGGTTTAAGATGTGCTTTACGTTTTCTATGCTATTTTTATTTATTTCCAACAATGTTACATGTACTTCGTGCTCTGTGTATTTGGAAAGCAATGGAAGTATCAATGTGGCAAAAGATCCCGTTCCGGCATACAGGATATGTATGGGATTGTTCGTTGTTGGGCATAGGTTCTCGACGATTTTGAATAGCCCTTTTATGAATTGTTTCGTTCTACAGGCGTCATCCAAACACATGGCAGCCCATGTCGTACCTATGGCAATACCAGAATCGGTATGTATGTCCTGCTTGTTTTCCTATGTTTTTTGATTCTACAATGAATTGGTAACCATACCAAAAATACAATTAAGATGAAACGTACGTTTGACAATTGTTTTAGATTGCTTCCAAAGTTGAAGAAGATACGAGTTTTTGTGGGGACGATCAATTCATTGGGAGTCCATTTTTCTCTTCAAGAACCTTTAGAAGAGAAAAGCCTGCATCCATTTTTTGGAGGCAGGCTTTTTTATTTGTTCAAGTAAGGTGTCGAAATTACATCATTCCTGGCATTCCACCACCCATTGGAGGCATTCCACCACCTGCTGGAGCATCTTCCTTGATGTCTATCAATGCACATTCCGTTGTCAATATCATTCCAGATACGGATGCCGCATTTTCCAATGCGATACGCGTAACCTTTTTAGGATCTATGATACCTGCTTTTAACATGTCTACATAAGCTTCGGATTTGGCATCATAACCAAAGTCCTTTTTGCCTTCCAATATTTTGGAAACCACGACACTGCCTTCTCCACCTGCGTTCTCCACGATGGTACGTATAGGTGCTTCTATGGCACGAGCAACGATTTGTATGCCAGTGGTCTCGTCAAGATTTTCCGTGGCTATCTTCTCCAGTACGGATTTGGCTCTTATCAAAGCTACACCTCCGCCAGCTACGATGCCTTCCTCAACGGCAGCACGAGTGGCGTGCAAAGCATCGTCCACACGGTCTTTCTTTTCCTTCATTTCCACTTCGCTGGCAGCACCAACATAAAGTACGGCTACACCACCTGCCAACTTGGCTAGGCGTTCCTGTAACTTTTCCTTGTCGTAATCACTGGTGGTTGATTCTATTTGGGATTTGATTTGGTTGATTCTATTCTTTATCAAATCCTTGTCTCCAGCCCCATTTACAACAGTGGTATTGTCTTTGTCTATGGTAACACGCTCTGCTGTTCCCAACATTTCAAGAGTTGTATTTTCCAAGGTGAAACCTCTTTCTTCTGAAATTACTGTACCTCCAGTCAAAATGGCGATGTCTTCCAACATGGCTTTACGTCTGTCTCCAAAACCTGGCGCCTTTACAGCAGCGATTTTCAGCGAACCACGTAATTTGTTCACCACTAGAGTAGCCAATGCCTCTCCATCTACATCCTCAGAAATGATCAACAATGGTTTTCCCGATTGAGCTACCGGCTCTAAAACGGGTAGTAGGTCCTTCATCGTAGAAACCTTTTTGTCATACAACAAAATATAAGGGTTTTCTAAATCTGCAATCATCTTTTCACTATCCGTAACGAAATATGGAGACAGGTAGCCTCTGTCAAATTGCATTCCTTCCACGACATCGACATAGGTGTCAGTTCCTTTGGCTTCTTCCACGGTGATCACACCTTCTTTTCCTACCTTGCCAAATGCATTGGCAATCAAATCTCCAATGATTTCATCGTTGTTTGCAGAGATGGAAGCCACTTGCTTTATCTTTTCAGAGGAACTTCCTACTTCCTTGGCTTGTTTTCCCAAATCTTCCACGATGGCAGAAACAGCTTTGTCTATGCCACGTTTCAAATCCATTGGGTTTGCTCCAGCTGCAACGTTCTTAAGTCCTTCTTTTACGATGGCTTGAGCCAATACCGTTGCTGTCGTCGTTCCATCACCTGCCAAATCGTTGGTCTTGGAAGCAACTTCCTTTACCATTTGAGCACCCATGTTCTCCAACGGGTTTTCCAATTCTATTTCCTTTGCCACGGAAACACCATCCTTTGTTACTTGTGGTGCTCCGAAAGAACGACTAATGATAACGTTACGTCCCTTTGGTCCCAATGTTACTTTTACTGCATTGGCCAATGCGTCTACACCACGCTTTAGGCCATCACGAGCTTCTATGTCGAATTTTATGTCTTTTGCCATTTTTTAATTGTTTTGTTTTTTTTTGACTTCTGGTCACATACCTCAAGTCAAAATGAAATTGTTTGTTGATTTGTTTTTGTGAAATATGCTTAGGTCTTGCAAGATGACCCGAAGCAACTTAGATGATCGCCAAGATGTCCTCTTCGCGCATCATTAGGTAATCGCTACCATCTAATTTTAATTCCGAACCAGAGTACTTGCCATATAGTACCTTGTCCCCAACCTTTACGGTAAGTGGTTCATCCTTCTTGCCTGTACCTATGGCCACAACAGTTCCTTTATGTTGTTTTTCTTGGGCCGAGTCCGGAATGAATAACCCAGAGGCTGTTTGGGTTTCTGCAGGAAGAGGCTCTATTAGTACACGATCTGCTAATGGTTTGATGTTTACTTTGCTCATTGTGTATGTTTTAATTAATTAGATTGTTTTATTATGTTTTATCAATATGCTAAAAATGTGCCAATGCAAATGGACTGACAAAGTTTCAGAGCTATTGTTTTGCAATGTAGGTTAGAGAGAGGCATAAAACAAAAAAGCCAACTTTTAAAAGTTGGCTCAATGTATTTTTTAATATTAAATGCTACTATTCTTTTGTAGAATCAGCAGGTTTGGTTGTTTTTTCCGTGGTCGTTGCATCCGGTGTTGCAGTATCTGGAGTTGTCGTTGGTGCTACTTCTATGGCGTCTGCATCCAATGCTTTGGAATCTTGTGGCCCAGAGCCTTTTGGAATAGCCAAACTCGAAGCTAGAATCAATGCAATTAGAATGGTAGCAAGAGTCCAAGTACTTTTGTCTAAAAAGTCGGTTGTTTTCTTAACGCCACCCAATTGTTGGGTTCCACCGCCTCCAAAAGAAGAAGATAATCCTCCACCTTTGGGGTTTTGCACCATAATTACTACTATTAGTAGAAATGCTACTACGACCATTAGTGCCAAAAATATTGTAAACGTACTCATTATTTTATGTTATTTTGTTCTTGTAATTGTTTTACTGCCTTAATTTGGTCTGCAAAGAAACCACTTTTTTCTGGATATTTCAAACTTAAAATCTTATAAGACTGAATTGCCTTTTTATAGTTTTTTTGTTCAACGTAGATTCTTGCCAAAGTTTCGGTCATCAAAGCCTCTGGTTGGATCATTTGTTCTTTGGCGATGTTGTGGTTGGAAAGACTCTTTTTTACAGGAGGCAATTTGGGGTTTTTCGATATGAACTGTTCTATGAGATCGAACTTTTCATTTCTTGTCAACGTTTCATTTTCCTGTTTTTTCTGTTTGGTTTCAGTCTTGTTTTCTTCGTTGTTGCGATCAATGGGCTTCAAACTGGTGAGGCTAAGCCATTCATTGAAAGAATGTGTTTCTGACTGATCGAATTGCAATGGTTTTCCAAGGTTCAAGACTTCGTTGGGAGAGGGCTTGGAATCTTCGGTTTCTGGAATTGCATCCGCTTCAGTCGTTTCAAATTTGAAGTTCGCTACTTGTCCTTTTTCTATCTTAGGTTGAAACAAAGTGGGATCTAAGATGTCTTTTGCATCTTCGAGATGTTGCTGCAAAAGGGGATCCAAGATATTGTCCTTGTGTGCAGAAATGTCTTCGAATTGGACATCCATATCTTCTATGTGGGACGTGTTTTGTTGAATGAATTGGGAAATTTCATTCTGTTTGAAATTCTTACTGGTAATGAAGTCGAACAAGATACTTCTGTCTGTTGTATGGGCAGCTGTGGTTTTCAATACTTGGTTGTATTTGAAGCTTTCCATATTTTTCAAACCTCTTAGATACATGGCACGAGCAGACTGGAAATAAGGGAACTCGCCTATTATGGATTTCAAATCCTCGGTTTGTTCCTTGGTTACCGTTTGCGGTTGCTGCAATATGTATGTAAAATCAGTTAGATTCATTACCAATTGGCTAAAGATGCATTGATTATGTCTTGGGTTATGCGTTCGAATATCTCTGCAAAAGCAGTGTCCTTCGTGCTACCGGAAAGCTGAGAACTACCTGCAAAATCATAGAAAAAAGAGAAGTTCCTATCAAAATCTTCATCTTCCTTGTTCTTGTTGTAAAACCGGACTTTCACTCCAATGGTCAACCTGTTTTGTGCTGCCGTATTGTTGGCTGTAGCCGTGGTCGGGGATATCCTGTATTCGGTTATTTCTCCTTCGTAGACCAAATCTCCATTGGAAGTCACCAAGTCCAAATTGGTTTGATTCAATATCAAATCCTGCAACGCTATCGTAAAATCTCTGTCCAATCCGGGTTCTACCAATATTGCATTGTTTTGAAAGTAATTGACCTGAAAGGTCTTTGCTTCTCCTATGTCGACCCCCGAGAGGGAGTAGACGCCACAATTTAACAATAGTGCCGGTATGGCGAAAAAGAGGATGTATTTTAATGCTTTCATATTAAATTCTCACTAAGATTGAACAAAGGTAGTTTTTTTCTTCATTACTAATGTAAGTGGTTGCGAAATAAGATGAAACGACGTTAACTATAATTTAGGAGAAAGACATCGTGTTAGTAGGCAAATGTGACTGATTCTAGTTTTTTAAAACTCAATGCGAAAGTGTCATTTATGGTCTTGCCCCTAATGTAATCAATACCCTTTGGAATGATTGTGCTTCTTAAGAATTGAAATGCCCTATTTTGATTTCACTAGAATTGGTCAGTTTGCTTGTTTTGATTCTTCTTTTTTATGAAGAAAATAAATTACAAGTCGAATTGCTTGATCTTTCTGTATAGTGTACGTTCACTTATTCCCAACTCATCCGCAGCTAGTTTGCGCTTGCCATTGTGACGTTCCAAGGATTTTTTGATGAGTTCCAATTCCTTGTCGTGCAAGGATAGCGTTTCTTCTTCTTGTATCTCTTCGGCAAAGTCGTATTTGTCGTTCTTTGAGGTGTTGTTTTCTGCTTTTTCCGTGGTCTGTGGGATGGAAAGTACATGTAGGTCGTCTACGCTTTCTTGGTAATCTGGAGTTTCGTCGTCTTCGCCATATATCTTTTGGATCAAGCTTTCGTTGTCCTTTTGGACTTCTTTCGAGTTTCCTGTCTTCATTAGTTCCATCGTAAGCTTCTTCAAGTCGTTCAAATCTGCTTTCATGTCGAATAGGACCTTGTATAGTATCTCACGTTCACTACTGAAGTCGCCTTCGGATTTCGAGGTTTTTATTACTGCTGGCAAATGGTCTCCGGAAGTCGGTAGGTAACTTCGCAATGCATCGGCAGAGATATTTCTATTTTGTTCCAAAACGGAAATTTGTTCTGCAACGTTTCTCAACTGCCTTATGTTTCCGCTCCAACGAAACTTCAACAAAATGCGTATGGCATCCTCGCTTAACTTTATGGTAGGCATCTTGTACTTCAATGCAAAGTCACTGGCAAATTTCCTGAAGAGCAAGTGGATGTCTTCTTGGCGATCTCGCAAGGGAGGGAGGTTTATGTCCACGGTGCTTAACCTATAGTACAAGTCTTCCCTGAATTTTTCCTTCTTTATGGCATCGAACATGTTTACGTTCGTCGCAGCCACTATTCTAACGTTCGTTTTCTGTACTTTGCTAGATCCTACCTTTATGAATTCTCCATTCTCGAGTACGCGCAAGAGTCGAACTTGTGTGGTCAATGGCAACTCTCCGACTTCATCCAAAAAAATGGTACCCCCATCTGCAACTTCGAAATACCCGTTTCGTGTCTGGGTAGCTCCGGTAAAAGCGCCTTTCTCATGACCGAAGAGTTCACTGTCAATCGTTCCTTCTGGAATTGCTCCGCAGTTTACTGCAATGTATTTTCCGTGTTTTCTATGAGATAGGGAATGGATTATTTTCGGAATGCTTTCCTTGCCAACACCACTTTCTCCTGTTACCAAAACGGAAATGTCGGTAGGTGCCACTTGTATCGCCTTTTCTATGGCGCGATTGAGTGAGGCACTATTGCCTATTATTCCGAAACGTTGTTTTGTAGCTTGAATGGACTCCATTAATTTATGATATGGGTATTAAGGTAATTGGTCGTTAGTTTACATAGTTGAAGACTTCATCGAATTCAAAAGACAGGTCACTGCCGAAATCGTATGAGATGTTTCTACTTGAGATTCTATTTGCAGAATTGTATTGTAGGGTGAAATTATATGCCGTTCCGTCAATGTTTACTGCATTCCAGTTTTTGGAGGAATGGAAATGAGCCAATACGGAACCGATTTCATCACTGTAGTCATCGCTGAAGAATGACAACAGGTATTGCTCGTCGTACACCACTTTCAATGGGCTGTTATAATCGTCATAGCTATATGTGGAGTTGGAATCTGTTTCTCCTGTTCTTACACTGGTAGCACAGTTTCCGTTGCTGTCGTATGTTATTGTTTCCACTTGAATGGAGGTAGTTCCATCAAAAGACTCCTTCTTGATTAACCTATTGCTGTTGTCTTGGGTGAATACGGTGGATATGTTTGAACCAACTTCGGTTCTTGTGGCAACGTTCCCTGAATAGGTGAAGTTATAGGTGTAATCGTCTTCGTCATCTTCGTAGTAATCGTATGTTATTTGGGAGATTTGACCATTTTCGTAGGTTATCGTGTATTCGTTCGTCGTTGTTCCGGCGGCATTTACAGAAACGTCGCTAACAATTTGCCCTTGGCCGTTTCTAGTATAGGTTTGGGTTTCTGTTTCTGCAGGAGCAGGGGGTACTGTGACTTCTATTGAGCTAGATGTTAATATGTTGTTGGAAACGTTGAGGTCGGAACGAGTAATTGTTTGAATCGTAGTACCCAACAAACTAAAAGTGACATCCGTATCCAATTCATAGAGAGACAATGTCAAATCATCGCTCTCCGAACCACCGCCTCCGGTTTGTTCGCCGTCGGGATCTGCCAAACCAAAGAATTCACCTTCCAAAGGTTCGTTGTCACATGCAGTGAATAAAGAAAGAGATAGGAATAATAAGAATGCTTTTTTCATAATAATTACATTTAGTTGTTTTTTGAAAGTCCTACAGCTTCACCTATTAGTGTCGCTTTGGTACAATCTGTTACTTTTATGTTTACAAAATCACCGATGTTGTAGTTTTCCTTTGGGAAGACGGCCACTATGTTCGTCTCACTTCTACCAGACCAGTGTTGATTTGATTTTTTGGATTCTTTTTCAATTAAAACCTCCACGACCGTATCAAGATGTTCTTTGGTTCTCAATGCGCTGTGCTTTAGTTGGAGTTCTATGATCTCACTCAATCGTCTACTTTTCATGGTTTCAGGGACATCGTCTTCCAATTTGCGTTCTGCCAATGTACCTGGTCTTTCGGAATAGGTGAACATGTAGCCGAAGTTGTATTTTACGTATTCCAGCAACGACAAGGTGTCTTGGTGATCTTCTTCTGTTTCGGTCGGGAAACCGGAAATGATGTCTTGACTTATGGCACAACCTGGTATGATTTTGCGAATGTTGTCTATGAGGTCGAAATATTCCTCACGCGTATGCAAGCGATTCATGGCCTTCAATATGCGATTGCTGCCACTTTGCACTGGTAAGTGTATGTGATTGCATATGTTTTCGTATTTGGCCATTGTCTTGATCACGTTCAATGACATGTCTTGTGGGTTGGATGTAGAAAAACGAATACGCATCTTTGGCTGCGCCTCTGCGCAAATGGACAATAGCTTGGAAAAATCCACAGCCGTCGCCTTTTGCATTTCCGTGGCTTTCACGAAATCTTTTTTGAGTCCGCCTCCATACCATAGGTAGCTATCTACATTTTGACCAAGCAATGTGATTTCCTTGTAGCCTTTGCTCCATAGATCGTTCACCTCTTCGATAATGCTTTGCGGATCTCTACTGCGTTCTCGACCTCGAGTAAACGGAACGACACAAAAGGTGCACATGTTGTCACAACCACGGGTAATTGATACGAAAGCTGTTACGCCATTGGTATTCAGACGAACGGGAGAGATGTCTCCATAGGTTTCATCTTTGGATAGTAAGACGTTTATGGCATCCCTACCACTCTCTACTTCTTCCAAGAGGTTGGGCAAATCCTTGTAGGCATCTGGTCCAACTACTAGATCTACTATTTTTTCTTCTTCCAGGAACTTGCTTTTCAATCGTTCAGCCATACACCCCAAAACGCCTACCTTCATCTTCGGGTTTGTACGTTTTACGGCGTTGTATTTTTCCAATCGCTTTCTAACGGTTTGCTCAGCTTTGTCCCTGATGGAGCATGTGTTGACCAATACCAAATCGGCATCTTCCAGGCTTTGTGTCGTATTGAAACCTTCGTTGTGCAATATCGAGGCTACGATTTCACTGTCACTAAAGTTCATGGCACAGCCATAACTTTCTATGAATAGCTTTTTTGTGTTTTCTGCTTTTTGCTCTAAAACAAGTGATTCTCCTTGTTTGCTTTCGTCTATAGTCTTTTCCATATAAGTACCTATGATACCATCTGTCAATAAATATGCAAAGATATGATTATTTTAAATATCGTGACAAAGTGACAGTGTTGTATATATGTTAAAAAGAATATTTACTTTTGGAGTCTTAAAAACTAATCAAATCAAAACATATGACGCTTAATCAATTGGAATCAAAGATACAAAATGCAAAGGAATTGGATTTTGGAGATATATTCGACAAATGCATAAAACTATTCAAACAAGTTTGGTTACAAGGTTTTTTGACCATTTTAATTACAGTTTTGCTAACTGTGCCTTTTTATCTTTTGTTCACTTTTTTATTGGAAGCCATTGGAATCAATGTGTCCGATCCAACTCAATTGAGAGACTTTGGTATAGAGAATCTCATTAGCTTTTACGGTACCAATGCCTTATACAATATTCCTCTTAGCATCATAACGAGCTTCATATCTTTGGCAATGGTGGCTGGTTTTTATAGAATTTGCAAGCAGAAGGATTTGAATGAGTCCGAATCGGAGAATTATTTTTATTTTTTCAAAGGTGAGTATTTCAACAAGCTACTTATAATGGCATTGATCTATACGGGAATAATGACTCTCTCTCAAATGATATGCATGGTGCCTTACATCTACACGGTAGTTCCATTGATGTACTTTGCCGTCATATTCGCATTCAATTCGGAAAAGAGTGCCGAGGAAATAATCAAGATAAGCTTCAAGATTGGTAACAAAAAATGGCTGATATCCTTTGGAACCATATTCGTTACAGGACTATTGGGCTGCTTGGGTGTTTTGGCTTGTGTTATCGGGATTCTTTTTACAATGTCTTTGATGTATCTGCCAGTATACACCATTTACAAGGAAATAGTAGGTTTTGATGGGGATGATGAAATCATGAAGATAGGAAGCGAACAACACTAACCAAACATTAAGAAGTAGAAATGATATTTTCAGAATTGCAATTAAAAATACAGAATGCAAAGGAATTGGATTTTGGAACGATTTTCAATGATAGCATTGAATTGTTCAAAAAAGTTTGGGTGCAGGGATTGGTTATGCTGTTGCTCACATTTGTATTGATGATCCCATTTTATGTATTGATGTATGCCCCATTGATTGCAATGGGTATTTTTAATCCAGAAAGAATGGAGCAGGGAATGGCTCCAGAAGAAGTGTTTGCTTTTATAATTCCGTTTTACCTTCTAATGCTCGTGTTTTCTTTTTTTGCAGTAATCATAGCTTTTGGAATGAAAGCTGGGTTTTATAGGATATGCAAGACAAAGGATTTCAATGAGGCAACTTCCGATGATTATTTCTATTTCTTCAAGAAACCATATTTGGGTAAAACGATAAAAATGGCAGCGGCCACGACTGGAATCAGTTTTTTGGCTATGTTGTTATGCGTTTTTCCAATGTTTTATGTCATAATACCAGTAACCTTAATGAATGTAATCTATGCATTTAATCCAGATTTGTCCGTATCGAACATCATAAAGGCAGGTTTCGATTTGGGAAACAAGAAATGGTTCATAACCTTTGGACTGATTGTTGTCGCAGGAGCCTTGGCCCAATTGGTGGGTCTGGTTATGTGTTTTGTGGGAATTTTTATAACGGCATCCTTTGCATACTTGCCTCCTTACTTCCTTTACAAGGAAATCATAGGTTTTGATGACAAGGATGATATTATGAAAATAGGAAACGAATAGTTTCTTGGATAAGGCAGACGAGGTATTTTCAATGTTGTTTGTTAATCTTTTGTATTCTGAAAAGGTGAAAAACAAATAGACGCTGTGAACCAATAGAAAGGGAGTTTCGTATATCTGTGGGACTTTGAGTATTGTTAGAGACTTTTAAGCAAGGGAAAGTAAGCAAACGAGAAGTGAATTAGATTGAAAATAAAGTTTTAAACTTTTTTAATTAGGTTCATATATTTTTTTTCATATACATTTGTAACCTTAAAAAATGAAGAATGGCTAAGAATTTAGTGATAGTTGAGTCACCAGCAAAGGCAAAAACCATAGAGAAGTTTCTGGGGAAAGATTTTAAAGTAGAATCCAGTTATGGGCATATTTCCGATTTGCCCTCCAAGGAATTGGGAGTGGATGTGGATGGAGATTTCAATCCTAAATATGAAATTTCCACAGATAAGAAAGCAGTTGTGAAAAAACTTAAGGACCTTGCAAAGAAAGCCGAAATGGTTTGGTTGGCAAGTGATGAGGATCGTGAAGGAGAAGCCATTGCTTGGCACTTGGCCGAGTCTTTGAAATTGGACAAGGAGAAAACAAAGCGTATCGTATTTCATGAGATAACGAAATCGGCCATTCAAAAGGCGGTAGAAAATCCGAGAAGCATAGATTACGACTTGGTAGATGCACAACAAGCACGTCGTGTATTGGATAGAATAGTCGGCTACGAATTGTCGCCTGTACTTTGGAGAAAGGTAAAAGGAGGTCTTTCTGCTGGGCGTGTACAATCCGTATCGGTTAGATTGATTGTGGAGCGCGAAAGAGAGATTCAGGATTTCAAAACCGAAGCGTCCTACAGGATAGATGCGGAGTTTTCAAATGAGTCAGGGCAATCCTTCAAAGCAAAGTTACCTAAATCGATAAAGACGAAAGAAGAAGCATTGGCCTTTTTGGAAAAGAATGCCAATACGACCTTCAAAGTAGCGGGCTTGGAGAAGAAGCCCGCAAAGAAATCTCCAGCAGCACCATTTACGACGTCGACCCTTCAGCAAGAAGCATCTAGAAAATTGTATTTTTCCGTAAGTAAGACAATGACTATGGCTCAACGTCTGTATGAAGCAGGTTTGATTACCTACATGAGAACAGATAGTGTGAACTTGTCCGATGAAGCCCGTAAAGGAGCAGAAGAGGAGATCGTGAAAGCCTATGGGAAAGAATATAGCAAGGAAAGAAACTACAAAGGAAAGGCCAAAGGAGCACAAGAAGCTCACGAAGCCATTCGCCCCACTAATTTTTCAGCTCATTCAGCAGGATTGGATTATGATCAAACAAGATTGTACGAATTGATATGGAAGAGAGCAATAGCTTCGCAAATGAGTGAAGCGCAATTGGAAAGAACCAACGTAAAGATTAGTGCTGCTTCCCACAACGAAAACTTCACTGCAAATGGAGAAGTCATCAAGTTCGATGGGTTTTTGAAAGTGTACTTGGAAGGTACCGACGATGACGACGTGGAACAAGATGGAATGTTGCCGGCAATGAAAGTGAACGAAGCGTTGCTAAACAACAGCATTACTGCCACACAACGTTATACGAGAGCACCATATAGATTTACGGAAGCTTCACTTGTCAAAAAATTGGAGGAACTCGGTATTGGGCGTCCATCTACCTATGCACCAACGATCTCTACCATACAAAATAGAAAGTATGTGGAAAAAGGTACTGTGGAAGGGGTAGAGAGGAATTATACGCAATTGGTTCTAAAAGCAGGTGCGGTAAAAGAAAATTTATTGAAAGAAAAAGTAGGGTCGGACAAAGGAAAACTTGTTCCTACAGATATTGGAATGATTGTGACAGATTTTTTGGTGAATCATTTCGAAACCATTTTGGATTATAGCTTTACTGCAAATGTCGAGAATCAATTCGATGACATTGCAGATGGCAAGGCCGATTGGAAAAAAGTGATGAAGTCTTTTTACAAGGACTTTCATCCCAAAGTAGTAGACGTTCAAGAAAATGCTGAAAGAGAATCTGGTGAGCGTATCTTAGGAGAAGATCCAAAAACGGGCAAACGCGTTAGTGTTCGCTTGGGGAAATTCGGACCAATGGTACAAATGGGGACGGTAGATGATGAAGACAAACCGACTTTCGCAAGTTTGGGGGCAGACCAACAATTGGGAAGCATTACTTTTGAAGAAGCGATGGATTTGTTTCAGCTTCCAAAAAACTTGGGAACATATGAAGAAGAAGAGGTAATTGTCAACAATGGGCGCTTTGGGCCTTATGTGAAATTTGGAAAAGCTTATATTTCCTTGCCAAAGGGAGAAGACCCGTTAACGGTGGAATTGGATGATGCAATTGTACTAATAAAAGAGAAGCAAAAGGCCGATGCTCCAATTTATACGTATAAAGGACAAGGGGTCCAAAAGGGAAAAGGACGTTTTGGACCATTCATTAAATGGAACAACATGTTTATTAATGTCAATAAAAAATACGATTGGGATAATTTATCTGACGAAGACATAGTAGAACTAATAGAGACGAAGATTCAAAAAGAAATAGATAAGGTTGTGCACAATTGGGAAGATGAAGGCATAAGAGTTGAAAAAGCACGTTGGGGAAGGCATAACATACTACAAGGCAAGGTGAAGATAGAATTGCCAAAAACAGTCGATGCGACAAAGTTGACATTGGAAGAAGTAAAGGGCATTATAGAAAAAAATGCACCAAAGAAGAAAGCAGCAGCCAAAAAGAAGCCAGCTGCAAAGAAAAAAGCAACAGCGAAGAAAAAATAATAGATGAATTTTAATTTTTTATCTCCCGTTTCCGATATAGTCTTGGCTCATAACGAGCTTTTGTCTATGCAAGCTATGGGACGAAAATTAAAAATAAATTCCCAACAAAATGGCGTTCCTGACTTAGAAGGTGTTTCAATTGCAATTGTTGGGGTTTTGGAAAACAGGAACGATGCCAATTACATAGGGGAATCATTTGAATTGAATGAAGTACGAAAATCATTTTATTCCTTGTTTCCAGGGAGTTGGAATACCACAGTTGCCGATTTGGGTAACATAAATGCGGGAGAATCGGTTGAAGACACCTATTATGCATTGAAGACTACGGTTTCCATATTAATTCAAAAAAAGATAATCCCAGTCATATTGGGAGGAAGCCAAGATCTCACCTATGCCATATACCGTGCTTACGATAATTTAATACCGATGGTGAACATCGTAAACGTGGATTCCAAGTTTGATTTGGGAGATTCCACAAAACCCATCAAGAATACGAGTTTCGTAGGAAAGATTATTTTAGATCAACCCTACAACCTGTTCAATTATGCTACCTTGGGGTATCAAACCTATTTCAACTCTCAGGAAGAAATAGATCTTATGAAAGCCCTATATTTTGAATCCTACAGATTGGGGGAAGTGTCTAACGACATTACTATAGTAGAGCCGGTAATGAGGGATGCAAATATGGTGAGCATAGACATGGGGGCGATAAAAGCTTCGGAAGTGAGTTTGAAGCAGCGGTTGTCTCCCAAC
Organism: Bizionia sp.; assembly: GCA_020631395.1. Lineage (GTDB taxonomy): Bacteria > Bacteroidota > Bacteroidia > Flavobacteriales > Flavobacteriaceae > JAHDHI01. The sequence continues at coordinate 14,285 of JAHDHI010000074.1, forward strand.
GGGTTGGATGGCAAGGAAATTTGTGCTGTGGCGCGTTATGCAGGAATAAGCAACAAAGTAACTGCATTTGGCATTTTTGAGTACAAACCCTCATACGATGATGAGGTAACGGCCATGCTAATAGCACAAATGTTATGGTATTTTATTGAAGGTGTGAACTATAGGGTGAAAGATGATGACTTTGTAAATGACAATAATCACCAAAAATTTATTACATTAGCAGATTCGCAAGAGTTGGTGTTTTACAAAAGCACAAAAACAGGGCGTTGGTGGATAGAAATACCTTTTTTATCAAATGTTAATAATAAATTAAAAAAGCATACGTTATTACCTTGCATACATCAAGATTATATAGACGCTTGTAATGGCAAGATACCAGATAGATGGTATAAAGCGTATCAGAAAAATAGCGTATAGGAAAATAAGCACAATGTTAAAATAATTAATGATATATCGTTAAAGAGTTTGTTTTTGACGATTAAATGTGTTTTTTTTTGATAAAAAAGTTGTTTTTTAAAAAATATATAAATATGTTTACGCTCTTAAATTTTTAAGAGTATTTTAAGAGTAATTAATTAACCTCGAGTTTTCTATGAATATGAAGAAGTTTGTATTATTAACGGCAGTTTTGGCACTTTTAGCAAGTTGTGGTTCTAAAGATAAGGGCCAATTGGTAGGTGTTAAAGGGAAAAAATGGCATCCAGAAAAACCTTATGGGATGACTTTGGTTCCTGGAGGAGCATTTATAATGGGTAAAGCTGATGATGATTTGGCTGGTATTCAAGATGCCCCTGCAAAGACAGTTACTGTAGCGTCATTTTACATGGACGAGACAGAAATTAGTAATAGTGAGTATCGTCAGTTTGTAGAATGGGTTAGAGATTCTATAATAAGAACGAAATTGGCAATCTTGGCGGATGAAGTCGGTGAGACAGATCCTGCATCTGATGGTATCGGGCAATTTGCATTCAAAGATGCCGATACTACAGGTCTTACTCCCTACGAAAAGTACATGATGGATAATTATAGCGGTCTTGGAGAAACTGGATACGAAGGTAGAAAGTTGAACCATGATGTGGATTTGATTTTCGACACGGCCGAATATCCAGACGAATATTATGTGGAGGTAATGGACACGATGTACTTGCCTCTTGAAGAGTCCTACAATGGACAACGTACTTGGGATGTGAGAAAGTTCAAATTTCAATACACCTATATGGACATCCAAAAAGCGGCGAAAGACAGAAGTTTGAGCCGTAAGGACGTTATTGTCAAGGAAGAAGTGGAAATCTATCCAGATACAACAGCTTGGATCAGGGATTTTGCCTACTCATACAACGAACCAATGCACAACGATTACTTTTGGCATGATGCCTATGGTGACTACCCTGTAGTTGGTGTGAGCTGGAAGCAAGCCAAGGCATTTTGTGAATGGAGAACTTTGTATCACAATGCTTACAGAAAGGAAAAAGGAATACACAATGTAAGTCGTTATACACTTCCATCGGAAGCACAATGGGAATATGCAGCACGTGGAGGATTGCAAGCAGCAACATTCCCTTGGGGGGGACCTTATGCCAAGAACGATAGAGGTTGCTTTATGGCTAACTTCAAACCATTGCGTGGGGATTACGCAGCAGATCAAGCATTGTATACAGTGGAAGTGTCGTCATATGAACCTAATGATTACAATTTATACAATATGGCAGGAAACGTTTCAGAATGGGTGAATTCATCATATGATCCGTCATCTTACGAATTCGCATCGACAATCAACCCAAGTGTAAACGACAAAGAGAACCATCGTAAAGTGGTTAGAGGTGGATCTTGGAAAGATGTGGCGTATTTCTTGCAAGTGAGTTCAAGAGATTACGAATATGCGGATTCTGCAAGAAGTTACATCGGATTTAGAACAATTCAAGATTACATGGGGACAGATGTGACTGCAAATGCAAAACGCTAAAAACTAAGAAGCGACAAAAATATTACCTACTTACAATAACATAACATAAATTAAAAATTAACTACTTAAAAATCAGAAATTATGGCACAGAAAGGAAAAATCACGGTTACTAACATGATCTACGGATTAGGAGCGGCAATTGTAATTGTGGGAGCTTTATTTAAAATCCAACACTGGCCTTACGGATCAGAAATCCTAACATTGGGAATGATCGTAGAGGCATTGGTATTTACTTATTCTGCCTTCGAAAGACAAGCAGGAGAGTTAGATTGGTCATTGGTATACCCTGAGTTGTCTGGAGGAGCATCAACTAAAAAAGGTCAAAAAGAAGAGCCTAAAGATGCTGAAGGATTATTGTCCAAAAAGTTGGACAACTTATTGAAAGAAGCTAAAATCGATGGAGAATTGATGCAAAGTTTGGGATCAAGCATCAAAAACTTCGAAGGAGCTGCAAAAGGAATTTCACCTACAGTGGATTCTATAGCTGCGACTAAGAAATATGGAGAAGAAATGTCTTTGGCTGCTGCGCAAATGGAATCATTGAACAGCTTGTACAAAGTACAAATGGAAAGTGCAAGTCGTCAAGCTTCTATTAACGAGGAAGCTGTTGAAAATGCAACTAAATTGAAAGAGCAAATGCAATCGTTGGCATCTAACCTATCCTCATTGAATGGTGTGTACGGAGGAATGTTGTCTGCAATGAACAAAAACTAATTGGTAATTAGTATAATTTAATATTAATAATTTTAAAACTAATTAGAAATGGCAGGAGGAAAAGCATCTGCAAGGCAGAAAATGATTAATTTGATGTATTTGGTCTTCATCGCGATGATGGCTATGAATATGTCAAAAGAAGTACTATCCGCATTTGGATTGATGGAAGCAAAATTTGTTGACAGTAATGTAGATACAACTGAAAAGAATGGCGCGTTATTGGCAGATTTAGAAACTAAAGCTGAAGAAAAACCTGAAGATTTCGCTGTTCCAGCAACCAAAGCTAAGCAAGTTAGTATCGTGTCCGATAAATTTTTCAAGTACATAGAAAGTATAAAGGAAGATTTGTTGAAGTCAGGAGGATATGCAATAGACCCTGAAACAGGAAAGTTGCCTTTCGAAGCAATGGACAAGACAGACATTCTTGATGAGATGTGGTTTACTGGGGATCGTTTGACGAAAGCTGGTGACGCTGTAATGGCAGAAATTGAAAAGTACAAAAAGGACATACTTGATATTTTGGGAACTGATGTTAAATACAACAAGGCAATCGAAAGTTTCAACAAACGTTTCAGTACTGAGAAAGTTGAAAACAAAGATGGTAAGAAAATCGATTGGTTGGATTATCACTACCAAGGTTTCCCTGCAATTGCATCTTATACAAAATTAACGGCAATGCAAAATGACGTTAAGATAACTGAAGCAAATATGTTCAATCTATTCTTGGGGAATACATTGGATGCTGCAGTATCTCTTAACAAATACAAGGCAATCGTATTGGCTGACAAATCTGCATTCTTTGCTGGGGAGAAATTCCAAGGTAGAGTGGTGCTAGGGAAATACGCTAACGTTACTCCAACAAAATTGAACGTTCAAGGAGAAGAGGTTGATATAGAAAAAGCAATTGATTCTTCTGGAGCAGCCAAGCTGGATTTTAATGTAGGGAATGTAGGTGAACACACCATTTCAGGTAAATTCACATTCTTGGAAGATGGCAAACCGTTGGAAATTCCAATCGAAGCTAACTACGTAGTAGTACCAAGACCAAACTCTGCAACCATTTCTGCGGATAAGATGAATGTTGTATATCGTGGGGTAGCAAACCCAATGACGATTTCTTTTGCAGGTGTTCCAGATAACAAAGTATCTGCTAGTGCAACAGGATTGAAAAAGTCAGGTAAATCAGGTAAATACACTATGGTTCCAACATCAGGTAGAGAGGTAACTATAAATGTTAGTGCTACTTTGGATGATGGGTCTAAAGCATCGGACAAGAAGACCTTCAGAATCAAGGATATTCCAGCACCTCTAGGTCAGATGGCAGGACAAGAAGGAGCGTTCAAATTGCCTAGAAGAAATGTGGAAATTGGCCAAGTTAAGGCGGTATTGAAAGACTTTGACTTCGAATTGCCATTGACGGTAACAGGATTTAAATTCAAAGTGCCAGGTCAACCAAGTGTTACTTGTTCAGGAAGCAAATTGAGTGGACAAGCAAAGGCTGCTTTGCGTAAGGCTAAAAGAGGAGCTTCTGTTCAGATTTTCGATATCAAATCTAAATCTTCTGGACCAAAGATCAAGCCAGCTGCGCCAATTATTATAGAGTTGTCAAACTAATCTAACTTTGTAATTATTTAAAAATTAAATTATTTTAGAATGAATTATAAATCATTATTATCAGTTATTTTTGGTGTGTGTTTGGCATCGAGTGCATTTGCTCAGTCTAACATTTTGAATGCTAAAAGCCCTGAGGAAATAGGAGTAAAGACAGAAGCGCAAAAAGCTATAGATAACGACAATCCATTGGAATATGGCTATGTTGGTGATAGAGATATGTTATTCGCTAAAATAACTTGGGAAAAAATTATTCTAGACGAACGTGTAAACTTTCCTTTATATTATCCTGTTGATACAAATAATATAGGGAGCAACAGACGTTCTTTGTATGATGTTTTAACGAAAGCAATTTCGGATGGTGAAATTAAAAAAGTTTACAACGATTCTTATTTCACAGGATTGCGTACGGCAGAGGAATTAAAGGACATTACTACAAAAATCGATACGTTGGATGTAGGTTATGATCAATTCAATGCTGATGGTTTCGTAGATCCCGAGTACATCACAAAGAGAACGATTTCTTCTTATGATGTAAGTGCGTATTTGATTAAGGGAATATGGTATTTTGACAAGCGTCAAGGAGAATTGAAGTATAGATTGTTAGGTATTGCACCAGCAGCACCAGATGTAAACTTCATTGACTCCAATGATGAAGCCAACAAAGAACCAAATCCATTGTTCTGGGTATTTTTCCCAGATGCAAGAGCCATATTGCACGAAGCAAAATCATTTAACGCAAAAAATAGTGCTCTTCCATTTTCTTTCGACCATATTTTAAACGCAAGACGTTTTAATGCTTATGTGTTTAGAGAAGAAAACGTATATGGAGATAGACAGGTTAATGAATACATTGCTGAAAACGCATTGATGCAATTGTTGGAATCTGATAGAATAAAAGAAAAAGTCAGAAACTTTGAATTGGATATGTGGTCTTATTAATCACATTTATCATATAAATTAAAAAAACGCTTACCTATTGGTGAGCGTTTTTGCTTTTGTACATTTGTTAAACTAAGGCAATAACCGTTATCTTCGCAAGAGGTAAATGTGCTGTGGCTGGGTATGCGCATGTCATTCACATATAAATTTACGATAGGAATAAAAACAGCTTATTTGATGACATCAGATTATATAATAGTAGGTTGTGGTTTGGCAGGAATTGCATTCTGTGAACAGCTTTTGGCGAACAACAAATCCTTTGTCGTTTTCGATGACACATCACAACATTCCTCGACTGTGGCTGGGGGTTTATACAATCCAGTGATTTTAAAGCGTTTTTCCAGCGTATGGAAAAGTGAAGAACAATTACAATTGGCACTGCCAATGTATGCGAGGTTAGAGGAGCGTTTTGATGTTAAATTGGACTTTAAGGTACCTGTCTATAGACGATTCGCTTCAGTGGAAGAACAAAATGATTGGTATGCAGCTTCAGATAAACCTAAGTTGACCAATCTTTTATCGACCAACATACATTCCAATGAGAATAAACAGATTGATGCGCATTTTGGTTTTGGAGAAGTAGTGGGCACCGGTCGAGTCGATACAAAAGTATTGATTGAAAATTATAAGACTTTTTTGAGTGAGACGAATCGATTAAAGGAAGAAACCTTTGAGTATGATGCATTGGAGAATGGAAAGGAAACGTTGAGCTACAAAGGAATAATAGCCAAGCAAATAGTTTTCGCAGAAGGATTTGGGATGAAGAGGAATCCATTTTTCAAGGACTTGCCGCTTAAAGAAGTAAAAGGGGAATTGGTGACCATCCATGCTCCAAACCTAAAAATGGATTTTGTCTTGAAGTCGAGTGTATTCGTCATCCCCATTGGAAACGATTTGTATACAATTGGATCCACTTATGATTGGAAGGACAAAACAAATGCAATAACTGAAAGAGCCAAAGAACAACTCTTGAGAAAATTTAAGACGATCGTAGACTGTGATTTCACCATCGTGAAGCAAGTCGCGGGAATTAGACCAACGGTAAAGGATAGAAGACCGCTTGTGGGAAGACATGGAGAATACGACAATATGTATATTCTAAATGGTTTGGGGACACGAGGAGTCATGATAGGCCCATACGTTGCTAAAAAGTTATACCATTACATAGAAGATAGCCAAGTTTTAAATGAAGAAATCGACATCAAACGTTTTGAAAAATAGTTTGTAGCGTTGAGAGTAAATTGCTCTATTTTACCTTGGACTTGTCGTAACTTATAAAGAGATTGATCCAAATATTTCTAGAAATCCGCATGATAATTGGCATGAAGACAATAAGAGTAGCAACGATGGTAGCAAAGGAAACTTTAAGACTCGTTCCCAAAAGAAGATAACTAATTATGAAAGCAGCAACGGCAAAGGCAATGCCCAAACCGTAACTTACATACATGGAGCCGTAAAAGAAAGATGGCTCCATCTTGTATTTGGTATTGCAAAGACTACAGCGTTCGTGCATGTTCAAAGCTTCATGAAGCGCATAGGGATTCGTGTTCACATACATGGACTCATTATGGCATTTAGGACAAACTCCCTTTAAAATACTATATAATTTCGATCCTTTTTTAAACATATAAATTAATGTACTTTTGCAATCTCGAATAGAGAAACAATGTTTTGGTTATTTAATCGAGATTTCATTTTAATTCAGTATTTCCACGTAGCGGCTGGAATACAAACACAAAGTTAAGTTTTATCAATTTAAAACTTAATAACAACAGTCATAATTCTATGCTTAACATTCATAATCTATCAATATCATTTCAAGGGGAATACCTATTTGAAGACATAACATTCAAATTGGGCAATGGAGACAGAGTAGGACTCATTGGAAAAAATGGGGCGGGCAAATCTACCATGCTTAAAATCTTGGCAAAGGAATTGGAACCGGACTCGGGACAAATAGCCGCGGATAAAACCCTAAAGATTGGGTTTTTGAAACAAGACATAGATTTTGTGTTTGGACGTACGGTGTTAGAAGAGTCATACCAAGCCTTTACGGAGATAAAAGCACTGGAAGCCAAAATGGAGGATATAAATACCCAGTTGGCTGAGCGTACCGATTATGAAAGCGAGGCGTATAATCAATTGATGATAGATTTAAACGAAATACAACACCAATATGAAATATTGGGAGGATACAACTATCAAGGAGAAACGGAGAAGATACTTCAAGGGCTGGGTTTCAAACGAGAAGATTTCGACAAGTTGACGGATACCTTTTCTGGAGGATGGAGAATGCGAATAGAATTGGCGAAACTATTGTTGCAAAGCAATGACATATTGTTGTTGGATGAACCTACCAACCACTTGGACATAGAATCCATCATTTGGTTGGAAGGCTTTTTGAAAAACTATTTTGGGGCTGTAGCCATAGTGTCGCACGATAAGATGTTTTTGGACAATGTAACCAATAGAACGATAGAAATTTCTCTAGGACGCATTTACGATTATCCAAAACCCTATTCCAGGTATTTGGTCTTGAGGGAGGAAATAAGAATCCAACAACTGGCCTCTCAAAAAAATCAGCAAAAGCAAATAGAGCAAACCGAAAAGTTGATAGAGAAGTTCAGAGCCAAAGCATCCAAAGCGACAATGGCGCAATCACTGATAAAGAAATTGGACAAGATCGACCGAATAGAAGTCGATGAAAATGACAATAGCGTAATGACATTGAACTTTCCAGTATCGATCATACCAGGAAAGGTTGTTGTGGAAACTAATGGGATCTCCAAAAGCTATGGAAGCAAAAAGGTGTTGTCAGGTATCGATTTAATGATAGAACGTGACATCAAAACCGCCTTTGTTGGACAAAACGGCCAAGGAAAATCCACATTGGCCAAAATCTTGGTTGGAGACATTCAATACGACGGTGAGTTGAAGTTGGGACACAATGTCCAAATAGGCTATTTTGCTCAAAACCAAGCCGAATATCTGGATGGAAGCAAAACCGTTTTGGACACGATGATAGATGCAGCAAACGAAACGAATAGAAGCAAGGTTAGGGATATTTTGGGATCATTTTTGTTCCGTGGAGAGGAAGTTGAAAAATACGTACGAGTGTTGTCTGGAGGAGAACGAAATCGCTTGGCGTTGGCCAAACTAATGTTGCAACCATTCAATGTGTTGATAATGGATGAGCCCACTAATCACTTGGACATCAAGTCTAAAAATGTATTGAAAGAAGCATTGCAACGTTTCGAAGGAACGTTGATTTTGGTATCTCACGATAGAGATTTTCTACAGGGGTTGACGAGTACGGTATATGAATTCAAAGATGAGAAAATCAAAGAATACTTGGGAGACATCGACTATTACTTAGAGCAACGCAAAGTAGAGAATTTGAGAGAGGTCGAGAAAAGAACAGTAGTTAAAGAAATTCCAAAAGAAAAGAACAAACAGACCTACGAATCCCAGAAAAAGTTGAAGTCACTCAACAACAAGTTGAGCAATGCTGAATCTAAAATAAATCAAATTGAAAAAGAGATAAAGGAGATCGATGTCGAATTGGCAACAAACTATGATGCAGTGGTTTCCGATGAGAAATTCTTTGACAACTACCAAAAAAAGAAGGATGAATTGGAACTATTGATGCAGAAATGGGAAGACATACAAATCGAAATAGATGATTTGGAAGACTAAGCATTTTAACAATTGATGTGTATTTCGTCGAAAAAATTTGGTTTTAAACGTATATTGGGGTAGTTTTGGTCAACAACCATACGAAAGTCCAACTCTATGAAAACCATAAAATTAACTCTAATCTTTTTATTTGTATCGGCAATAACCTATGCAAACATTTCCATAAAAGAGAAAGAAGCCTTGCTAGCCTTATACAATGTAACTGAAGGGGAGCAATGGAACAATAAATGGAATTTGGATGCAGATGTTTCCACATGGTATGGCATAACGGTCGAAAATGACAAAGTTGTAGAAATCGATATGCCTTTCAACAATCTTCAAGGAAAATTGCCTAGCAAAATAGGTGATTTGATTCATTTGAGAAAAATCAATTTGAGTTTCAATAAACTGGAAGGTAACATTCCAACAAGTATATCCAACTTAAAAGAGTTGACAAGCTTGGAATTGTTCATCAACAATTTTGAAGGGGCAATTCCCAAATTGCTCGGAGAATTGAAAAATCTTGAAATATTGGCTTTGTATAGCAATAAATTGACCGGTGACATCCCATTGGAATTAATGGGGCTGACGAAACTAAAAACGCTACAGTTGGGAAGCAATTTCTTGACGGGAACAATTCCTGTCCAAATAGAAAATTTGAAACAGCTGGAAAAGTTGAGCTTGATAGAAAATAAACTCGAAGGCAAAATCCCAGAGGAATTAAGTAAGTTAATCCATTTGAAAGAACTTGTATTGGCAGAAAACCAATTCGTTGGAAAGCTTCCATTGCAATTGGGGAGCCTTAAAAAATTGAAGACCTTGATGGTTAGCGGGAACAATCTATCCGTGGATTATGTCAGCGTAGCCAATGACAAGGCCGCAGTGGCCAAAATGTTGCTGATTACTCCAGAGGTAAAGACTTACGTTGTGGATAGAGATTAAATTTAGAATCATCATTTTATAATATGTTTAAAATAGCTAACTTTATGGTTAGCTATTTTTTATACAAACAGAATTGCCATGATTGAGCATTTTTTTCAATGCCCATACTGCTGGGAAGAGGTTTCGATGTTATTGGATTCAAGTATTGTTAGGCAGACCTATGTCGAGGATTGTGAGGTTTGCTGTAATCCAATTCAAGTATCACCACATTTTTTGGAGACAAAACTTGTTGGATTTGATGTGATTAGCATAGAACAATAATTTTTTAATGAATAATACTTGTTATATCTAAAAAGGGTTGTATATTTGCACTCTCGAAACAATGCTGTCAGTATTATGAGCTGAAAGTTAAGAGCTAAGTAGTGAGTTTTGAAATTAAATCGCGGGATAGAGCAGTAGGTAGCTCGTCGGGCTCATAACCCGAAGGTCACT
>JAHDHI010000075.1:0-3492 GCA_020631395.1 Bizionia sp.
TTTTCGACGACCCGAAAAACAACAAAGGCTTTATCCATTATAAACCCCTTAAAATCTGCAAGTCAGCTGTTTGATTTTTAAGGATTTTTGAATGAAGGCTCAAGAAGACTTCACCGATAATCCTGTTAAGAAAATTGAAGTGTTGACTTTCCGTTGATAAAGCGGACTTGATTCATAATTTTAATTCTGGAATGAAGTGTTCCTTACCAGAGCATCGGGAAGGGTTAACGGAATGGAAAGTCGAAATTAGGGATTGTGTCCAAGATACTTGTAGAGAAGCTCTTTTTCCGGAATGAAGCTTTTCGCGAAATGTAGGGGAATGGGCTGAGTGGGTTTGTAAATGCCGTTCTTCATTAAATGAAAAATCCAGTTTGAGGTACTGGACAAACCTTTATTTAATTTATGCCATAGCATAGATTTCATCAAACAGCTTTTTATCCAACCGTTCTTGTTGGCCAAAGCTTTTCTTCAATACATTATGTAGTAGAGAATTGAATGCATTGTAACCCAGCCAAAGATTAGGTTTTTCATTGAGCAACAAGGCTTCGTAGTTCAATATCTCAATGACCTCACGAGACTTTTTTGAAGGGTCGCTGTTCTTGTCGCTACACTCATATCTAAAGAGTTTTGTTTTGTCAAGAATTGTTTTTACAAACTCTTGTGTGTCGATGATTTTAAACTCTTTCATCTTATCGAATTTCTTGGTAATGGTGTAAAACTCATTATCCAGAAATTTATCGAACAGATTATTCAACCTTGGCATAATGAGGTGTGTATTGTTCTTACTATGCTTGATGGAAAACTCAATTTCTGCCTGAGAAACGTGCAGACCGTTTGAACACACTTCTCTATAAAATCCGAAGTGTCCCGAAGTCTTTTCGCTACCGTCATACGAGTTCTTGAACCTAAGCATCGGTAGTATCAAATCCTTATCATTTTTAACTGTAAACTGGCTTTTATCATCGATGATAAAGTCAGTAACGAACGACCTGTCATTTTTATTGATGGTGCGCTTGTGGAAGTTCAGTTGCCCATCGGTCAGCATTTCTTCAGCTTTATTGAAGAACAGTTGATTTGGAATGTGGCCATAGCTGTTCGATACCACATTAACGATTTTGCCATTCGAAATTATGGCATTTTCAAGCCCTCTTCGGGATTCCATCTGTGTCAGACTTTTCAAGGATTTCATTTCTGATGGAACGAAGATTTCATCCTGTTGCAAATTTTGTAAATACATAGCTTTTGAATTTTAGATTAAACGTTTTGTAATAACACCGCATAATAGATTGGATGCTTTTCTCTGTAATAAGCCAAGTGGCTTTCAGCACCTACGATGTCGTAATTTTCTTTACTCGATTGGTAATGTATTTCAGCATCTTGTGGCGAAATTTTAGTTTTTTCCGATACTTGTTTCATAATGATATATTTTTATTAAACAATATTTGAGCAGTACCCAAACGGAAGCTAAAATCTCAGCTCAAAAGGAAACGGAATAAATAAGTGTAGGGTGAAGCGATGGCTTTATGCCGTAGTCTTTTGATGGGTGTATTTTACGAGTTTATCTTTGCGCCAACTATTGATTGATAACCCCTTCCTTGCAAGTACTTTTTATTAGGCACTATCATAAAAAAAGAAGAAGGGCCAGCACGAACGCCGACCCTTCTTCAAACAACAAAAGCTAATCGTTGAGTTCCTGAATTTTCATTTCAAGAACTGTGATGCGTTCTTTCAAACGTGCTTCACGTTTGTCTCGTTTTTTGGCATATTCCTTCTCAATGCCGTCAATCTTGGATTTGTAATACCCTTGCATCGCATTGTAGAATGAAATGTTCGTCAAATTGTTGACGTGATTACTTTCGCTAAAATGCACTTGCTTTGTAAGCATATAGCGTATCAGCTTGTGAAAGATTTCCTTTTTGAACTTCTTCTTGAAATTCTCGACCATTTCAACTTTGGTCATCTTGGAAGTGTCGCCCAAGAACTTTGAGAAATACTTTTGTTGGCTCACATAGTCCACATTATTTTCAAAGAGTGATATCGAGAATGCCACCATTTCATCAACCGAAAGCGTTTTCTTGGTCTCGATATATTTAGTCTCTCTTACCATTTCGACAACTTCTTCAAACTGCTTGTTGTTCTCGATGTGCTTCTTACGGATTTCCCTTTCATTGATTTTGATGATTTGTTCTCCAGGTGTGCAATCAGCCATTTTTCTCTCGGCCAATGGTGCTGAGTGTGTAGTTGATTCACTTTTTGATTTTTCAACAATCTTTACAAAGACTTCTTTGTGTCTACATGTTTCAGGATGGAAAACAATACCATTCACAAATCCATTTTCTTGCGCTGAAAAATATATTTCTAGTCCTTCTTCATAATCTTGTATTGCTTCTGTCAATTTTCTTTTTAATTCATCATCAGAAAGTTCGTAATGTTGATATTCTGTTTTGATATTCTCAATCGTTGGCTCATTGGGATTTTCAATGATTTCAACATCATCCAGCAGATAAACCTTCAAGCCATTTTTTTCCAACTGTGAAATGGTGAGCTGGTTGTTTTCATCATCTGCCCAATACTGTCGTATTTCAGGAATCAGCAGGATATTCTCTTTCTTTGATTTTTCAATCAAGTTCAAGAACGACTTGCTTTTCTTCATCTCAAAACAAGCAGATTTTGTGCAGACCATTTTACCCTCGCCGAACAGATTACCTTGATTGACTGCATTGAAAGGACATTCTATACAAGACCCAGCTTTCGGTATCAACTTCTTGTCGGTTACATCAAAAGATGCTTTTTCCAAGTGATAGGTCTGGTCTTTAATCATTCTGTTTATTTGATGGGCATTGAAATCTTCGCCCATGGTTTCCAGCATCATTTGCTGTTCCTCTGGCTCGAAAAGTGCGACACCAACACCCAATGAAATAGTCATTTCGCCATTACGGACAAAGTGTTTGAAACCTTCAATTAATCCAGCCAACTTTAAGCGTTGTCTGATAAAGTTGTCCGTTCTGCCCAATCGTTTAGCAATTTCTGTGGGTGCATATTTTTCGCTTAGGTAGGCAATTGCTTCAGCTTCTTCAGTAGGTTCTATATCCTGTCTTTGCAGGTTCTCGATAATTTGAACTTCCAAAACATCATTGTTCTCATAAGTTCTCACGATACAGGGTATGGTATTTTTCCCAGCCAACTTACTTGCTCTATATCTACGTTCGCCCATAACGATAATAAATTCGTTTCCGGACTTACGCACCGTTATCGGTTGAAGCACACCGTGTTTTTTGATACTTTCTGAAAGTTGCTGTAACAACATTTCATTAAAGGTCTTTCTAGGTTGTTTTGGGTCAGGCTTTACTTTGCCTATGGTCAGATTCTGAACTTGAAGTCCTGTTGACTTTCCATTCATTTTAGATGCAGTAGAACCTTTTGTCCTACTTCTCTTTCTTGTGGTACTCGCTTTTGTTGTCATAATACTCAAATTTTTGATTAAACAATATT
>JAHDHI010000075.1:3581-23796 GCA_020631395.1 Bizionia sp.
AGCGTTGGCTTTATGCCGTAGTCTTTTGATGGAAGTATTTTACGAGTTTACCTTTGTACCAATATTGATATAGATAACTCTCTTTTAAGCGGACGCTATTTCAAAGTTTTATACTGGAAACGAAAAAGAGCATACCCCATCCATAGGGCGGTTTTATTAAGACTTTACTTTAAAAGTTAGACAAATAATTATAGGTTGGAACAAGAGAAGAACTCCTAATGGTTATGTGGTTCGTTGTTTAAAAAAGATCTATTTATGAATTACTAGATAAACTCAAAAGACATTTGAGTAACTTTTAATTCTTTCTATCTTTTCATTTTTTCACTCAACGTTTCAATGCAAAGTGCCCTGTATGTTGTTTTCCATTTTGCCTCTTGACCACAAACCAGTAATCCGAAGTTGGCAATGGCTTCCCTTTGAAGGTCCCATCCCAACCATTCCCACTTGGTTTCAATTCGGTTAGCAATTTGCCATACCTATCGAAGATATGGATGCTGTTTCTTGGTTCCTTGTTGGAATTGTAGATGTTCCAAGTGTCGTGGTAGCCGTCTCCATTTGGCGTGAAGTAACTTGGATAATATAACAAGTAAACCTCCTCGTTTGCAATGCCACAACCGTTCTTGTCCCTTACATGTACCATGTAGTCATCGATGCTCAAATTGGAGAATTGGTTGCCATCTTGGTATGCAATGCCATCCAATGAGTATTCATAGTCCCCGTTCCCTTCTACATTTACGGTAATGACATTGTCGTTTTGCGTCCAATCTACCGTATCTATCGTTGCTATCGTGGCCACGTTGGACTCCACGACCGTAATTTGCCTTGTGGTTTCACAGGTTAAGTCTCCATGAACATTGGTGGCCGTAACGGTATAGGTTCCTGCTTCGAATACCGTAATCTCCTGTGTTGATTCGCCTGTGGACCATAAATAGCCATCATAACCACCATCTGCGATCAAGTCCACCGAGCCATCTTCACAAATCGACCATTGCCCAGGCATGCCCAATACAGGCTGTTCTTTGACCTCCAATTCGAACGAGGTGGTCGCGTAACAATTGGCATTGCTTGCATTTTCGACCCTCACGTATAGCGTTTGGGGATTCGCCGTATTCACGAATGCATCTCCCAAGGCATTTGCCCCTGATTCTGCATCTGCTTCCGAAACATGGTAGCTTACGGTGTTATCCGCTTCGGATTGCCCATTCAAAACAGTGGTGTTTTGGTTGCTCAGGTCAAAAGATTCGAGACCATCGTTGGTCGGGTCATCGCATGTGCCCATATCTTCTGGTTGGTTTGCCACAGGCTGATGTGATACGCCTATTTGGAACGAAGTGGTGTCGTAGCACAGTTCATTCAAACTGTTTTCCACCCTTGCAAATATGGTTTCCGATGTCATCGTGCTTGAGTAAGCGTCTGGCAAAGGGTTACTTTTGGTATCCGCATCTGCCTGTGTGCCATAATAACTTATGATGTAAGTCGCATTGGATTGCCCATTCAAGACTGCTGCATCATAGTTCGATAGGTTGAAAATATGTTCTCCATCGTTGGATGCATCGTCACATACAAAATCATTTGGGACGGCATTTGCCGTAGGTTGGCTGCTCACGATGAAATTGATGGTGGTTTCTGCAAAGCACATGGGGTTCGTCGGGTTTTCCACCGTTGCCGTCATGGTTTGCGTCGTGGTCACGAACGGGTTTGGCAATGGACTTGGCAATGCATTGCCGTTTTCATCCCTGTAGCCTATGATGGCATTGGTTTGCCCATTGAGAATCGTTGCTTCCACGTTAGACGTATCGAAAGCGAATTGTCCATCATCGTCATCATCACAGACGCTCAAATCCGGTACGGCGTTGGCTGTCACCCCTGCATCTATGATGATGTCTATGGTCGTCCATTCCGAACAAGCGCCGTCCGGGTCTTGCGAATTCATAGTCGTCATGGTTGCCGTTATGGATTGCGTTCCCGTCACCAGTGGATTTGGCAGAGGGTTTGGCAAAACGTTGCCGTTGGCATCAGTAAAGACTATGGAGACGTCGGTTTGACCTTGCAACAACTCATCGTTTATGGTGGATGTGTCTATGGCTTCCGTACCATCGTTCCCTACATCGCATTGCTCTATTATTATGGGACCAGTGGCTTGTGGCAATGGCTCCACGTGGAGGGTTATGTGTTGTCCCAATCCCAAACAGTCGTTGTTGACGGCACTGTCCACCCTGATGTAGATGTCTTGCGTGTTGGGATATCCCACATTGTAATAGTTGGCAACGTCGACAATGGGATCGTTTTCTGCCAAAGCATCTGCTTGATTGCGATAGTAATTGATGATGAGTTGCTGCCCCACAGGAAACAGTGCTTCCATCTCCATATTTACCATGCTGAAATCGAATGCAGTTACGCCATTGTAGGAGTTTCCATCCGTAAAATCGTCGCATTGGTAAAAATCCCTGCCAAAGGACAATGGGATCTGAGTGGTGGAAACGAATAAGTTCACTTGTGACGTCCCATGGCATCCGTTTGCATTTTCCACCCTTGCCCAAATGGTGTCGTTGCTAGTCGTTTGGTTGGTATATGCCGTCACATTCGCCATGGCATTCGTTCCGTCGTTGGCTTCCAATTGCGTCTCGTGAAAAGTGATGGTCTCATTGGCTGCATTGGTTGTGATCTCGTCGTTGACCTCGTTTAGATTGAAGCTGCTGAATCCGTCCAAGTCATCGTCACATTGACTCAATGTTACCACAGCCGTGACAGTCGGCAGAGCAAATACCTCTATGTTGAAACTGGTTTGCGCCACACAAGTTGCATTGTCGTCATTTTCCACTTGCACGTATATGGTTTCCGTCGGGTTGGTATTCTGGTAGTTGCTTGGCGTCGTGATTTCATTAACCAAACTGGAATCCGTATAATAGCTTACCGTGAAGTTGCTGGCAGATTGCCCGTTCAATATGTCCGTTTCGTTTTGGGTGAGGTCGAAAAGGATGCTGCCATCGGTGTCCGTCCCAAAACTGGTGTCATCACAAAATTCCAAGTCAAGAACTGATTGGCTTGGCATCGGGCTATCGAACACCTGAATGTTGAAATCCGTAGCAACTTTACAATCTGCATTGTCCCTATTTCTAACACTGGCAATGATGTTTTGAGAAGCATAGGCCGTTGCATTGGCATAGCTTGTCGGGTTTGCTATCGGGTTGTCGTTGTTGTAATCTGTAATGGAGGCATAGTATAACACCTCGAACACAGTAGCAGATTGCCCATTGAGTATGGCTATGTCTTGGGTCGTCAAGTCAAAAACATATAGTCCATCGTTATTGGTGTCGCAAACCAATATATCTTGTGGTTGTGTTGCCGTGGGTTGCTCATATATGGTAACGGTTCTACTATCTGTTGAAGCATTCCCAGAAACAGTAACCGTCAATGAGACTTCGTACTCTCCTGGCATAGCATAGCTATGCATAGGCGCTTCCAGACTGGAACTTGTGCCGTCTCCAAAATCCCAAACAATGGTGTCATAGGTTTCTGGAAGGCTTGCCGTAAATTGAGTGGTGTCGCCAAAACACACATTGGTCGTTTGAAATGCCACGTTGAAAAAGGATTGGATGAATGGAGGCAAACCCAACCAAGATTTTTTGCCATCCAGATACAATGCCTCAAACTGATAATTGCAAGCTGCTCCAATGGCATTGGGATTGTCTATGTAATCTATATAAAACCTATTACCTTTTGCCACGTATATTTTCCCATTGGAGGCCAATTGCAAAGCTCCATAAGTATCTGCTTCTGGTGTTATTAAAAATTGAGACAATACGACCTCAAAAGGCAAGCCAGCCTCTAGATCATATTGATAGATTCCAACACCGACGATACCTGTGTATAGTATTTTGCTATTTGGTGAGAATTCCACCCCATAAACTCGTTCTGACGTTGGAAAATCCAAAAGTGTCAATGGATTCGAAACAACACCAGTTGTCGCATCGAAATCGAACAATTGCACTTCGGAAAGTTCATTATATCTTGCTACGGCCAATTTCGCGCCATCAGGTGAAATTTTTATTTGACCAATAGCTATTGATTCATTGTTTCCTCCAACATAAGTCCCTACTGCACTAACCACAGGCGTTGAATTAATCCCTGTTTCAGAAACATTGTATGCTATGAACTCATCGCTGTCCCATTTATGGCTTACCACCCAATATTCATTGGCGACAGGACTTTTTACCGCCGTTACTTTTTCGGTGATAGGTGTTGCCAATAGAATGTTTTTATTTGTAGTCACTGCTCCCAATCCACCATCCAAGGACATGTCCACTTCTGAATATTGCAAGCCATTTGGGCCTGTTTCTTCATCCACAGTAAAAACATAATAGATGTTTGGACTATTGGGCTTGGGAACTATAATTGCAGAATGCGTGCTGGAAACATCTCCATTCAACCCTGTGCCGTTGGACATAACATTGTGGTTCCTGTTCCAAACGGTAATCCCGTCCGTATAGAACAACAAGTTTCCTGAGCTATCGGAAATTGTTGAACAGCCTTCCTCCGTATTCAATGCTCCATCCATAAGTAGGATAGGAATGCCTTCATTAAAATCCAATCCCGCATTTTCTCCAAAATACCAAATGTTGGTTTCGTTCTGGGAAAAGATTACTTTCGAAATTAAAAGGAATAAAAAAATACAAGTTTGTTTCATTTTGTGTATTACTAAGATAAAAGTAAGTTCTTCAACAACTAACCGCCTTAGCTAGTTTATGTTTTTGATTAATATGGGTTTCTTAAAAAAAAATTAAATAAAGTGGCTACCAGTATTAGTCAGTACTGATAACCACTTTACAGCAAAGGTAATCTGTGTTTATCTAAATAAATGATTTTTGTCAATAAATTATTATGCACAAAAACACAAATGTCTGCAACATAAAAATCAAGTAATTAATAAGGTTTAGAATCTTCAAAAATTAAGCTTTGAGGTATATATTTTGACTCATTAGAATCCTCAACTTTCATATCTAGTTCAATAACTTCTACTAGAATCTTTTCATCAACTTCCATTCTCGAAATTGTGAAAGCATTTAATGTTTCTATATTCCAAATAATCATAAAGCCTTTACTAGTGCCTTTGAATTTGAATACCTTAAATTCAAACGTATTTCTTTTCTCTTCAAAAATATTGCTTTTTGATTTAAAAGCTATCAAAGAAATTTTAAGCCAATTATCTAACACGTTTCCAGTAGTTTACAAAAGTGTTTTCTATGCCATAATGCTGCATCTTCAAATAATTTAGAATCATTTCTAACAGAGTCCTCTCCATACATTTTGAATTGCATTTTCAAGTTTTTTAACTTCGTTATAATATCTCATCTTGCTTGTGCATTGAACCTAACTTTATATTAATCCTTTTTTATATTTCAATAAATATATCGAGTCTTGAATATAAATTCCAAAACTTAAATTAAAATCGATAGGAATTAAAACTAAATTAGGTTCTAACCCAGGAAACCAGTTTTCATCTAATTCTGAAATGATTGTTTCTTTAGAAACCTTTCTTACTTCCCTTTTATCAATTTTTTTTTTCCAATACTTATATATCTATTATAAACCAAATAGTATTCAATACTTGGTAAACTTTCAGAATAATTAAAATCTAGATAAGTTGCTTTGCTGATGTCTTTTAATAATTCTGAAATAAATTTTTCTGAAACATTTAAAACCTTGCAAAGAACTTCATTGTCATCTATTTTTTCTCCTAATAACGTCATATTAAAAATTGTTTTTAATAAAAAATATGTCCCGTGGTATTACCATTATACCATTTAATATGAAATAAATCATGATACCCTCCTTCTAAACCTTGCTGATGTACTTCAAAGCCTTTCTTATATTTATTATTATATCTCGCATGATTCTTATATCTGTTCATATTACCCATCATATCTTTTAATAAAGCATCAGCATCTGCCTTAGAACCTACTCATGTTTGAAACCTCTGACCTTTTTTCATAAAATTGGCATTACCAACCTGATCAACTATAGTATTCCATATTTTGGTATTAGGTTTTGTCACTAGCATTCCTGAAGCCATTCTATCCAACTGTCCCTTAATAAGATTACAGGTGTTATGCACTAAAACCCCTAAATTGCTAACATAATAGTTATGCAATCCTTCTACCTCAAAATTATATACTTTAGTCTTTTTTTCAACTATTTCAATGGTGCCAATAGCTAATTTTTCACCACTTATTAAAGTAACTATATCATCTACTTTTAAATTTTTGGCAGGTATCCATTTATTATTCACATAAAACGGATGTTCGTCAGTAGTTTCAATAATAGTCGTATCAATTGTCAAAACATAAACAATCTCTTTTTCTCTAACAAAAGTACGAACAACTTTTCGAAGCTCATTCTTTTTGGTAGTTTCATTGTAAGACCAAACTTCATCACCTTCTTTAATGGTTTCAATCATCTTTTCTCCTTCAGCTGTTTTGACAAATGTTCCTGCAACAAAACATGCATTCCTAAGCGTTCTTTTCGCAACATTCTTGGAAATTGTCTTTACACCTTGCTTAATCCCTGTCTTTATGGCACCTTTCACCAAAGAAGCAGACCCCAAAGTAGCAACATCCAAAACCAAGCCCCCAATTCCGGCAGCAGCTTGCCAGCCATTTCCATCCCTAAATCCTTGGTAGATGTCTTTGAAACTTCCTACAAAGGGTAAAAAATCACTAATTGTGTCTGCAACGTCTCCCGCCGTAATGCCCAAACCACCATTTTCAGTGCCTCCACCGCCAAAAAACGAATTTGGCGTGTTTACCGTGGAGCCGGCAAGTGGGGAGTTTTTTTAGATTTTATTCATCAAAGGGCCGTCTCCATCTTTACTAAAATAATTATTATCATAGTCTTCTCCATCCATTTTACAAACCATATCTTCAAATGAAAAATTTTTAAAAAAATCATATGCCCATTCTTTTAATTTATTTATTCCTTCTTTTAAATCAGTTGAAATAATATCTTTTATATCTAAAAACAGGAGTAATTCGATTTGATTATCATCTAAACCTATATTAATAAATAAGTTTTTATCAGAAAAATTACAAAGAGAGAACTTTTTAGTAATTATCACCATATCAATATAATTTTCTTGTAGAAAAAGCTCACAAATACTTTCATACGTTTCTTTCTCTACATTTTCAGGGTAATTAAATCTAATTTTAACTGAATCTGTTAAAAAATATTGAATAAAATTTAAATTCACTTTTTCTAATTTTCCTTTAAAAATTATTTCAATCAAAGTAAGCTTATCCATAATTATTATCGTTTTAATCTACAAATCCTTTAAAATTCCAATTATGTTGAAACCTTATACCTCTACCATCTGACAGCCTTTTTTCCCAAAACTTTCCAGTATCAATAAATTCACCTGGAGCTTTCCAAATCTCTTTAAAAGTTTTATATCCAGCTTCGTTATATGTAGCTGGATTTAATTTTGCTCCATTAGGAATATGTTTAAGCCATGCTGTATTACCTCTTCCTGAATGTTTTTGGAATTGAAATCCAACTTGATTAAACCCTCTTTTCCCTATACGTTCAGCTAAAGCACTTCTAACTCCAATTAAAGCATTTTTTGAACACGTATTATGAACTAAAACCCCTAAATTGCTAACATAATAGTTATGCAATCCTTCTACCTCAAAATTATATACTTTAGTCTTTTTTTCAACTATTTCAATGGTGCCAATAGCTAATTTTTCACCACTTATTAAAGTAACTATATCATCTACTTTTAAATTTTTGGCAGGTATCCATTTATTATTCACATAAAACGGATGTTCGTCAGTAGTTTCAATAATAGTCGTATCAATTGTCAAAACATAAACAATCTCTTTTTCTCTAACAAAAGTACGAACAACTTTTCGAAGCTCATTCTTTTTGGTAGTTTCATTGTAAGACCAAACTTCATCACCTTCTTTAATGGTTTCAATCATCTTTTCTCCTTCAGCTGTTTTGACAAATGTTCCTGCAACAAAACATGCATTCCTAAGCGTTCTTTTCGCAACATTCTTGGAAATTGTCTTTACACCTTGCTTAATCCCTGTCTTTATGGCACCTTTCACCAAAGAAGCAGACCCCAAAGTAGCAACATCCAAAACCAAGCCCCCAATTCCGGCAGCAGCTTGCCAGCCATTTCCATCCCTAAATCCTTGGTAGATGTCTTTGAAACTTCCTACAAAGGGTAAAAAATCACTAATTGTGTCTGCAACGTCTCCAGCAGTAATGCCCAAACCACCATTTTCGGTGCCACCACCGCCAAAAAACGAATTCGGCGTGTTTACCGTGGAACCGGCAAGCGGGTCGCTGGAGAGGTTGTCGTAATTTTCATACTCCACATAGGCTTTCTTCTTTTTGCCACCACCAAATATACCCTTAAAAAAACCACTTACTGCTTCTGCAATGTCATCAAGTCCACTTTTAACATTGGTGCTTAACCAGTCCCTAAAGCCTCTAAAATCTATATTAATATCTAAACTATGGGCTCCATCCAATGAGTTTTGATAATCGTAATTAGGGGTATTATAATCATCTTCTGGGCCTCCGCCATACCCAATGCCAGTTTCGCCACTGGGATCCACATATAGCAACGGATTGTTCAACACATAGCCGTAACGGTTGAAGTTTTGCGTGTTGGCAATGTCCTGTATGTGGTTGTCTGGCGATAGGAATCGTTTTAGGTTGGGGTCGTACAAACGTCCATTCATGTGTATAAGGCCAACACCCTGCAAATGCTCATGTCCAGTATAGCCCCTGTCCAAAAACGTCAACTTGTCCAAAGGCATGTCGTTTCCATCGGTTATCTTTACTGCCTTTCCCCAAGCATCGAAGTGGCGCTTTTCCCGGGCATTGCCATCTCCATCCGTTATGAGCAATATGCTGCCCAGATAATCGCGATGCAAGTAGTAATAGTCTTCCTCATCTGTTGAGCCCATTTCTTGTTTGGAACGCCAAATGGCCGGTGCGCCATAGGCATCCCCACCTATGTAGGTTACAAACAATGAGGTGTCGGAGCCTTCATCATAACTAATTTCCATACTGCCGTCGTGCGAATAATGCTTTCTGTTGTTTCGCTCCAAGATGTCCTCTTCTTCATCGCCATGGAACATGTGGGAACGCCCCATGAAGGCATTGTACTGGAAACCTATCCTCTCCTTTCCTTGCTCGTTGATCTCGAAGGGTTTCTTGAAGGCATTGTATCGTACTTGCTCCAACCTGTTTTGCTGGTAGTGCAAGTCCCCTTGGTCGTTTAGGTTTACGTTGCTTACTTTGTATGAGGAGCCTTCATAGTTATAGTCGCCAACGGTGTTGTTGTAGGTGATTCTTCCCGAGTCGTCATAGGTCATGTTGTTGTCCCCATTGTTGTCATTGAACGTTATGAGTCTATCCAAGTCGTCGTACTCGAAGGTCTCGGACCAGGAGAACATGCTGTTGGATCGACTGTTGAGCACCCCTCTTTGTGCATTGAAGTCCGTTGCCAATTGCATTAGGGTCTGGGAAGAGGCTCCTGTGTTTTTGGCAATGTTGGCATTGGACAAGTAGCCGTAGTTGTCATAAGTCCTGCTGTCTACGATGTCGTTGCCAATGGATGCCGATGTCAATTGTCCACGAGCATTGACACTTGTTGCATTCCAAATGTTGTTGTTGGTACCAAAGTCCTTTATGGCTTTCAACACCCCATTTTGGTACGCGTTCTTTATTTTCTTGGTGCTGGTCTTGTTGTTGGACAATAGCTTGGCATGGTATTCCTCTGTTTCGATCCTACCAAAATCATCGTATTCATACTGTATGTTGAACTCTGCGTATGGGTTGGACTCCGAAACGGTGGATAGCCTCATATGACTATCGTACCCATAGCCATACGAGCTATCGTTCCCATCGGTACTTGTCATCGAAATGGTGTTCAAGAGTTTGTGCGTAGGATCGTAGGTGTACTCGATGGACATGTCGACATGGTCTCCGGAGATGTGTTCCTCCTTCAATTTCCCCAAGGGAGAATACACATAGTCCGTTGCCCCCTTTGGGGTTGTTTCATTCGTTATTTCCCCGAACCCATTGTAATCGTATTCGTAGACACCGGCAGAAGGGTCTGTCAATTTTCTTTTGCGTCCCCAGCCATCTTGCTCTATGGAGACCACCACGCCATCGTAGTTGGACGTCTTCAGGTTTCCATTGCCATAATATTGGTAGTTTATGGTTCCTCCCGGATCCGTGACACTCGTAATGTTCCCCAATTGGTTCCTCGTGGACGTCACGGTCTTTACGCCATCGTTCACCGTTGTTGTAAGCCCGTTGTAGGTCATGCTAATCACTCGTCCCGTGTAAAGGGTTTGAGACGTAGGCCTGCCGTATAGGTCATAAGCCGTTTCATTCCACTGCGATGGGTTGTCTCCTGTATAGGGTTCGCTCTCCTTCAGTAAACGGTCCAAGGCATCGTATTCATACTTTTTGCCTATCCATTCTCCGAACGCGTTCTTCTCCTTGATTTCCGTAAGCCTATGCAACTGGTCATAGAATGCCATCGCACCATTTCCATCGTCGGCAGAGCTTGTTACGGTATATTTGTAGCGGTCATCTACACCCGTGTTGGTTTCGACATAGTCAATCGAGGCTTCTTTGCCCAAATAGTCGATTGTTTTTATTTGCCTGTCCCATGCATCGTATTCGTAAGTGGTCTCTTGACCAAAGGGGTTTATTTCCTTTTCCAGATTGCCAGATGCAATATCGTATAGATAGGTTGTTTCCAAGCCTTCCACATCAATGAATTTTTCAATGTAACGACCGGATGGATCGTATTCGAATTCAATGTCTCGCGAAGATTCGCCATTGGGCGTCGTGGTTTTCTTGATGATGTTTCCAAACGCATCGTAATCGTATGTCTCCACGTCAAAGGGTGTTCCATTGCCCTTTATCTTTCTTTGATGCACCAGATGTCCAGAATATACGAGTTGTTGTTCCGTACTGAAGGTCTCACTTCCAATGGTCGTGCTGCTTGTCATGTTTATTGGCCGACCTATGTGATAGTTGGAACCCGTACTGTTGGAATACGAAATGTTTTGGGTTCTGGAGCCTCCCATGAAAGAAGTTGAAATGACCTTTGGATTGTTATAGGGGTCGTATTCGGGATAGGTCGTATTCGCATAGGTTCCCTCCAAGTTGTTTTGGTTCAAGCTCGAATCCAACCACAACTTGAATACCTTGCTGGCAGACAACGATGAGGAGTATTGGTATGTCGTCTTGGAAATGTAATCGGAAGTGGGCGTGGTAAAGCTGAAATAATTGGCCATGGCATATTCTTCCGTCATTGCTCCCCTCAAACCAGGATCGTATTTCGAGACGGAGAAAATCCTGTCCGAACTGTCCGTATGCCAATTGCTAGTCGCAATGGCTTGGAAGCCCAAGAAGCCCAATCCTTCCGCATTGAATACGGCTCCTCGATAGGTGTATGTCTTCTTGATGGTCTCGAAGCCCCAAGAACTCTCACGACCTCTACGCTCCAGTCTGGTCACCACCTTTGTACCCGGAGCGATCTCCAAGTCTACATTTGGATATGTTTGATCATGCGCAGATTGATATACTCGGGCATTGTAATCGTCATGGTATATGGAAGGATCCAGATTGCTGTAACCTATGTCGTACCTAACGCCATTGTTGGTGACCGATTTCAACAACACATCCTCTCTGTGGTCTTGTGTGAAGGAGAAATTGGTTACCCATTTATTGCTTATCGAAGCAAAGTCCAAATTTTTGTTGGGTTGGTTTGAAGTCAAGAATACAGGTATGGGGTAATGTTCCAAGTTTCCTGTTTTGGATGCAGTCCCACCATATACAAATCTTGTTCGAGTTGCCGATGTCGTACCATACAACCCAAGGTTATTGTATATCTTGATGGTTTGGGTGCCATTGGAGCTATTGTTTTTGGTAACCGTCCTATATTCGACAATGTCCGTCTTGCCATCTCCATTAACGTCCAATGGAACCAAGTTATACCCTGAGAACACACCATTAACACCATTCCAATTCGTCTTCACATATTTGAATGGCATTGTTCTCGTTTCTTCCACAAAAGCTGTCCCAGTTGAGATGAACATTCTAAATGAATAGCTCTCATTGGCCACAGGATCCAAAAAATCGGTCTTGCCATCGCCATTGTAATCTCCCAACATGGGCGGGGCGGTAGTGGTGATTCCTGAATCTGTCACCTGCCAAAGAAGACTTAAATGGTTGTCGTCGTCCAAAGAATAGACATATAGCTTGCCATTGGTTATATGAAGCAAGTCGGTTTTGCCGTCACCGTTGAAATCACCTGTTTGCAATTTGTAAGCTCCACTCAACTGTAGTTGGAGCGCGCCTGCATAATTGGTGAAACTGGAGGCGACATCCCTTCTCAAGTCTATGAAATAGGCATTTTTGTAGTTATAGGTCTTTAATTCACAATCGTGATCGTCATCATCGACCTTTCGCTGCACCATTCTTGATGCATCCTCAAGACCTTTTCCTGAAGGAGGAGGACAATATTCATATTGATAGGGTTTGCCAATGGCCAAGACATCGGTCAATCCATCTCCATTGAAATCCCCAGACACATATTCTTTGGGAATTTCATCTGGAATGGAGCCATTGGTTGGAGGAGGAGCATTCCATGTCTTGGTGTAATCGTACCCGATGGGCAAACCGACCGAGGGTGGCACTTTGGAATACACCTTGAACTTGACTTGATTTCCAGTACCCTTCTGAACGATCGTCAAGCCTTGTCCGGACAAGACCTTGTTTTGATTGTTCAATAGGTTCGAGGGGAATATGCTCTCAAAGTTACCCGTGTCTACTTCGTAAGCATGATTGTTCTCGCTACTTTGGATGTCATGAAACAGCCAAAATTTATTTTTTGTGTTGGGATAGGCGATAAAATCCATCTTTCCATTGCCCGTCATGTCCAATGAAGCTACTTGGGCATTTCTCTGTTCGATGTTGGTAAGCCCCAAATTCGTGGTTATGCCATTGTAGTTTACGGAAGAGCTCGAAGTTGCATAGGAAAAGAATATTGCAGTATGCGATTCCGAACCGTCTCCGCTTATCTCCCTTATGGACCTTAACCTTTCATACTTCAATTTGGTCTCAGAATCTGAAGTATGACTCAAGCTATATGCTCTATAACGAATTCCATTGCTGTATGACTCTATGCCCTTAAGAATGTCCTTCCTGACAATTGAGACATTGTCTATGTAAGATTGCTCCCATCTTTTTCTTGTTCCATATGAAAATCGTATTTCATTGATTGGGCTGTTTGTGCCAAGGCTACCATATTTTATCTTGCTGATTGATTGGCTATTGTAGTTTTTAACGTATTCATAGCCAATTCTAACACCTTGCGGGCTTTCCCAATTGGCAATGGCATAATTCGTATGTGATCTCGAATCTGTACTATTGCCATAGCGTGCTGTCGAACCGTCGGGATAATGGACGATAAAATATGAGGGGCCGTAGGAAGCTCCGTAAGGAGATGTCCCGTGCGAGGTTATTTTGAGGTTGGAGTATTT
Source organism: Bizionia sp. (assembly GCA_020631395.1). GTDB lineage: Bacteria > Bacteroidota > Bacteroidia > Flavobacteriales > Flavobacteriaceae > JAHDHI01. The sequence continues at coordinate 17,159 of JAHDHI010000075.1, forward strand.
TTCAGTCTCGTATTGAGCACCATTTGCTCCATACGTTCCACTTTTTAGAATCAAGCGTTCGCCATCCAAGGCAAAACGGTCGAGATTGTCAAAATCCACACCGTCCATTTCACCGTCATGGTACTTGGATGCTGGAATTCTCGATATTACCGAAATGCCATTGACATTCCAGCCATAACCAGCTAGACCATTGCCTCCTTGACTATTGTAGGACAGGAAGATCTTTGGAACGATCCCATCAATCCCAGGAGGCACTGCAATTGGAACTTCGTAATTTGCACCACCTGTAAGTGATACGGAAAGGTTTCCTGGAGTTTCACCAATGCCTGAACCAGAATTTTTACCTACAGATTCAATGAATGCTTCATTGGAGTTTTGTTTCGTATCATCGTTTCCTGAAATGGAAAGGTTACCTTCTTCTTGGTCAACAACATTTATTTCCTCATATGTGAAGGCATCTTGCTCATTGATCGATGTTTCATCTTCTTGAGCAAACCCAATGACTGTAATCAAGAACAACATTAGGCTAAATCGTATTTTTTTATTTGTCATCTTCTATGTACTTATATTATTCTTTGATTATTTTTTTAGTTACGCTGGCGCTACCATCGTTGAAATGGATGTGGACGAAATAGATTCCCGATGGTTTCCCCGACAAGTCCACTTCAAGTTCTTGCTTTAAATTTTGGGTATCTAACTTTTGCAAGAGGGAGGAATTGGCATTGTAGACCTTGATGAATTCTATCTTTGAATGCAACTCCGATTGAATCTCAATGCTTGCCAATCCCTTGGTCGGATTGGGGTGGACCATGACGCTTCTTGAAAGAGCCTTGGAGTCGACTTCCGTAGATTCCGTCTTGACAATGCCTTCTTTTGCATGTTCTTGGCTCTGCTTGGAATCAAAAGTTGGCACGCATTCATTCCCATCTGGGCAGTAGAGCCTTTGTGTTTGATTGCCAGCGTCGTCATACGTTAGAAAAAGCTTGGAGTTGGGATTCAATCTGAGTAACTGCGATATGGAAGGTTGACCTCCATTGACGACTTCAATCCTTGGATCGAAGAAGTATTGTCTATCGTCTACATTGGAGTCATAATACAAATAAGAGCGATGCCTCAAATGGATTGCCGTATCCTTGAACTTGAAGTCCTTGACGTTGATAGCTGTTTCCTCACCCGTAACCCCGTCGTATATCCTACCAAGACTCACGGAAGAAGAATAACTGCTTCCATGAACATACCCTACAAGCAAATACCATCTATCGAGCTTGGGTAGGTCTCCAACCCAAAAATAGGGATTGTTGTTAACGCTTCCATTCAATTCCAAGATGTTGTTGTAGCTATTGCATCCAAGGTATGAATTTCCATCGTGGGAATTTGTTTTTTTCAACCAAACCGTTAGTCTATACGTCTTTGTGTGATTTATGTTGAGATAGGATGTGTTCCAGCCTCCGCTTTGTCCTCCATCTGCTCCAGGGATTGCCTTCCAAAGCACGACTTGCTCTCCTATGTGGTTGTACCCCAACTCCCTGATGTTTTCAGAGGTTGGGCCATTTTGAGTGAATCCCGTGACGGAACCGGAACCGACCGTCCATGTGGAGGTGTCCAACAAGTTTTGGGAATTTGATAAAAAACAGAATAAAACCACCATATAGGTGATGGGTAACTTACAATTCATAATTGGATTAATTTATTAAGGGGTTTATTTAAAAGTTGGCAAAATTAGAGTTTATTTCTGATACATAAAATACGTAGGGCTACGTATTTTTTCAAAGAATGAATTTCTAATTATTTTAGTTTTGTAATTAAGGTTCTGTGAGATTCTTGAATTAACTGAAGCTTTTATGTTTTGGAAAATTCTGCTCCAACATTTCCAAAACGGATTTGTTGTCCAATCCTCTAAATATGTTTTTTTCATCTTTTAAAAATTGTATTGATTTGTTATTGAGAGTTTCTATCAGTGTTTTATGTTTTTTTTGTAAGACGATGATTCTGATATATAAATTTCTTTCTTCAACTTTCAAACAGTTTCGAATTTCAGATCTACTCAAAGAGATGGTAGGCTTTCTAATTAGCAGTTTAAAGGGAGGATCTTCATTCAAGAAGCGTAAGGCATCTGTCAATGTAATTGTCAAGGTGACCTCCATATCTGGATAGCATTCCTTTAGAAGTCTCTTTAAGTTCACCTTGTAATCCTCGTCTTCACTTACGACAATGCATTGAATTGGTTTGACATTCATTGTACAATTTATTTCTATTCGATTAATAAACTATTGACTTTGTTTTGTTGGTGTAAAGGAATGGGCTTTATGGAAGTTTTACAAGGAGAGCATGTCGTGATTCGGGCATCAAGTTGCTTGATTCGTGAATCAGGTATACAAAAACAATCTTTGTTGGGCAGATAAACTTTTCTTCTTTAATGAAATAGATTATTTTTGGCTCTTATCAACAAAAACGACCCCAAAAAATAATGTTTAGACAGACAAGAACTTCCTATTTTTATTGCAATGGTACATTTCGAATATTATTTTTTGTGTTGGTCTGCAACTGTGCTTTTGGTCAGGAAAAAAAGCCATCAGACATAGTAGACTCTCTTTCTCATTTGGATTATTCAACTATAAAGTCGAATATTTCAAAAAATGATTCCATCGCCCCGATATTATATGCAAAAGCTTATCTAAAAAAGGCAAAAAGAGAAAAAGACACTCTTAGAATAGCTAAAGCATTCAATTATTTTTTACTAAAATCCAACACGAGCTACTCATACAACTATGCAGATAGCATCATAGATCTAACAAAGAATAAAAGTTATAAGGATTACCCCTTAAATGGTTATTTTTTCAAAGGACTGGATTTATATGCAAAAAGAAGATTCAATGAAGCGTTGGACAATTTTTTAAAAGCAAAAAAGCTTGCAAAAGCAGATGATCCAGACATAGAATACAACATTGGGTTGATAAAAAGTAGATTGGGCTATCATGAAGAGGCCATCTCGGCTTTCAAGTTTTCGTCAAAACATTATGCCAAAAGCAATTATATGGCTGCCCTATTGGGAACCTACTATGCCATTGGTGATTCATATCGGTTCTTGGGGAAAATCGATTCGTCTTTGCATTATAATCGATTAGGTCATAGACTTTCCCTAGAGAATGACGACAATGTAAACTTAAACTACTTTTTATTGAACATAGGAGCAACATTGTCTGATAAAAAAGAATTGCAGGCAAGCCAAGAAAAACTGATCAAAGTACTTCCTAACATCATTGAATTAGGTGATAAGCCCAATATTGCGATGTGCCATTTCTTTTTAGGTAGAAATTACAAGGATCTAAACAAGAAGGAAAAATCATTGTACCATTTCAAACAAATGGATTCCATTTTTTTAGAAATCAATGACTTGCATCCAGAGTTGAGACAAGGCTATGAAGTTTTAATAAATCATTATAAAGGAAACAAGGATTTGGAAAGCCAATTAACGTATGTGAATAGAGTCTTGTCATTGGATAGTATTCTTCATAAAAACTATAGATATCTCGATAAAAAGCTAAGTAAGGAGTACACCGATGCCAAACTTTTGATTGAGAGGAAAAAGATCAGTGAGAAAATCACATCGATTAAAAACAACTATCTGTACAAACTTGTTTTAGCGGGAGGCATACTTTTGGTTTTAATAGGCCTTCTGATATACAAGAGTTTCAGACATAGGCAGGACAAAAGGGACAAGGAAAGGTTTGAAGCCTTGATAAATGAGATTGAAAATTCCAAAACGACTCTGTACGAAAAAGACAAGCCTGTAATCAATTCTGACTTGAAAGCGGATATTGTCAATGATGTCATTTCGAAATTGAAAGCTTTTGAAGACAGTAAGGCTTTCATCAATTCGGATTTGACTAGGAGCAGAATGGCAAAAGATTTCAATACCAATGTCAAATATCTTTCGATTGTCATCAATCAATGTACGGGTAAGAATTTCTCCAATTACATCAGTGATTTAAGAATTGACTATGCAATAGACAAGATAAAAAACGATAAAAAATTCAGAAGTTATACAGTGAAGATTATAGCTGAGGAAGTTGGATTCAATTCTTATGATCCTTTCTCAAGAGCCTTTCATAAAAAAACAGGGATCAAGCCGTCTTTTTTTATCAAAGAGATTCAAAATAGCAACCTTGATTCGTGAATTAGGTTCACGACTTCCTAATTTTGGTTGTTTTTTAATCCATAAAAACTGACCTTGCCAACAATAAAATTAACAATATAAATTATGAAAAAAAGCAACAAGAAGTTAGAATTGAAAAAAACAAGTGTATCTGAACTTAATAAACAAACAATGTTAAAGATAATTGGAGGAGGAGAAGATACCGATGTAGGAGATACCAAACTAACTTTATCTACATATAGATGTGATACGGGTGATCAAGGTGGAACATTATAATAAACAACAGTTTTTCATTTTCAGAAAGAAATTTCCCTAAATTTCTTTCTTCAAATTCCAAATATTCAATGAACAAATATATTTCAATCTTTTTTTTGATCGTATTTTTAAGCTGCGGTTCTAAAAAAAATGTAATAAACAATCCTATTTCTAAAAAAATACTGGAGTACAAGGCTTCTGATATTTCAGATGACCAAATGAAAAAATGGTATTATTTGGATATTGATAGAAATAATGTCGCTGGAATAAGCCTAGACAAAGCAAATGAGGATTTTTTAAAAGATAAAAAAGGAAAGAACATCACTGTTGCTATTTTAGATAGCGAAATCGATATTAACCACAAGGATTTAAAAAACAATATTTGGGTTAACTCAAAAGAAATGCCAAATAATGGAATAGATGATGATGGCAACAATTACGTCGATGATGTAAATGGTTGGAATTTTTTGGGAAATACCAACAATGAAAATGTAACGGATGCCAATTATGAGTACGTTAGAATATATAGATATTTTCAACATAAACTCAAGGATGCGGACACCACCAACCTTGAAGTAAAAAGCTCGAAAGATTACGATTCATATAAAAAAAGCAAAAAAGTCTATCTAGAAAAAAGAGACAGGTCAAAGAGGCAATTTGATTTTTCAAACGATGTGACCTTGAAATATGAAAATGCAAAAAAAGCAATAAGAAAACACACCTCAGAAGATATCTTCATCAAGGAAAATTTAACAAAGCTTGATACTGTTGGCAATGGCTTGTATGAACATGTAAAATTTATGTTGACCATAATTCGTTATGGAGAAACAGCAGAGAGAATGGAAACAGGTGACAAATTATATAAAGATCGATATAATAAAAGATCAAATGTTGATTTCAATGAGCGAAAATTGATAGGCGATGATTCAAATGACCTTTCAGATGTAAATTATGGTAACAATAAAGTATATAACCATTTGAACGAATACTCACACGGGACAAAAATGGCAGGAACGATTCTAGGTGAAAACATTGAAATCATGCCAGTATGCATTTCTCCAAAAGGAGATGAACACGACAAGGATATTGCATTGGCAATACGTTATGCCGTCGACAATGGAGCAAAGGTAATTAACATGAGCTTCGGCAAGGAACATTCATTATACAAGGAATGGGTCTTCGATGCTTTTAAATATGCTGAAAAAAACAATGTTTTGATAGTAACATCTGCTGGCAATGGTAGATTGAACCTTGACGTTAAAAATTACTACCCCAATGACAATCCCGAAAACGGAGAAGAAGTTTCCGACAACCTGTTGATGGTTGGAGCTTCTACAGCTTCAGCCAATGAAAATCTATATGCCTCCTATTCCAATTATGGTAGGAACGATGTCGATATTTTTGCTCCAGGGGAAGAAATCTATACTACCATACCTGACAACAAATATGTATTTGATGGAGGTACATCTTTAGCTTCTGCGTTAACCTCCAAGGTCGCAGCATTAATTTTCTCTCATTACCCCAACCTAACGGCAAGCCAAGTAAAGCACATCATTATGGATAGCGGTGTGGAGTATGCATTTCCTGTAAAAACGCCAACAAGGGAGGACAAGGACAAGATGACACCCTTCAATGAGTTGTCCAAATCTGGCAAGATTATAAATGCCTACAATGCTTTGATTATGGCGGATAGCATTTCCAAGAAGAATGTGAATTAAGAGCCATTGGAAGTTCAAAAGATAAATAATTCAAATAACAAATAGCTAAAACACAAAATATTTTACAGTCCCCTGATTTTTTATGAATATGCTCACTCATAAATTCAAAATTACAGATCTTTACGCTACACCCGACGCAGAACGATCGAGGTATCAAGCTGAAAGAAATATTTTTTAGATTGATGAAAACCTAAGGTTTTCAAACTTTCCACTTTTACCCCGAGGTAGAACCTCGAGGAATTCTATAGATTAAAAAGGCTAAGTTCTAATAAGCATATTGAATAGTTGCTGTTTATATTCGTACCAAACATTGTTAGAAGCAAATGCAATTGCAGCCACTATAGCGATTTTACTTGTAGAGTCCTTTATTTTTTCAAGAACCAAGAACCAGTTCAAATAATTTTGTAGATACTTTGTTGCTACCCCGTTGAAAGACTCCATGAACTTTCTAAGTCTCATATCCATATTGTTGACATTCTGGACATGATAGACTTTGTCAACAGCTCGTT
>JAHDHI010000076.1 GCA_020631395.1 Bizionia sp.
GACCTCCGCGTCCCAAACGCGGCGCGATAACCGGGCTACGCTACACCCCGAATAAATCTAAAACTGCGGAGAGACAGGGATTCGAACCCTGGGTACCCTTTTGGGGTACGACGATTTAGCAAACCGCTCCTTTCGGCCACTCAGGCACCTCTCCGATTAAATATATGAACTTTCGCTTAAATTGCGGATGCAAAGGTAGCACAACATCTTTTATAACACAACATTTTTATTCACTTTTTTTAAAAAATTATTCAGGATATTCAATTCGCAAATGGTAAATATTTGCAAGCTTGTGCTTTAGCACTTTTTTTATCGATTGAATTTCTTTGAAAGTAATGTCGGCATTTAAAAATTGACCATCATCCATCTGTTTGTTCAATATGTTTTCCACAAAGGCATCTATCTTGGATGATGTTGGTTCCTTCAAACTTTTCGAAGCAGCTTCTACACTATCGCACATCATCAAAATGGCTGTTTCCTTGCTGAAAGGTTTTGGCCCAGGATAGGAAAAGTCATTAATGTCCACATTCTCATTCATCGACTTTTCCTTCATATAAAAATAATACACGCTGCTTGTACCGTGGTGTGTCCTAATGAAATCGATGACACGATCTGGTAAATTGTTTTTCTTTGCTATTTCAATGCCATTGATTACGTGATCTACTATTATTCTAGCGCTTTCCCTTGGAGATAGTTCATCATGTGAGTTTATGCCCGAGGATTGATTCTCGGTAAAATATGTCGGATCTTTCATTTTTCCTATGTCATGGTATAAAGCCCCTACCCTAACCAACATTGCGTTGGCTCTGATCTCGTTGGCGGCGGCTTCTGCCAAATTGGCAACATTCAAGGAATGATGAAAAGTGCCAGGAGCATCATTGGCCAATTGTTTCAACAATTTGGAATTGGTATCCGACAACTCCAAAAGAGAGACATCCGATACCAATCCAAATAATTTCTCGTACATGTAAATAAGTGGTTGCACAAACAACGTAGCCAAGCCACAAAGCACAAACAGCCCAAAGGTTTCCCATTTCAAAGTCTCAATGCTACCTTCATGGATAACGAAAAATGCAAAATAAGCTACTATGTAAACCAATGTTATCTGTCCGACGGAAATAAATAGATTTGCTCGCTTGTACAATTCTGAAACCGTTAGAATCGTCACTATTCCCGTTATGATTTGCAAGAACATGTATTCATAGCTGTTTGGCACGATAAAGCCCAAAAGAAGTACGGTAATCACGTGAGTGAACAATCCCAATCTTGCATCAAAAAAAGCTTTCAAGACCAAAGGCAATATCGCAATTGGCACTATGTATATGTATATTGAATTATAATTGACGATTAAAGTTGTCAACAACACCATTAAAATCACATTGAAGAAAATGAAGGTCACTTTGGTATTATTGTTAAAAACCTCTATTCTGTACTTTCGAAGAAATAAAAGCAACATCAATAAGGCTAGAGCGACCAACAATGTATAAGCAAAAACAATCCAATTATAATTGGATTCACTCCAAACCTGAGATTTGAATTCGGATTCCAAAGATTTTAAAATTAAAAATGTATTGCCTTCTACAATTTCCCCTTTGGAAACGATAAGTGTTTCCTTCTCTATACTTCCCCTTGCATAGGATATGTCCTTCAAGGATTCCGACAACGAGCGTTCTGTCAAGGAACCATCATATTGGAGATTAGGCCTGATGATATCAAAGAAAAGCGATGTCAGCATGCTGGAATGTCTTTGCAAATTAGACTTGGAAAGCTCTTTTTCAATCTTGGGTTTCACATCTTCTAATTTATGGAGTCTAGAAAACTGCGTTTTATGTTTTTCCACCCTATCATCCAAAATGGTTATGCTTTTGTTTTTGGATATGGAAAGGTTTTCTTCCAACATACCATAGGCATACAGGTCTTTTATGATATTCAATCCTTTCCTTTTTAATGCGTCGAAGTCTTTCCTGTAAATGGAATCAGAAAACATCTTGTTGAAATTGGCGTTGTATTCTGACTTTACCAACGGAAAAACTTTAGAGTCCAAATTGAAATAGGAAATAGAATTGGCCTCAATTTCTTCTTTTTCCTTGGCGATTTCATTACTCGTCTTCTGAATGGCAAAATTAAAAGGAGCATATAAATTCTCGGATTGCCAAGGTTTTCCTTTTTCAAAATCATATTTGAAGCGTCCTCCTTTTGGAAACAGATATACAATCAAAAAAGTAGTCGCTATAAAAAGAAGCACCTTGTAGATGAGTGCATGATTCTTATAAAAAGCATTAATAAGGTCCTTCATTCTAAATAGGTTGAGGATTTTGTTTGATTTTGAAATTTATGTACTATCAATTTCAAATGTAATAAATATTCATTGCTTAGCTGGTTATTATATTCCTTTTGGCTCCAATTTTTACCAAAAATTGATTAATTTCGCGCTACTTATTAAATAATACTCTCAATAATGAACAAAGAAGTAGTTATCGTTTCAGCTGCAAGAACTCCAATTGGTAGTTTTTTAGGTGCTTTATCAACAATTCCTGCTCCAAGATTAGGAGCAATAGCAATAAAGGGAGCCTTGGAAAAAATAAACCTGAAGCCAGAATTAGTGCAAGAAGTTTTAATGGGTAACGTCGTACAAGCTGGGACTGGTCAAGCACCAGCAAGACAAGCTGCGATATTTGCGGGTATTCCCGATACTGTTCCTTGTACTACAGTGAACAAGGTATGTGCTTCTGGTATGAAAACCGTTATGCAAGCAGCTCAATCGATAGCTTTGGGTGATGCAGATGTCATTGTCGCTGGTGGAATGGAGAACATGAGTTTGATTCCTCATTATTTCCACGCTCGCAATGCCACCAAATTTGGCCCTGCCAATATGATCGATGGTATGCAAAAAGATGGATTGGTAGATGTCTACGATCAAAATGCCATGGGGGTTTGTGCAGATGCTTGTGCCACGGAACATAATTTCTCTAGAGAAGATCAGGATGCTTATGCCATACAATCGTATAACAGGTCTTCGGCTGCATGGGATGCGGGGAAATTTGACAACGAAGTCATTCCTGTAGAAGTTCCTCAACGTCGAGGAGAACCTATAGTGGTTTCCAGAGACGAGGAGTACACCAATGTAAAAATGGAAAAGATACCTGCTTTACGTCCAGCTTTCACAAAAGAAGGAACGGTTACCGCGGCCAATGCCTCTACCATCAACGATGGTGCTGGCGCAATGATTTTGATGAGTAAGGAAAAAGCAGAAGAATTAGGCTTAAAACCTTTGGCTACTATCAAGAGTTATGCAGATGCAGCACATGAGCCGCAATGGTTTACAACTGCTCCATCCAAAGCATTGCCTAAAGCTTTGGACAAAGCTGGAATAGCCATAGAAGATGTAGATTACTTTGAATTCAACGAAGCTTTTTCTGTGGTAGGTCTAGCCAACATGAAGATTCTAGGTTTGAATGATGCTAACGTAAATGTAAACGGAGGAGCTGTTTCATTGGGACACCCACTAGGATGTTCTGGCGTTAGAATCTTAATCACATTACTTAACGTATTGGAGCAAAACAATGCCAAGATTGGTGCAGCAGCCATTTGCAATGGTGGTGGTGGTGCTTCTGCTCTCGTAATAGAACGTCATTAATCAGTTTAGATACACCCATAGAATTAATAACACCACAAGAACAGTAAATTAATCAATGCGATACGGAATTTGTAACCTAAGCATCGTTCCTTTGAGACTTGAAGCATCTGATGCCAGTGAAATGGTTTCGCAGGTACTATATGGTGATCTCTTCAAGGTTTTGGAGCAACGGAAATCTTGGCATAAGATCCGATTGGCATTCGATAAGTATGAAGGTTGGATAGACAATAAGCAGTATCTGGAAATAACGAAAGAACATTATGACGACTTCATTGCAATGCCGCTTAAGTTGTCTATGGATCTAGTGGAGTTCATCCAAGGAGAAAACCAACAATTGTATCCTATCCCACTAGGATCTTCCCTGAATGGGTTATCGCTATTGAATCATACTTTCGATGGTCTGTTTTCCTCTGAGAAACAACCTAAAGAAAAACTAATAGAGACCACTTTTCTGTATCTTAACGCACCTTACCTTTGGGGTGGGAAAACACCCTTTGGAATTGATTGTTCTGGTTTTACCCAAATGGTATACAAATTGAATGGCTACAAACTATTGCGTGATGCTTCACAACAAGCCACACAAGGAGAAGCACTAAGTTTCATTGAAGAAAGCGAACCAGGAGACCTAGCCTTTTTTGACAACAACGAGGGAGAAATCGTTCACGTAGGCATCATAATGAAAGACAATTACATTGTGCACGCACATGGCAAGGTTAGAATCGACAGGTTGGATCATTCAGGCATATACAATGTGGACAAACGGACACATACCCATAAACTAAGGGTCATAAAAAAAATCATATGAAAAAAGCCACTAACTTTCGTTAGTGGCTTTTTCATTACATTCACAATATGGCTTATAATCCGTATTTTTCCTTCAATGCCTTCGCTTTTGTTGAATCGTCTATTGCATTGTATATGTTCATTAGAGTTCTAGCAACGTCAACGTTGTTCTCCGTTACCTTTAAAACAGTTTCCAAATAAGGAATGGCATCCTTATAAATTTGAGAACGCTGCTCTTTTAATTCGTCATAACGTCTATTGTCCTTTGCAGAGCTTCCCAAGTTGTTCATCTCTTCGATTAAAGCAGATTCCCCGCTAAGTATCAATGCTGCAAGGTTTGTTAGTGCATTAACGTAATTTGGATCTATCTTTAGCGCTTTTTCATAATACGCCCTTGCTTCTTCATCGTTGCCAGATTCAGCGGAGAGCACTCCCAAATTGAATAACAAGTCCTTGTTGTTTGGATCTTTGGCCGTAGCTTCTTTTATCAAGGATGTATATGCTTCCTTGTTCCCCAACTTAAATTGCGTATTTGCTTCTGTAATGATAAGTGCAGTATCTTCTGGGTTGGCTTTTCTGGCATCTTTTATCGCTGCCAAAGCCTCATCATTTTTACCTTGATTAAGGTAAATCAATGCAATGTTTTTTGTGATTTCTGCAGTTTTGGACTCTGTTTTTCTTTCCCCTGGAGAAATGTGCGTTTTCAATCTGTTAACATATATATCCCTTGTCGCCTTGTCTAGAATTTCCTCTGCTCCCGTATCTTTGTTGGTCGCATAATATTGCGTATCCACTCCTGTGTAACCCAAATCCTTGAGTTGCAAGTAGTGTTTCAAGGCCAAGTCATAATCCTGTGCGCTTATTGCACTGACAGCGGCATAATAAAGATACGCTTGATCTGAAGGCACCAATTCGTATAACATTTCGAACAATACGGCTGCTTCTTTAAATTTATTGCCCTTGTATAATTCGTTTGCCTTCGTCAAGAATTCATTTTGAAGAGCTTTCTTGATTGTAGGTAACTCCTTGACGTATTTCTCATCTACTTTGGATAAATCATTCAATGCCAATTTAAAATCTGCATTGGTACCGGTTCCATTAGCATAAAAAGCCTTGGCCTTGTTAAAATAATATTTGGCTTTGGTCTTATCATCCATAGATTCTAGCACGGGTTCCAATTGCGTGACAAGCGCTTTGGCTTCTGCATAGTTATTATTTTTAACTGCCTTTTCCAGCTTTTTCAACTCTTTCTTTTGAGCAAAAGAAAAAACTGCCATAAATAAAGCTAGGGTAAGAATTAATTGTTTTCTCATTAGTTTTTTGTTTTGTCCCTTCCTTGTTTATTGAGGGAAACTTGGTTTATTAAATTTTTATAATTATTCTTCTTCGTTAGAATCAAGAGTCGTGCCATTGTCTACTACATCAGTATTTTCAACACCATCCAGAGTTTCATCCAACTCTTCATCTTCTTCATGCATCACTTTCGCTACTGCTGCAATGGAGTCTTTTCCTTTGAGACTAATTAACTTGACTCCTTGAGTAGCTCTTCCCATAACTCTTAAATCTGCCACGGCCATTCTAATTGCAACTCCAGATTTGTTTATAATCATCAAATCATCATCATCCGTTACGTTCTTAATGGACACTAATTTACCAGTTTTTTCTGTAATAGAGATGGTTTTTACTCCTTTTCCGCCACGATTGGTGATACGATAATCCTCTAAGTTTGAGCGCTTTCCATACCCATTCTCTGAAACGACAAGCACATTGCTCTCCATATCGTCAACAGCAATCATACCTATGACTTCATCTTGATCGTGTTGCAATCTAATGCCTCGAACTCCAGAAGCTCCACGTCCCATTGGTCTGGTTTTTGCTTCTTCAAAACGAATTGCCTTACCTGACTTAAGTGCTAACATCACCTGACTATTTCCCGTTGTCAACTTAGCTTCCAATAAAACGTCATCCTCCTTTATGGTAATTGCGTTGATACCATTTGTTCTCGGCCTTGAATATTGTTCCAAGGATGTTTTCTTGACTTGACCATTTTTGGTAGCCATAATCACATAATGGTTATTGATGTATTCTTCATCCTTTAAATCTTGAGTACAAATGAAAGCCATGACTTTATCATCTTGCTCAATGTTTATCAAGTTTTGAATCGCCCTTCCTTTGGATGTCTTACCTCCTTCTGGAATCTCATAGACACGCATCCAGAAACATTTTCCTTTTTGAGTGAAGAACAACATGTATTGATGGTTCGTTCCTACAAATAAATGCTCTAAGAAATCCGAGCTACGAGTCGTTGAGGCTTTTTGTCCCACTCCTCCTCTATTCTGTGTTTTGTATTCTGTAAGCGACGTACGTTTTATGTAACCAGCATGAGAAATGGTAATGACTACTTTTTCATCTGGAATCATATCTTCGATACTTAAGTCTCCACCTGCATATTCAATAATCGAACGACGCTCATCTCCATATTTATCTCTTACAACATTAAGTTCCTCTTTAATAATATCCATACGACGTTCTTTCTTGTCCAAGATATCTTTTAGGTCTATTATCGTTTTCATTATCTCATCATACTCCGCTCTCAGCTTGTCTTGCTCTAGTCCTGTTAATTGACGTAGACGCATCTCAACTATTGCCTTTGCTTGTATTTCAGATAATTTGAATCGTTCTATTAAATTGGTACGTGCTTCATCAGCGTTTGAAGATGCTCTGATTATTTTTATAACTTCATCTATGTTGTCCGAGGCTATGATCAAACCTTCCAAGATATGGGCTCTCTCTTCAGCCTTGCGCAATTCGTATTTGGTACGACGTACAACAACTTCATGTCTATGCTCTACGAAATAGTGAATTAACTCTTTTAAATTCAACAATTGCGGACGCCCATTTACCAATGCGATGTTATTTACACTGAAAGACGATTGTAAAGCCGTATATTTAAATAATTTGTTTAAAACGATATTTGGTATCGCATCACGTTTTAAAACATAGACTATACGCATCCCATTTCTATCAGACTCATCTCTAATGGTAGAAATTCCCTCTAACTTCTTATCGTTTACCAAGTCGGCAGTCTTCTTGATCATATCTGCCTTGTTCACTTGGTATGGTACCTCATTTACAATAATGCATTCACGCCCATTGACTTCTTCAATATTGGCTTTTGCACGTATTACGATTCGCCCTCTCCCTGTATGGAATGCTTCTTTTACACCATCATAACCATAGATGGTACCTCCTGTTGGAAAATCTGGTGCCTTGATGTGTTGTATCAACTCATCAATTTCGATATCGTTATTCTCTATGTAAGCAATTGTACCATTAACAACTTCCGTTAAGTTGTGTGGAGGCATGTTAGTCGCCATACCTACGGCAATACCAGACGCTCCATTAACCAACAATCCAGGAATACGTGTAGGTAAAACCGTTGGTTCTTCCAAAGTATCGTCAAAATTCAATTTATGGTCTACTGTCTCTTTGTCAATATCTGCCAACATGTCCTCAGATATCTTTCGCATACGTGCTTCCGTATAACGCATTGCTGCTGGACTATCCCCATCGATAGAACCGAAGTTTCCTTGTCCGTCCACCAACATGTATCGCAAACTCCATTCCTGAGCCATACGTACCATCGCATCATAAACCGATGTATCACCGTGTGGGTGATACTTTCCTAAAACCTCACCAACTATTCTTGCAGACTTCTTATGTGCACTATTGGCTCTAACACCTAGTTCGTGCATACCATAAAGCACACGTCTATGAACAGGTTTCAACCCATCTCGTACATCTGGAAGCGCACGTGACACAATGACCGACATCGAATAATCAATGTAAGCCGATTTCATTTCATCTTCAATATTAATTGGGATAAGTTTTTCTCCTTCTGCCATATATAATATAATTAAGTTTTTATCTGTATTTCAAAACGTGCTAATATAATTATTTCAGTAGTCATAGTAGCGTTTAAACACCACTTTTTAAGAGTTTTTATTAACAATTTAAATGAGGTTTTTAGTTAATAAGTAATCTTGTCGATTTATTTCATTTTATAAAGTTTTTTTTGTCTATTAGCTGAAATCATAATTATTTAAGGAATAGTTTTTGCGATTGGTAATATGATTTAGTAATTTTAATCCGGAAACGATATAAACATATGGATGATAATTTTTCACCAAGAGTTAAAGATGTAATAGCCTACAGCAAAGAGGAAGCCTTACGATTAGGTCACGATTTCATTGGGACAGAGCATCTAATGCTTGGCTTATTAAGAGATGGTAACGGAAAAGCGATTAACATATTGAATGCCTTAGACATAGATTTGAATCATTTGAGGCGTAAAGTAGAGATACTAAGCCCCGCTAATCCCAATATAACCATAACCTCAAACGAAAAAAAGAACTTACACCTAACAAGACAAGCAGAACGTGCATTGAAAACGACATTTTTGGAAGCAAAGTTGTTTCAAAGCACATCTATCAATACTGCGCACCTGCTACTGTGTATTCTAAGAAATGAGAATGACCCAACTACAAAGCTTTTGAATAGGCTAAAAGTCGATTATGATAATGTAAAAGAACAATTTAAATCTATGATTACAAACGATGATAGTTACATGGAACCAAAGTCGGAATCTTTTCAAGATGACGATTCGGTTTCTAACGATGGTAATGAATCCAAAGATATATTCAACACGCCTTCCAGCAAGGGAAACAAAAAATCCAAAACCCCAGTTTTGGACAACTTCGGACGTGACCTCACTGCCATGGCAGAAGAAGGAAAACTAGATCCTGTCGTTGGACGTGAAAAGGAGATAGAGCGCGTCTCCCAAATTTTAAGTAGACGTAAAAAGAACAACCCGCTTTTGATTGGAGAACCTGGTGTTGGTAAATCTGCCATTGCCGAAGGCTTAGCCAATAGAATAGTAAAGCGAAAAGTATCGCGCATTCTATTCAACAAACGTGTAGTTACCCTCGATTTGGCTAGTTTGGTTGCTGGAACCAAATATAGAGGACAATTCGAGGAGCGCATGAAGGCCGTCATGAACGAGCTTGAGAAGAATGACGATGTCATATTGTTCATAGATGAGATACACACCATTGTAGGTGCTGGAGGAGCTACAGGAAGCCTGGACGCCTCCAACATGTTCAAACCAGCCTTGGCTCGTGGAGAGATACAATGCATCGGTGCCACGACTTTGGACGAGTATAGACAATACATAGAAAAAGATGGTGCTTTGGAGCGTCGTTTTCAGAAAGTGATCGTCGAACCTACCACAGTAGAGGAAACCATAGAGATTCTAAACAACATAAAGAACAAATACGAAGATCATCACAACGTAGAGTATACAGACGAGGCCATTGAAGCTTGTGTCAAATTGACGAACCGATACATGACCGAACGCTTTCTTCCTGACAAAGCCATAGATGCATTGGATGAAGCTGGTTCTCGTGTTCACATTACCAATATAGATGTTCCAAAACAAATCATCGAATTGGAAAAAAAGCTTGAAGACGTCAAACAGACAAAGAATTCTGTGGTAAAAAAGCAAAAATACGAAGAGGCTGCTAGACTAAGGGATGACGAAAAACGTTTGGAAAAAGAACTTTCCATTGCCCAAGAAAAATGGGAAGAAGACACCAAGTTGCACAAAGAGACGGTAACAGAGGACAATGTCGCCGATGTCGTTTCCATGATGACTGGTGTCCCTGTAAATAGAATTGCACAAACCGAAAGCAACAAGTTGGCAGAATTGCCACAACTCATACAAGGCAAGGTCATCGGGCAAGATGAAGCAGTTGCTAAAGTCGTTAAAGCCATACAGCGTAACCGTGCTGGACTTAAAGACCCCAACAAACCCATTGGTTCGTTCATTTTTTTAGGGCAAACAGGAGTTGGTAAAACACAATTGGCAAAAGTATTGTCTCGTGAACTGTTTGATAGTGAAGAATCACTAATAAGAATAGATATGAGCGAGTATATGGAAAAGTTTGCCATTTCTCGTTTGGTTGGAGCACCTCCAGGATACGTAGGTTATGAAGAAGGAGGACAATTAACAGAGAAAATAAGACGTAAACCATACGCTGTTGTTCTTTTGGATGAAATTGAAAAAGCGCATCCTGATGTATTCAATATGCTGCTTCAAGTTCTAGATGATGGATATTTAACTGATAGTTTAGGGCGGAAAATCGATTTTAGAAATACCATAATAATCATGACTTCCAATATTGGAGCTCGTAAACTTAAAGATTTTGGTACAGGAATAGGATTCGGTACAGCCTCTCAAAAATCTCAAGAAGACGCAAATGCACGCGCGGTTATCCAAAATGCATTGAAAAAGTCATTTGCACCAGAGTTCTTGAACAGAATAGACGATGTGGTCGTATTCAATGCCTTGGAAAAAGAAGACATCCATAAAATCATTGATATTGAATTAGACAAACTCCTATTCCGCATCAAAGGATTGGGCTATACTCTCAAGCTTACCAAATCTGCCAAAGATTACATAGCAGACAAAGGTTTCGACAAGCAATACGGAGCAAGACCTTTAAAAAGAGCTATTCAAAAATACATTGAAGATGCTTTGGCTGAAGAAATAATAACTTCACATGTGCAGGAAGGAGACAAAATCATTATGGATCTAGACAAAAAAAATGATGAAATAACAATTAAGATTGAAAAAGCTGAAAAGCCTGCAGAATCTTAATCACCAACTTCCAAAAGGCCACTAATTCTAGTGGCCTTTTGGAATATTAAAATACATCAACCCTATAGAATGTATAAAAAAATAGAGCTCCCCTTTTGTTCTCTTGAAATTTATGAGTCCTCCATCGTAGGAACTATAAATGAAGGAGTTAATCTATGTGTCGATAAAAGTGCCCAAATCATCGAGTTGGCCATTAACCACTTTCAATCCAAGCCTTTTGTCTACATAGCAAATAGAAAACATTCTTATTCCGTAGACCCCATCATATACAAATACAATTCAGAAATCAAGACGCTTTCAGGTTTTGCCATAGTAACAAACAATGTCCATACAAACACTGTAGACATAGAAAAGATTTTTTCCAACAAGCCATTGGAAGCATTCAGCTCGTTGAAAGAAGCCATGGATTGGACTGAACATATTTTATAATCTCCCACATCAGGGTATCGAAAAAGCATAAAAATCACTCACCGCATACATTCCATTGTTATAGGCTCCACGATATGCATAAATGCTTCTCAAAATAGAGAACCTAAGTTGGTTTTGCAGTTGTTTTCTACCAACCAAACGTCTCTAGGCGGCACAAACAATGAAGACTGTTCATAAAAAAGCTCCAGTGGTATTTTCAGATATGGAAAATAGCATTCAATAAACCAATGAAGATCCTAAACAGTATTCCAACATCACTGAGCATTGAGTAGGTCGATATTCTATAGTTTTCCCTTGTTATTACAATCATTAATTTAGTACTTCTAATCCCATGGAAATAAATACAGATGACTTAATCGGTTTTTTAACCTATTTAATCCAAAGCTGTGAAAAATTACACTTTTTTATTTTCAAATTTTAAAGTACTAAAGTACTTTTAGTTGCTCAAATCCAAGAAAATGGTAAAGGAGCTAGACTTTTGTAAGATAGAATTTCATAGCAATTATGTTATTTGCAACATCAATGAAGGGGAAACCATTTCTCAAAAAAGAAGCGAGGAGTTAACCAAGGTGCTTCTAAATCATTTCAAAGAGAAATCCTTTGTTTACATTACTCACCGCATATATTCGTATTCAGTAGATCCTACCATTTACAACAAGCTATCCAAAATCAAGACATTTACCGGGTTCGCCGTTGTTTCTTCTAACTTGGTAGTACAACAAACTGCAGAGGTCGAAAAGTTGTTTTTCAAAAAACCCTTTAAAATTTTCAATGATTTGGAAACGGCAAAAGAATGGGCAAGCATTATTGCCAATAGCTAATCCTCCAATAAATGGTTTAGACTACTTTTCTAGTTGAACATCTCTACATCGTCAATGGCCAAATTACGCATAAACCTTATTGATGCTTCAATGTCATCATGAAGTATTTGATCTTCCTCTATGAAAGGCACATCTTCTCTATAGCTACTTAAAAACGACTCAATAAAATTGCTCGATTTCAAAGGCACTCTAAATTGCAAGGCTTGAGAAGCATTAAACAGCTCTATTGCCAAAACACGTTCAACATTGTCAACCAAAGTATGAGCTTGCGTGGCAGCATTTGCCCCCATGCTTACGTGGTCTTCTTGCCCGTTGCTGGACACGATGCTATCTATGCTGGCTGGTGTAGCCAACTGCTTGTTTGCACTTACGATGCTGGCGGCTGTATATTGAGGTATCATAAAGCCGGAATTCAAACCTGGGTTGTTAACCAAAAATGCTGGCAATCCCCTTAATCCAGAAATCAATTGAAATACGCGACGCTCTGAAATGTTACCCAGCTCGGCCATTGCTATTTTCAAATAATCCAGTGCCAGTGCCAATGGTTGTCCATGAAAATTACCTCCTGAGATAATCTCGTCGTCCTTTGAAAAGATGTTTGGATTGTCCGTTACCGAATTTATTTCAGTCTTGAATGTATTCATCACAAAGTCCAAAGTGTCTTTCGTAGCGCCATGAACTTGGGGAATGCACCTGAAGGAATAGGGATCTTGGACATGTTGCTTGGCCTGTACTATAATTTCACTACCTTCAAGAAACTCTCTAACACGGGCAGCAGTCTTCAATTGTCCATTATGTGGGCGCACCAAGTGTATCAATTCATTAAATGGCTCAATTCTTCCATCGAAAGCATCGATGGACACACTTCCTATCAAATCTGCCAAATAAGACAATTTATAACTCTTAAGCAACAAATGTACGCCATATGCACTCATGAACTGTGTGCCATTAAGTAGAGCCAGGCCTTCTTTGGATTGCAATTGTATTGGATCCCAGCCAAATTCCTTTAGCAACTCTTCCGAAGACACTACATTTCCTTTGTAATTTACCTTCCCTTTGCCAATCAATGGCAAAGATAGATGAGCCAAAGGAGCCAAATCCCCTGAAGCTCCAAGTGATCCTTGTGTATAAACTATGGGCAAGATGTCATTGTTGTAAAAGTCGATTAAACGTTCCACCGTTTTCAATTGACAACCGGAATGTCCATAATTCAAAGATTGAATCTTCAACAAAAGCATGAGCTTTACGATGTCTTGAGGTACTTCTTCTCCAGTACCACATGCATGGGACATAACCAGATTCTCTTGAAGCTTGGTTAAATTCTCTTTGGAAATCTTTACATTGTAAAGAGAGCCAAACCCAGTGTTTATTCCATAGATGGGTCTATCTTCGGCTTTAAGCTTTTCATCTAAATAGTTTCGACAGTTATTGATTCTTGCTTTGGCATCATCGGACAATTCCAATTGCTTCTGTTCTACGACAATAGATTGAACTGTAGTTAGTTCTAAAACTTGATTTGAAATATAATGTACAAGGCTCATATAATAATATTAAAGTCCGTCAAAAATCAACATTCAGCATATAACATGCAAGTTAAATGTTAATAATTAGGAAAAAAGCAATAAAATAATATTAAACCGCTATTTTTGATAAAACTTAAATCGTTAGACAATGAAAAAACTAGTCTTATGCCTATCCGCCCTAGCTGTATTGGCATGTAAGGAAGAACCAAAAGTAGACTATGCAGTATTATCTGGAAAGTTAGAAAAAACCAAAGCAAAGAAAGCTGTTCTCGAAGGGTTTAACTACAATCAAGACATAACCATCGATGCAGAAGGAAATTTTGCAGATACTCTTAAAATAGCCGAAAATGGATTTTACACTTTAACTATAGGTAGAGAAAGAGCTAACATGTACGTTAAAACTGGAGACAATTTCACCATTGGCAAAGACTCATTGGGAGGCTTCACCTTTACTGGCTCTGGAGCAACGGAAAGCAATTACTTGGCCTCAAAAAGATCGAATACTAGAAAATTGAGAGGAGCTTCACAAGCCTTTTACAGTTTGGACGAGGCCGCTTACAAAGCCAAAGTAAACGAAATCAAAGAAAGCAATAAAACTGCCTTGGAAAAAATCGAAGGCATAGACAAGGCATTCTTGGCTGCAGAATTGAAAAATCTTGAATATGATTCTTATGCCTTATTGAACGATTATGGCAATGCACATGCCTATTTCACAAAGAAAGACAGCTTCAAACCGTCAGATGACTTCTTGCCAAAGGCATTGAAAGAATTGACCTATGACGATGCCAATGCATTCAAAACATCCAAATCCTACCAACAATTGGCTTTTGGAAATGTGATGAATCCCATTTTCGAAGGATTGGATGATTTCAACTCCATCAAACCTTCTGACCTAAGTGCCATTACTGCCGTCAAAATTCCTGAATTGAAAAACCAAATCGTAGAGTATTTGGGGAAAATGGCGCTCTCGCCTGCAAATTCCAACTTATCGGACATGTATGCCTTTTTAAGAGACAATACAACCGATGAAAAAATCAAGGAAGATTTAAAGATAAACTTCGACAAGGTCAAGGACTTAACAAAAGGAAACCCTTCTCCTACCTTTGTAAACTATGAAAATCACAAAGGAGGAACAACTTCGCTTGCAGATTTGAAAGGAAAGTATGTATATGTCGATGTTTGGGCTACTTGGTGTGGTCCATGCAAAGCTGAAATCCCATCTCTTAAAAAAGTTGAGAAGGAATACCACGGAAAGAACATAGCTTTTGTAAGCACATCCGTAGATGTTGCCAATGCACACCAAAAATGGGTGGATATGGTAAACAAAGAAGAACTAGGAGGCATTCAATTGATTGCCGACAAAGATTGGAAATCTCAATTTGTAGTAGATTATGGCATTAACGGCATCCCTCGTTTCATATTGATCGATCCGGTTGGAAACATCGTAAGCGCAGATGCACCAAGACCATCCGATCCTAAACTAAAGGAATTGTTTGATTCTTTGGACATCTAAACAATCAATAATGATAAAACAAAAAAAGCGAACTCTTTGAGTTCGCTTTTTTTGTTTACGCTTTCTAGCATGTCAATCTTCGTCAGCTTCTTCAACTTTCGGTTGTTCCGGTTGCTTGAACAAATCCAAATAGGCATCCGCTATTCCTTCTATAACGTGGCTAGCCATCAAACTTTGGTAGCCAAAGTCCTCAACGAGCAAATCGGCAGACTTACCATGCAAATACACTCCAAACAGGGTTGCAGACAAAACATCGTAACCCTGAGAAATCAGTCCAGTGATCATCCCTGTCAATACGTCTCCAGTCCCAGCAGTTGCCAGCCCAGGATTACCAGTTGCGTTTACATACAACTTATCTTGAAAGACGGTAATTGTGTTGGCTCCTTTTACAACGACGATTGCATCGTACTTCTTTGAAAAGGCCTTTGTCTTCTCCAATTTGTCAAAATCATCTGCCCACTTGCCAATCAAGCGCTCCAGCTCTTTGGGGTGAGGCGTTAAGATTGTTTGCTTTGGCAACAGCTTGAGCAAGTCTTTTTTCAAGGACAACATGTTCAAGCCATCGGCATCTATTACCAAAGGTGTTTTATTTTTCTTCAAGAAAGCTTCAAAGGCAGTGATTGTCTTTGAAGCTGTCCCCACACCTACTCCAAAAGCTGTGACTGTTGGTTCTATTTCAAAGGCAATGTCCGTGATTTTTTCTTCATCGGCATCTGTGATTACCATGGCTTCAGGAAAAGAAGCCTGCAAGGCATTGTAACCACATTTTGGAATATATGCACTTACCAAGCCAGCTCCTACTGACAAAGCAGCTCGACTAGCCAGAGTGACGGCTCCAATTTTCCCATAGCTACCTCCAATGATCAAACTATGTCCAAAATGGCCTTTGCTGGAAAACTTTTGCCTAGGTCTATAAATAGGCAAGACTTCATGCTTGCCAATCAAATCCACTTCCGTTGGTGTAGCATATAGATATTCTGGATCTATGCCAATGTCCAACACTTCCCATTGTACGGTATATTTTGCCGTTTCTGGTAAAAAGAAAACCAGTTTAGGTGTTTGAAAACTCAATGTATAACCTGCATTTACAATGGCTTCAGGGTCGTTGGACATCTTGTCCGTATGCAATCCAGAGGGAATGTCTATGGACAAGGTATAAGCCTTCGATGCCCTAAAATGATTGAACAGTCCCTTTACCCAGTCGTCCACTGGTCTATTCAATCCAATGCCGAAAACGGCATCGACGACAATGTCCTTTGCATCTATGGCTATTGGAGAAAAATCCTCCTTGCAACTTAAAAGTATTGGCCAATCTTTGGTAACGTTCTTTATGCGATCGTAGTTGATCAAAAAATCCTTGGATCGCTTGTCGCTACAATTTACGATGTAGGTCTTTACATTGTAACCATGCGTTATCAAATGTCTGGCAACCACCAAACCATCACCACCATTGTTTCCAATGCCACAAAAGACATGGATTGGTACTTGTGCGCCTTGCATTCGCATATGCAACCAATTGAATATCTGTGTTCCGGCACGTTCCATCAAATCCGTGGAAGAAATGCCTTGTTTTTTTGCAGTGAGCTTGTCCCCTGCATATATTTGCTCTTTTGAAAATATCTTCATATTCAATTTTCCGCAAAACGGAAACTCTATTAAATTAGACTTTTAAACATTATTTAATTATAAGCACCTTTTGCCCTTTTATGATGAAACAAAAGGCTATGATTCTAAGAAAAACATAAAAATTTAGTTTTAGTTTTGTTATTCGTGCAAAAGTAATACTTTTACCGACGTATTACACACAAAAAATGCACAACAAAATTGAAATAGCAACTATCGATTCAACTTCAGTCATTGAAGGGATCATTGCTGCAACTACAATTTCTACAATCATTATTATTACCCTTTTGGGTTATTAATTATATCTCTCCCCCTGTCCTATTTCGTAGTTATTAGAAACTACACTTAAAAAAACAAAATTTACAACAACATACAACACAATACAAATGCAAGTATTAAAATTTGGAGGAACTTCCGTAGGTTCTGCAAAAAACATAGACAAGGTCATATCCATATTGAACGACTACTCGAACAAAGGGAAAGTGATATGCGTAGTTTCTGCCGTAGGAGGCATTACAGACAAACTGCTAAATGCTGGTCGTTTGGCCGAAGCCGAAGACAAGGATTACAAAGCCGTCTTCAAGGACATCAAACTCACACATCTCAATATTTTGTCCAAGTTGGTACCCGACAACAACGATGTGATGAAAGAGGTTTTGAAAGAAAAGTTGAAACAGCTTAAAAGCCTGTTGGATGGCATCTATCTAATCAATGAATTGTCTCCACAAATATCGGACAGATTGGTAAGCTTTGGAGAATTGTTGTCTTCTTTCATCATTTCCGAGACATTGAAATCCAGAAACATCAATGCAGAATGGAAGAATTCTCAAGAACTCATCGTCACCGATTCCAATTTCACCAAGGCCGAGGTCAAGTTCGAACCAACGAATCAAAACATCAAGACCTACTTTAAAAATGCCAACCAGGACATAACGATATTGCCTGGGTTCGTCTCAAAGTCCTTGAACAACCAAATCACCACCTTGGGCCGTGGAGGCTCTGACTATACAGCTGCCATAGTAGCGGCTGCACTCAATGCAAGACAATTGGAGATTTGGACGGACGTAAGTGGCATGTACACCACAAACCCAAAATTGGTAAAACAAGCGTTTCCAATACAACAGATTTCCTATCAAGAAGCCATGGAACTGTCTCATTTTGGAGCAAAGGTGCTATACCCACCAACGGTACAACCCACCTTGGACTTGAAAATACCAATTCACATCAAAAATACGATGGAACCCGATGCGCCAGGAACCATAATCTCGGACTACACCAATGGCAAGACCAATGCCGTAACTGGAATAACAAACATTAACAACATTTCCCTATTGACCTTGCAAGGCAATGGAATGGTAGGTGTCCCAGGCTTTTCCAAACGTTTGTTCGAAACGTTGGCCCAAGAGAAGATAAACATCATCCTAATAACACAGGCTTCGTCGGAACATTCCATTTGCTTTGGCATCAACGATAGCGATGCCAGCTTGGCGGAAATAGCCATAAACGATGTCTTCGAATATGAGATTTCCGTACATAAGATAGACCCCATACTCATAGAAAGCAACTTGTCCATAATAGCGATAATAGGAGACAAAATGAAGAGTCACCAAGGAATAAGTGGCAAGATGTTCAGCACCCTTGGAAGAAACAACATAAACATAAGAGCCATTGCGCAGGGAGCGTCAGAGCGAAACATCTCTGCCGTGATTGCAGAAAAAGATGTAAAAAAGGCATTGAATGCCTTGCACGAGCGCTTTTTTGAAGGCAACATAAAACACCTTAACCTGTTCATAACCGGTGTGGGCAACGTTGGCGAAAAGCTCATAGACCAAATCCAACAACAAAACGACTTCTTGAACAAAACTTTGAAAATAAACCTGAAGGTGGTGGGAATTTCCAATTCCAGAACCATGGTCTTCAACGAAGATGGCATCGAATTGAAGGAATGGCCATTCCGATTGCAACAAGGCACCAAGTCGGACATGCAGGATTTCTTGGCAAAGGCCATTCAATTGAATTTGCGAAACAGCATCTTCATAGATGTCACGGCCAATGAAGACATTTCCAACCTCTATGCGGACTATTTGAAAAATAGCATCGCCGTTGTCGCATGCAACAAGATTGCTTGTTCCAGCGATTACGAAAATTACAGTGAATTAAAGTACCTGTCCAGAAAATACGATGCGCCATTCCTGTTCGAAACCAACGTTGGAGCTGGGCTACCCGTAATAAACACATTGAACAACCTCATTGCCTCCGGAGACAAGGTAACGTCCATACAGGCCGTACTATCTGGTAGCTTGAATTTCATATTCAACAACTATACGGACAAGAGAAACTTCCATGACATCGTGAAACAAGCACAATTTGAGGGCTATACGGAGCCAGACCCTAGAATAGACTTGAGTGGCATAGACGTAGTGAGAAAGATATTGATCCTTGCTCGTGAAAATGGCACCAACCTAAACGTAGAGGACATTACTAACAATTCCTTCTTGACGCAAGACAATTTAAACTGTGACAGTGTGGATGAGTTCTATGAATCCCTGATTGCCGACGAAGCACATTTCAAAAGTCTATACGCTGCTGCGGAAGCTGAAAACTGCCAATTGAAATACGTGGCAGAATTCAATGACGGAAAAGCAAAGGTAGGACTGAAACACATCCCCGAAGGACATCCATTCTACAATTTGAAGGGAAAGGACAACATTGTCATGTTCTATACGGAACGCTATCCGGAACAACCCATGATAATAAAAGGAGCTGGTGCCGGTGCAGACGTTACGGCCTCCGGTTTGTTTGCAGACATCATACGAATTGGAAACAACTAAACTTTGTAAGAGTTAAAGCCTAAAGAACAAAATACGCAATAGCGAGAACAAACAGATAAGAGATTCCCGTGTAAACGAGAATGAAAACAGGAACCAACAAACAGATTCCCGTTTTCACGGGAATGAAAAACAGAAACCAATAAACAAATTCCCGCTTTCACGGAAAATGAATATGAACGAAATAAAAATATTTTCACCGGCAACTGTAGCAAACGTTTCTTGCGGATTCGATGTATTGGGCTTTTGCTTGGATAGCATTGGTGATGAGATGGTGATACGAAAAACCGATAAGAAAGGGATTTTCATAACCAAGATAGAAGGTTACGACTTGCCTTACGAAGCCGAAAAAAACGTTGCAGGCGTTTCTGCATTGGCATTGATGGAAGATGCGAAACCCGATTGCGGATTCGAAATCGAAATCTACAAGAAAATAAAGCCAGGAAGTGGTGTCGGGAGCAGTTCGGCTAGCGCAGCAGGAAGCGTCTATGCCATCAATGAATTGTTGGGAAGACCATACGACAAGACACAACTTACCCATTTCGCGATGAAGGGAGAAGCCTTGGCCAGTGGTAGCGAGCACGCAGACAACATAGCTCCCGCCATCTTTGGGGGCTTTACCTTGGTGAAATCGTGCAAGCCCTTGAAAGTTTTGGAAATTCCGACACCTTCAAGTTTGTACGCCACGATAATACATCCAGAAATAGAGATTAAGACTTCCGAAGCCAGAGCCATCCTGCCCAAAAGCATCAATTTGCAAAATGCCATCACGCAATGGGCAAATGTCGGTAGTTTGGTACATGCCATGCATACCGACGATTATGACTTGTTGAGTGAGTCGCTAAACGATGTCATCGTGGAGCCATACAGAAGTCAATTGATTCCTCATTTCGACTTGGTAAAGTCCGAAAGTTTGAAAGCTGGGGCCTTGGGCTGTGGAATTTCAGGTTCCGGTCCCTCGATCTTCACATTGAGCAAAGGCAAGGATATCGCAGAACAAGTGGCAGAAGCCATGAAAGCCGCATATTCCAGTACGGGCATCAATTTCAACATCTATGTCTCAAAGATCAATACGCAAGGGATGCAGGTAATCTAGCATCCGTCATTTCATACAAAACGCACAAAACAAACACAACACATAAATTTCAAGTAATCATGAAGTATTACTCACTAAATAGAAAAGCACCGAATACAACGTTCAAAGATGCCGTAATCAAAGGGTTGGCTCCAGACAAAGGGCTTTATTTCCCAGAACGCATAACTCCTCTTCCAAAATCCTTTTTCGATGACTTGGACAAGCTTTCCCATTCGGAAATTGCCTTTGAAGCCATCAAGCAATTCGTATCTCCGGACATTCCCGAAGCAACGTTGAAAACCATCGTAGAAGAGACCCTATCGTTTGATTTTCCTGTGGTTTCATTGGACGACAGCATTTCCACATTGGAACTCTTCCATGGGCCAACCATGGCGTTCAAAGACGTAGGTGCTCGCTTCATGGCACGTTGCCTAGGTTACTTCAACAAAGACAACACCAACGAAGTTACCGTATTGGTTGCTACCTCCGGAGACACTGGTGGGGCCGTTGCCAATGGCTTTCTTGGCGTAAAAGGAGTAAATGTGGTCATCCTATACCCAAGCGGAAAGGTAAGCGACATACAAGAAAAGCAATTGACCACTTTGGGGCAAAACATAAAGGCATTGGAAGTCAATGGAACGTTTGACGATTGCCAAGCCATGGTAAAAACCGCATTTTTGGATGAATCGTTGACCAGCAAGATGCAATTGACGTCTGCAAACTCCATAAACGTAGCACGATGGTTGCCACAATTGTTCTATTTCATATTTGCCTACAAGCAATTGCACAACACCCACAAAGACATCGCATTCTCCGTACCAAGTGGAAACTTTGGCAATGTTTGTGCAGGAATGATGGCACAACGATTGGGCTTGCCCATTAAACACTTCATTGCCTCCAACAACGCGAACAATGTCGTAACACAGTATTTGTCCACCAAGGCATACAACCCGAAACCATCGGTACAAACCATTAGCAATGCCATGGATGTTGGTGACCCAAGCAATTTCATTCGCATCCAAGAAATGCATGGCAATGACTTCGAGGCTCTAAAAGACAACTTGTCATCTTATAGCTTTACCGATGAAGAGACTCGCAGTGCAATGGCGGAAATCCATGACAATTACAACTATGTTGCCGATCCGCATGGGGCAGTTGGCTATTTGGGTTGCAAATCTCATTTGGAAACTACCCCCGAAGCGCATTGCGTTTTCTTGGAAACCGCACATCCGACAAAGTTCTTGGATGTCGTAGAAGAAGTCATAGATGAAAAACAACCATTGCCTTCTCAAATAGAAGCTGTAATGGGCAAAGAGAAA
This sequence comes from Bizionia sp., assembly GCA_020631395.1. GTDB lineage: Bacteria > Bacteroidota > Bacteroidia > Flavobacteriales > Flavobacteriaceae > JAHDHI01. The sequence continues at coordinate 22,270 of JAHDHI010000076.1, forward strand.
GTAGCAACAAAAATTGATAGCTACGACGATTTGAAGTCTTTTTTGTTGGGTTAGTCAATAGTTTTTTGACATATAAAAACTCAAACCTTCTTAAACAACTGTTTCATATCTACTCAAACGGATATGAAACAGTTTTTTTTAGGTCTTATTTTTGAAATAAAATCAAGAGACCACACATCTGAAACTTAGTTGTCAAAGCATCTCCAACTTGTTGTGTACCTTGTCTATCTCCTTGTCTATGTAGGCTTGCGCGTAATGCACATATCTATTGAAAGAATTGCTGGCGTGACTATGCCCACTAATCTTGCGAACCAGATGTTCTGGCATTCCCAAAATCAACAAGGTGGTAATTGCAGTTCTACGCATCATGTGCGAACTCATCTTGTCGCAAAATCGAAGCCCCTTTCCAACGGAATCTTTCGTTTTTCCTTGCTTCTCCCTGGACACTTCAATGGGATTGGTAAATCCTGCCTTCTCACCTATCTGCTTCAAACTCCTATTGAAAATGAATAGACTGATCGTACCAAAAACAGGCATTTTTGCCGATTTCGACTTATATTGCACGTATATGGAAATGGCATACTTGGGTAGTTTTACAAAACTATAGGTTTTGGTCTTTTGTGATTTTATCTTCAAGTACCACTCCTCCCCTTGCTTTTCGAAGTTTTTGTTGGTTAGACTAAAAATATCTGAAAACCTTAGCCCTGTGGTGCAACCAAATACAAAGACGTCCTTGATCCGTCGCATTGCCGGAGTCAAGCTGTTGGCAAATTCCTCGTCGTGAATGAGAAATTTCAACTGTTCCGGAGACAGTACCAAAATGTCCACTTCTTCCTTGCGCACGTAAAACAACCTTTGGAAATCGCCTGTGAAGAAATCCTTGTCATTCTTCAAATAATTGAAAAAGGTACGGATCATCTTTATGTTTGCTCCCACATAGTTGTCAAAGCACCCCTTTTTATAGAGAAACTCCGTGAATTTCTTATAAAACTTCTTCCAGTAGTTCTTTTCTGAGCCCAATTCCCGCTTGTTCAATTTCGAAGCATCGCAAATGCGCAACTCGAATCCCGTTTCGGTAGTGAATTTAATGAGGTTGTTTAACGTGTATCTATAATTGTCTATGGAACCCTTGGTGATGCGTTCCCCATTTTTTTTCAGTCGTTTTCCCGTTTCACTATCTCTAATGAATTGCTTGAACAGGGGTATGATTGGCGAGGCTATTTTCATAAACTATCTGGTTGCGAAAAACAATGGGATTTATCTCTTTAAATTTTCAAAAAAAGAGCTATCTTTAGTACAAATATAAGGCTAAAAATTACACATTGTTGTAATTTTAGTACTTATAAATAAAAGTGAAAGTTCTTATTTTATTGAGTGTTAGACACAATTTGATTACTATCCTTTTGGAATGCTGTTGCCAAACCGAAATGGAAGCAGTGACAGC
>JAHDHI010000006.1:0-43053 GCA_020631395.1 Bizionia sp.
TTCAAACCCAAAATACAAACCAAATTTGCCTGTTTTAACAATCGAACTCAGGTTAATATATAAAACAAACGCATTTTAAACAAAAACTATAAATTATGAAAAACATATTGACAGGGTTATTTTTAGTGGTATTTACATTGACGGCTACAGCCCAAGACAAAATGAAAAAAGGAGAAACTGTGAAAACAGTGTCTTTGGAACAGACAAAAGGAGAATTCACGCAAAAGGCAATAACATTGTCGGAAGGAACCTATGTGTTTGAGATAGCAAATGTGGGGGTGGATCATGAAGTAGGATTCGTCTTGGCACCAAAAGGGAAAACTGAGGCAAAGAATCATATAAAGAATGCCTACGTAACAGAGGTGGTAAAAACAAATACGAAAGGACACACTAAAGAGGTGTCCCTTAAAAAGGGAGAGTACGTCTATTTTTGCCCCTTGAACCCAACACCTCAATATACATTGATCGTTCAGTAACAAATGTTGGTGTTTTAATTGGAGAAAGCCAACCTCGACGAGGTTGGCTTTCTTTTTCAATTCAATTTTTTAATGGCTGAAAAAGCCTTGTCTACCAAATGATCCTCAACCAATACGGTAAACTCGTTCGTAGTTGATATAACTTCATACAATGAAATGCCTTCCCAAGCAAAACGTTTGAATATTTGATAGTACAAACCTGATATCTTGGAGTTGTTTTCTGGCAAGCGAATACTTATTGCAGAGAGGTTTTCCTGCTGGCCAATCATTGTTTCCTTCTTGAAGCTCTCGAAAACCTTTGCTTTCTCGGAGTTGGAAATGACGATGTTGCTTTCGTAGATACCTCTGGAAAAACCATAAAATACCTCAGTATTTATTTTTTCCAAAATCTTGGAATGACTATCAATCAGGGTTTTTGAGTTTTGAAAGGTGAAATCCACCAAGTTGGAACGCACGGTAATGTCTCCTAGATTTTTCAAAACAGATTTCAATTGCCTGGAATGTCTAAGATCCTTTGGGGGATTGTAACGTCGCAAAGCCATCATTATGGCACCAGTCTTAACAGGTTTCCTTAACATCAAGCCAATGGGCTCTTGCAATTCCTCTGCCAATGCCGAAAAATTGATTATGCTTCTAGACAAAGCCTCCTCCAAAAACGGTTGGGTTTCTAATATCTCTTCTACACATGAAGCTATGGTTCTCATATTGTTAATTATTTAACACTTTGTGCAAAGTTAGACTAATTTTTTCATTTTCATTTGTTAAAAGAAGGTTAGGCCTACTTTAGCAGTTTTAAAACAGAAAATAAATGTTAGTATTAAAGTTTGGTGGAACATCTGTCGGTTCAATAGAGAACATGACCAATGTCAAAAACATCATCAAGGATGGAGAAAGAAAAGTAGTCGTCTTGTCTGCAATGTCAGGAACTACGAATGCATTGGTGGAAATATCCAAATGCATTGAGAACATTGAAGTGGAAGATGCTCTGAAACGCATTGACACTTTGCATCAAGCTTATCTGGCAACAATAGGTGAATTGTTGGAAGATGATACTTTGAAAAACGAGGTTGAAACTTATGTTGAAACCATATTTGATGTTTTGACGGATTCTGTAAATAAGCTGCATACGAAATTGCTACACAATACGATCGTAGCTCAAGGTGAATTGCTGTCTACATTCATTTTTAGTCGTTTTTTGATTCAGGAAGGAATTAATGCGGTGTTGCTGCCGGCATTGGATTTTATGAGGGTAGATAGAAACAACGAGCCAGATAATTTTTACATCAAACAAAACCTAAATCGATTGATTGGGACGGTACCTAAAGCAGACGTTTACATAACCCAAGGGTTCATCTCTTTGGATGCAGATGGGGAAGTTGCCAACTTGGATAGAGGAGGAAGCGATTATACGGCTACAATCATTGGAGCTGTGTTAAAAGCAAAAGAAGTACAGATTTGGACTGACATAGATGGGTTTCACAACAATGATCCCAGATATGTGAACAATACCAAGGCAATCTCAAACCTTTCTTTTGATGAAGCAGCAGAATTGGCATATTTTGGAGCAAAAATATTGCATCCGCAAACAGTCATGCCAGTTAGGGCATTTGATATTCCAGTACGTTTGAAAAATACGATGTCGCCAGAATCCTATGGAACTTTGATAACGAACGAAATACATGGAGAAGGCATAAAGGCCATCGCAGCCAAGGACAACATCACTGCGATAAAAATTAAATCTGCCAGAATGTTGTTGGCTCATGGGTTCTTGAAAAAAGTATTTGAAATTTTTGAAAAATACGAAACAGCCATAGACATGGTGACGACATCTGAAATAGCTGTGTCGCTAACAATCGATGACAACACGCATTTGGAATCCATAGTCGATGAACTTGAAAAATTTGCAAGAGTGGAGATAGATGATTTCATGAGTATCGTTTGCTTGGTGGGAAATACCATTATCTACCATCCGGATACACCCCATCTTTTTCAAGTCTTGCAAGATGTAAATGTGAGAATGATAGCTTATGGAGGAAGCAACAACAACATTTCATTGTTGGTAAACACAAGTGACAAGTTGGAAACGCTACAAAAACTGCATCGTTATGTCTTTGAAACTAGATCTGTATTGATATAAATGAGAATGTCCCTTTTAAGTTTAGAGCATTTTGCCATATCTTGTTTAGTTTATTGATGCTTTAAACAAAAAAACAGGAGTTATATGCTCCTGTTTTTTTATTTGTTGAAATTGTTTCTATTTATTCATCAACGCTTCAATCTCATCCGCCTCAATTGGAATGTTACGCATTAAATTAAAGGGATCCCCATTTTCTTGGATTACGACATCGTCTTCCAGACGGATGCCAAAACCTTCATCGGGAACATATATTCCTGGTTCAACTGTAAAAACCATGTTTGCTTTCATTGGTTCTGTTAAAATCCCATAGTCATGGGTGTCCAATCCCATATGGTGAGAAGTACCATGCATGAAATACTTCTTGTATGCTGGCCAGTCTGGATTTTCATTTTGTACATCGGCTTTGTCAATCAAGCCCAAGCCTAACAATTCGCTAGTCATCAATTTTCCTACTTCAATATGGTAATCTGCCCAAATGGTTCCAGGTACCAACATTTTCGTAGCGGCATCTTTTACTCTGTTAACAGCATTGTATACCGCTTTTTGTCGGTCGGTAAATCTTCCTGAGACAGGAATGGTACGAGTCATGTCACTTGAATAGTTAGCATATTCAGCACCAATGTCCATTAAAATCAAGTCGCCAGCTTGGCATTGTTGGTTGTTTTCAATGTAATGCAATACGTTGGCATTGTTTCCAGAAGCCACAATTGGAGTGTAGGCGAATTTCTTGGAACGATTTCTCAAGAATTCATGCATGAACTCAGCTTCGATTTCGAATTCCCAAACACCTGGCTTTACAAAATCCAAGACACGACGAAATCCTTTCTCTGTGATGTCACAAGCAGTTTGGATCAAATCTATTTCTATTTGGTTTTTTATGGAACGTAAACGTTGTAAGATAGGATTGCTTTTGGCAACACGATGTGCAGGATATTTGTCTTTTAACCATTTTGTGAAACGATCTTCTCGAGTTTCAGTTTCAACATTGGCTCTATAGTGTTCATTGGTGTTTATGTAAACAGTTTCACTTTGAGCCATGATTTCTGCCATGACCTTGTTAAGATCTTGCAACCAATACACTGTTTTAATTCCGCTAGTAGATAAAGCTGCCTCCTTGGTTAATTTTTCGCCTTCCCAAATGGCAATGAGCTCGTTGGTTTCCTTCAAAAAAAGAATTTCACGGTTTTTTGGGTTTGGGCAATCTGGAAATAGAACCAGTATGCTTTCTTCTTGGTCTACGCCACTCAAATAAAAGATGTCTCTATGTTGTTCAAAAGGCAATGTGCTGTCCGCGCTTACAGGGTAAATATCATTGGAGTTGAATACAGCTATGCTTTTGGGTTGCATTTGTGCTGCAAAGTTTTTTCGGTTTTTTATGAAGAGGCTATTGTCTATTTTGTGATATTTCATCGGAAAAAGTTTTCAAACCCGTGAAAACGGGAGTTCGTTAATAATTGCTGTTCCAAAAGTAAATAAACCTTTTTTTTGTGAAGCAGCCATATGGCATTATTTTATGTTTTTTCGAATCCTGCTCATATGTCTGGAAGAAATTCCAAGGAACGAAGCCAAATAGAGCAAAGGAACTTCTTGAAGCAGTTCGGGGTCGTTTACCAATAGTTTCTTGTAACGCTCTTCGGGAGTTAGTGTCAATAGATCAATGCGGTAATCATCAATCAAAAAGATTTGATTTTCTATCAAATTGTAGTAGAATGTGTTGAAGGCCTCGTTGGTTTCAATCAAGTGATCGAAGGTTTCAATGTCCAATACCCATAGTTCACATTTGCTTAGGGCTTTAATGCTTTTTCGAGAAGGGACTTTGTTTTTAAAGCTGTTTAATGCAGAAGTTAGCGAATTCTTCAAAGCAAGATACGTAGTTTTCTCTTCGTCGAGAATTTGAATGGAATGTTGAAGTATGCCTTTTTCGATATAGCAGAAATAAGAACAAACTTGTCCTTCTTCAACGAAAAAGTCGTTTTTGTTCAGTTCTAAAAGTTTAAAGGCGTTCAATATAGCAGGCATTAGGGGAGTTAAGGTATCATCGTCTATGACCTTCAACATATAACTTTTCAAATTGTACTTTTCAACTTTCATTTATTCAAAATGGTTTTATATTTTCGAATTTAAAAAATAAATTGGAAGGCGTTAATTGTAAAAGCAAGAAGTGTCTTTTCTTTTCTGAAGTTTTGTTGCTGAAATAACTTTAATTACCTTTCATGTCTTAACCACATTTATATATGAAAATCAAGTTGTTCTCATTCATGGCCTTAATGGCATTTCTCGTCAATGCACAGCAATTGGCTACATCTCCAGATGCTGTGAAACAAGCATTGGAAAGAAAATCCAAGATGCAAAAAAACTCACTGGTAAAGCGTGTGCCTTTTAAGAATGTAGGCCCAACAGTAATGAGTGGACGTGTAACGGATCTAGCGGTAAACCCAGAGAACCCAACCGAATTCTATGTCGGTTATGCCTCTGGAGGAGTTTGGCACACTACCAACAATGGAACCACGTTCAGTCCAATTCTGGATAGTGCCCCAACTCAAAACGTTGGAGACATCGCTGTAGATTGGAAAACGAATACCATATGGGTTGGAACAGGAGAAAACAACAGCTCGCGTTCATCTTATGCTGGAATAGGTTTGTTGAAATCGACGGACAATGGTAAAACGTGGCAAAATTCCGGGCTGCCGGATTCGCATCACATAGGCCGCATATTGATAAACCCCAACGACTCCAATGAATTGGTAGTTGGCGTTACGGGGCATTTGTACTCACCAAACGACGAACGTGGCATATACAAAACAAAAGATGGTGGGAAAACATGGACACGAAAACTGTTTGTCGATGACATGAGCGGCATCATAGATTTACAACATTCACCAAAAAACTACAATGTAATGTTTGCTTCTTCTTGGACCAAAGATAGAAAAGCATGGAACTTCAATGGAAGTGGCAATAATTCGGCCATTTTCAAAAGTACGGATGCCGGTGAAACGTGGACTCGCATATCGCTTGGAAAAAGTGGTTTCCCAGTGGGAGAAGGAGTCGGAAGGATAGGAATTGCAATATATGATGACACTACGATCTATGCGATTCATGATAGCCAATTTAGAAGACCTTCGGATGAAAAGGAAATTAAAGGAAGAGGTTTGACCAAAGAGGATTTCAAAGTGATGGATGAGGAGGCATTTTTGAAATTGAACGATAAAAAGCTAAATGACTTTCTAAAGCAAAATGGTTTTCAAGAGAAATATAGAGCGGAAAACGTCAAACAAATGATAAGGAGCGGAAACGTCAAACCTGTGGATTTGGCTCATTATCTAGAAGATGCGAATTCCATGTTGTTCGATACACCGGTAATTGGAGCAGAAATATATAAAAGCACCAATGGTGGGAAAACTTGGGCCAAAACACATGAAGATTATCTAGATGGATTGTATTACAGCTATGGCTACTATTTTGGGCACATATACGTGGCACCGAACAATGTAGACAACATATACGTCTATGGCGTCCCTATTTTGAAATCCAAAGATGGCGGAAAAACATTTTCTTCCATTAGCAAGGAAAATGTACATGCAGATCACCACGCATTGTGGATAAACCCCGAGAATACAAACCATTTGATCAATGGGAACGATGGGGGAGTGAACATAAGCTATGATGACGGTGAAAATTGGATAAAGAACAATTCGCCTTCCGTAGGGCAATTCTATGCAATAAATGTGGATTACGAAGAACCATACAATGTATATGGAGGCTTGCAAGACAATGGTGTATGGGTAGGTGCTCACAATGCCAGAGAAAACAAGAGTTGGCATCAGAATGGGCAATACCCTTGGAAAAGCATAATGGGAGGGGACGGCATGCAAATAGAGATTGACAATCGTGATGCAAACATCGTGTATACAGGATTTCAATTTGGCAATTACTTTAGAATAGATAGAGAAACAGGAGATCAAAAATACATACAACCAAAGCACGAATTGGGTGAGAGCCCGTATCGATTCAATTGGCAAACCCCTATCCATCTATCGAGACACAATCAGGACATCTTGTATTTGGGAGGGAACAAACTAATGCGTTCCATGAACAAAGGAGACGATTGGAAAGCAATTTCAGGAGATTTGACCAAAGGAGGGAAAAAAGGGAATGTAGCATATGGCACGATTACAACGATAAGTGAATCTCCTTTTGAATTTGGACTCATATATGTTGGCACGGATGATGGGTTGATTCATATAACCAGAAATGGAGGAGGAACTTGGAGGAACATAGCAAAAGGACTTCCAAAGGATCTTTGGGTAAGTAGGTTGGTGGCTTCGAAACACCATGAAAGTCGTGTGTATGCAACACTCAACGGTTATCGATGGGACAACTTCAATGCATATGCATACTATAGTGACGATTATGGGGAAAATTGGACAAGCATTGGTGATGATTTGCCGAATTCTCCCGTAAATGTGATTAGAGAAGACCCCGTAAACGATTCTGTATTGTATTTGGGAACCGACAATGGTGCATATGTCTCGTTAGTTGGTGGTAAAAATTGGGAAGCTTTTTCAAATGGTTTGCCTTCGGTGGCGGTACATGACATGGTTGTACATGAAACTACAGGCGATTTGTTGATCGGCACGCACGGAAGAAGCATTTACAAGACAAACATAAAATTGCTGCAACAAACCAATCTTTTTGAAGGAGAGGATTCGATAACGATTTTCAATCTGGAGAAGATCCATCACTCATCACGTTGGGGGACATCATGGAACAAATGGGGTAAGCCTTATGAGCCATCGATCACGATTAAATTCTATTCAACAAAAAAAAGAAAAGGAGGTATCGAAATTCGTTCCGACAAGGATACTGTTTTGAAAACGCTGGAAATAGCCATTGAGAAAGGTTTCAATTATGTGGATTATGACATGACACTTTCTGAAAAGGGAAGAAAAGGACTTTTAAAGGAGAATACGAGCATAGATGTGAAGAAGGCGAAAAACGGAAGATACTATTTGCCAAAGGGAGAGTATGGCATTCATATAGGTAATCAAAAAACTACTTTGATAGTAGAATAAAATGCTATTTTAGCGTTTTAATATCAGTAGAACAAAATATCTTAGACAAATGAAGCATATAAAATTAATGATGATGACATTGGCGATTGCACTCATGTCATGCACGGATAACAATGAGCCTGTAAACGAATTGATTCCCGACCCTCCGGCAAACCTTATCGTAAAATTCAAATTTGATGCAACTCAGGAGCGTTTGGACAATTCTGGTGAGCCAGCTACTATTCCAGTTGGCAATGCAGCGCAATCTCCTGTCTTGGCTAGAATGAGTGCCAATTACATCGAATTTTCACCAAGTGAGACCACGCTTTTGGGAGACGGAGATGTTGTTTTCTCCGGAGTGGAAACCGAAACAGGAGGTGATCTAGCCATAGATTTTCAAAACGCATCATTTGCTGGCAACGATGAAATTTTTGCTACCATTCCATTGAGTCAATTGTCCGTTGGCGATTACAATTGGGTTCGCATATCCTTGTCCTATCAAGAAGGAGCCATTGATTTCTTGGCGGCAGATGGGAATGACTATACTGGGACATTGGCTAGTTTCATAGGTTACAACAACTACATAACGTCATTTGATTTGAACGACAGTACGTTTGAAATAAATGAAAACAAACTACAAGGGTTTTGGGCTTTCGAAACATTGGGCGTCACATCACAAGGGCAAGCACCAGAAGGAGCAACGACAGTGCCCAACCCATTATTTGACACTTCACCAATCCCTGCGGGGTCATGTGTGGTTACCGGCCAGTTCGAAAATACGTTTACGGTCACAGGGGAGGAAACCGAAGACATAGAAGTTACCTTGTCGTTTTCCATAAACAATAGCTTCGAATGGACGGAGGTCACGGAAGATGGCAAATATGAACCAGCTGCGGGAGAGCAAGTAGTGGATATGGGGATTCGAGGATTGATTCCTTCCATCTCCAATTGATGTCATGAGCCAAAGTTCTCTAAGTCATGTTGAGGGCATTGGATTTGTTCATCAATTAGGTGAAAATGCAATTAAATGGGAGTTCTAATATATTTTAGTTGTACTTTTATATGAAATAAAACTCTTTTTGATGTTGCGTTTCAATACATATAACACCTTGATATTCGTTGGTGCTATAGGTCTTTTAATGTTGGTGCTCTATCGTTTGGTCTTAGGTGATAAAAAGGATGAGACTACGCGTTATTTTTATTGGTTTCTTGTCGTAACGGCCATCGCAATACTTCAGTACATTTCTTTCGATATTGGGATATTCAAAAAGTATCGAGTATTTTTCCTAATCTCATTTCCTTTGGAGTTTTTGGCCCCCGTGTTGTTTACGGCATTTACATGTTCGTATCTTAAAAGAGAAAGCATTTTCAAAAAGTATCAATATTACGTATTGATTCCCTTTGCGCTTTTTTTCATGGTCTACACGATCATCAAAGTGGATAGTTTTATAGAATATTCCTTGTTTTCCAAGGAGACCTTGTATTTTATCCGAGCAGAATTGAATGAAAACATAGCTTTGGCATTTACGTTTATAATGGGCATATGGAATTATAAGATTATCAAAGACTATGAAAAGGAGCTCGGTGCAATGTCTTACGACTTCGTTGTACGGAAGACAAAATGGTTAAAAGGCATATACCTCACATTAATTCTTTTAAGTGTTTTTTGGTTGTTGATACTCGTATACATCAAACTTGATGACGATGTAGGGGGGAACGATACCTATTACCCATTGTGGATTGCCTATTTGCTATGCTACTACGTGTTTTATTTTAAAAGTAAAGAGCATCTGGAAAAAGTGAGAAAGATAGAAGATGGGAAAGAAAAAAAAGACCTTGACCTTTCTAGTTTGGATGATGTGTTTCAGCCAGATGAAATAGCGATATTGAAGAACAATCAACACCAAGTCACGGCCATACTGGGGTATTTTGCAACCTCGTTATTCGACAAGAGCAAAACAAAAGAGATGCTTTGGGACATTATAGAAAATTGCATTTCCAAATTGGGGCTAGAAGATTGCGTATTGTACTTGTTAGATGAAAAACAACAAGAATTGTGTCAAGTTGCGGCCTTTGGAAACAAGCAAAAAGGAGAAAAGGAAATACGTTTTCCAAAGCAAATTCCAGTTGGAAAGGGAATAGTAGGTAGCGTTGCAAAAACCGGTAAATATGAATTGATAGGGGACACTAGTAAAGATGAGCGTTACATTGTCGACGACAAGAAGCGAAAATCTGAATTGGCAGTTCCAATCCATTTGCAGGAAAAGTTAATAGGTGTCTTAGATGCAGAACATTCACAGAAAATGTTTTTTACGGAAAATCATCTGCATTTATTTAGACTCATTGCAAAGCTTACAGAAAAGAAGTTGGTGCAATTGGACAAAAAGAAAGGACTGAACATCACAAATGAAAATGCATACTATAAGGAAGTATGTTATTTAATGGAAAAGGAAAAGCTATACCGAGATCCAAACATTAAACTTAGCACGGTGTCGGAAAGAATACATATCAGTACCAATTACCTGTCACAATTGATTAATACCTTGAGCGGGCACAATTTTTCGGATTTTGTCAATAACTATCGCATAGAAGAAGTGAAATCAAAATTGAAACACTCTGAATTTGTCGGATACCCAGTGTTGTCCATAGGGTTGGAATCTGGATTCAATTCCAAATCGGCCTTTTACAATTCTTTCAAGAAACACACGGGAATGTCACCCACGGCCTTTAGGGAAAAACACCCTTAAGAGTCCTGAATCTTTTACTTTCAACAAAACAGGACGCTCGAAACATCTGTCTCTACTAGGTTTGCATCGTTATTAATTAAAAAAATAAAAAATGATGAAAACAAAAATCAAATCGGCAATATGGGTGTTGTTACTAGTAGTTAGTTTCTCCTTTGCCAAAGAAAAAGAGAAAGAAATACCTGTTGAGGTAGAAAAGCCTTTTGTAGCAAAGAACCTGAAAAAATGGATTGCGAAACATGGGATGTCTTCAAAAAAATATCAAGACTATTTTACCAAATATAGCAAGAAGGGATTCCGGTTGACATCGGTAGATGGGTATTTGGTAAATGGAAAAGTGTATTATGCAGCTTTGTGGGAAAAAGGAAACACATCAGGATTGGTAGCTAGACATGGCCTTACGGGAAAACAGTATCAAGACGAGTTTACCAAATGGAGCAAAAAAGGATACAGATTAATACATGTGGATGGCTATTCGGATGGGAAAAAGGCAAGGTATGCCGCCATTTGGCAAAAAGGAAATCAATCTGGTTTAAAGGCAAGACACGGTCTTACGGGAAAACAATACCAAGACGAGTTTACCAAGAATCATAAGGCAGGATACAGATTGGTACACGTCAGTGGGTATGGAGTGAAAGGTAAGCTGTATTATGCGGCAATATGGAAGAAAGGCAAAAACAACGATTACATTGCCAGACATGGGTTGAGTAGCAAACAATATCAAGAAGTGTTTACCAAGTATGCGAAAAAGGGATACAAATTGACGCATATAGATGGTTATGACGCAAAAGGAAAGGTTTACTATGCATGCATCATGGAAAAAGTGGGAGGCAGATACAGTGCACGTCATGGAATGAATAGTACCAATTATCAATTGCAATATGACAACCATTATTACCAAGGATTCATTCCAGTGAGCGTAAGTGGTCACGATGCAGGAAAAAGAGCAGGATATGCAGCTTCTTTCAAGAGTGTTGGTGGTTGGAAACATGCCGATGTCAAACAATTGGATGAAAAGATCAAAGCAGTACAGAAGACGTTTAAAATTCCTGGGGTTTCCATCGCAATCGTAAAAGATGGAAAACTGGTCTACGCAAAAGGGTATGGCTATGGGGAGAAGGACAAAAAGGAGATCGCATCTGCAACTAGTCTTTTCCGTCAAGCGAGCATTTCCAAGCCCTTTACAAGTGTTGCCATAATGAAATTGGTGGAGCAAGGAAAGTTGAAGCTATCCGATAAAGTATTCGGAAAAGGACGTATTCTAGGGACGACCTATGGAACCAAAGCCTATGGCAATAGAGAGAAATCCATCACGGTGCAACATCTTTTGGAACATACGGCTGGAGGACATTCTTGGGACAACAACAGCAAACCGGACAATGTGGACACATGGAGTGCGGCAATGCAGTTATCCAAAAAAGAAAGCTATGCGGAATTGTTCAAAAGAATTTTGGACAATAGGAATCCAACGCACACACCAGGAGCGTTCTACGAATATTCCAATTTTGGATACTGTGTTTTAGGGCGTATAATTAGTAAGAAATCCGGGATGTCCTATGAGAATTACGTGAAGAAGAACGTTTTGAAACCTAGCGGAATTAGTAGAATGCAAATAGGCCCTAGCGATAAGAAGAATCGTGTATACAAAGAAGTGGCATATTACAACCCAGGAGGTAACCCATATAGCTTGAAAATGCGTAAAATGGATGCTCATGGAGGATGGATAGCCTCTTCTGTGGACTTAATGCGATTTATGGTTCGTGTAGATGGTCAACCCTCAAAAAAAGATATCATCAATGCTTCTACTTTCAATACCATGACGACTTCATCCTTGAACAATGGCTATGCCAAAGGTTGGGGAGTCAATGGTTCTGCATCGCGAATGTCCCATGGAGGAGGGATGTCAGGAACAAGTACGACCTTAAAGAAAATGAACAATAGCATCAGTTATGCCATTCTTTCCAACTCCACAGGAAATGGGAGTGGACAAGGAGGAGCCTTGGCAAAGGCAATCGAAGAAGGGATCAATGGGATTGTCAATTGGCCAAACTTGGATTTGTTTTAAAGAAAGAAAGTCAAAATGCCTTTGAATTGAGAAAGGTTGAGACTTAACTCATCCCATGAAAGCATCAGGTTTCGTATTGAATCTGATGCTTTTTGTCATAGGAACTGTTTAAATCCAGCAGATTTCAAAAAATAATCTCGAATCTATGAAAAGAATATGGAATTTCTAACTTAAACCGATTCTAAATAGTACCCAAAAGCATAGCATAAATTTGTGATACTAACTAACGAGCGTTATCTTTGTCATACAATATTTTAACCACAAAAATAATGAGCGGAATTTTAAATTCTTCAATAGGAAGAAAGTTTGCAATGGCACTTTCGGCACTCTTTCTAATGTTTTTCTTATTACAACATTTTGCAATCAACATTCTTTCGGTATTTAGCCCTGAGACATTTAACTCGACATCTCACTTCATGGGAACTTTTCCCTTGGTGCAATATGTCTTGCAACCCGTGTTGATATTCGGTGTGATCTTTCACTTTGTAATGGGGTTTGTATTAGAGATTAGAAACAACAAGGCAAGAGAAGTCAGTTACGCAAAAAACAATGGAGGAGCCAACTCTACTTGGATGAGTAGAAACATGATTTGGAGCGGGTTGGCCATCTTGGCATTTATTTGTCTTCACTTCTATGATTTTTGGTTTCCGGAAATCAATACGAAATTTATTCAAGGAGACATGACAGGTCTTATAGATCCTAACAATGCAGATAGCGGATTTAGATATTTCGAAGAGTTGCAACATAAATTCGAAAGTCATGTGAGAACCATTATTTATGTTATAGCTTTTGTGCTTTTGGCACTTCACTTATTACACGGTTTCAATTCTGCGTTCCAATCAGTCGGAGCAAATAATAAATATACCAAAGGACTAAAAAACTTTGGAAAACTATATGCTATTATTATTCCTCTAGGATTTATTTTTATTGCAATATTCCATCATCTTAAACATGTATTATCATAACGTATGGCTTTAGATTCAAAAACACCAAAAGGTCCAATAGCAGATAAATGGACGAACTATAAAAATAAAATAGACCTAGTCAACCCCGCAAACAAAAGAAACATAGACGTTATTGTTGTTGGAACGGGATTGGCAGGAGGTTCTGCTGCGGCAACGCTTGCAGAATTGGGATATAACGTAAAAGCATTTTGTTTTCAAGATTCCCCAAGACGTGCACACTCGATTGCTGCCCAAGGCGGAATCAATGCAGCAAAAAACTATCAAGGAGATGGTGATTCCACCTACAGGTTGTTTTATGACACTGTAAAAGGAGGAGATTATCGTTCTCGTGAAGCAAACGTATATCGTTTGGCTGAGGTGTCTGCCAACATAATCGATCAATGTGTGGCTCAAGGAGTTCCTTTTGCACGCGAGTATGGAGGTCTGTTGGACAACCGTTCATTTGGTGGCGTTTTGGTATCCAGAACATTTTATGCAGCTGGTCAAACAGGCCAACAATTGTTGTTGGGAGCATATTCAGCCATGAACCGTCAGATAGGGCGTGGCAAGATAAAGATGTACAACCGTCATGAAATGTTGGATGTTGTAAAGGTAGATGGAAAAGCCAGAGGTATCATAACACGCAATTTGATCACTGGAGAAATAGAGCGACACTCTGCGCATGCAGTTGTTCTGGGAACTGGAGGTTACGGTAACGTATTCTTCTTGTCGACAAATGCAATGGGAAGTAATGTGACAGCAGCCTGGAAAGCACACAAACGCGGTGCTTATTTTGCAAATCCTTGTTATACGCAAATCCACCCGACATGCATTCCTGTTTCAGGAGATCATCAATCCAAATTGACGTTGATGTCCGAGTCCCTTAGAAACGATGGGCGTATTTGGGTTCCAAAGAATATGAAAGACGTAGAGGCGATTCGGAATAAAACATTGAAACCAACGCAAATAGCAGAAGGAGATAGAGATTACTATTTGGAACGTCGTTACCCTGCATTTGGTAACTTGGTACCTCGTGATGTGGCGTCTCGCGCAGCAAAAGAAAGATGTGATGCAGGTTATGGTGTAAATGCAACTGGTGAAGCAGTGTATTTGGATTTTGCATCTGCAATCCAACGTTACGGAAAAGAACAAGCAACCATTAAAGGCTTGGATGTAAACGATGCTGCCTTGATTAAGAAATTAGGACAAGAAGTCGTTAAGAACAAATATGGGAACCTATTCCAAATGTACAACAAGATCGTCGATGAAGATCCGTACGAAACACCAATGATGATTTACCCAGCAGTACACTACACCATGGGAGGAGTATGGGTAGATTATAATTTGATGACCACAGTTCCTGGGTTGTATTGCATAGGAGAAGCAAACTTCTCTGACCACGGAGCAAATAGGCTAGGAGCTTCTGCCTTGATGCAAGGTTTGGCAGATGGATATTTCGTATTGCCGTATACCATCGGAGATTATTTGTCCGATGACATTCGTACAGGAGCCATTTCAACAGAGACGAAAGAATTTGAGGAAGCAGAAAAAGATGTTAGAGCCAAAATAGATTTCTTCATCAATAATGAGGGCTCTCATTCCGTAGATTATTTCCATAAGAAATTAGGAAAGATCATGTGGAACAAAGTAGGAATGTCTAGAAATGTAAAGGGGTTGACTGAAGCAATTCAAGAAATAAAAGCATTGAGAGAGCAATTTTGGAAAGAAGTAAAAGTGCCTGGTTCCAACGATGAGTTAAATGAAGAGTTGGCAAAAGCTGGACGTGTAGCAGACTTCTTGGAATTAGGAGAGCTATTCGCCAAAGATGCATTGAATAGAGAGGAATCTTGTGGAGGACACTTTAGAGAAGACTCGGTAGAGTTGGATGGAGAACAAAAAGGAGAAGCACTACGTAACGATGAAGATTTTGCATACGTTGCAGCTTGGGAATATAAAGGAGAACCTAGTGATGCTGTTTTGCATAAGGAAAATCTAGAGTTCAATGACATTGAATTAAAACAAAGAAGTTACAAATAACAAGGAAGACTATGAATTTAACCTTAAAAATATGGCGTCAAAAAAACGCTAGTGACAAAGGAAAACTAGTGGATTACAAAATTAGTGATGTATCTCCAGATATGTCTTTCCTTGAAATGTTGGATGTTTTAAACGAACAACTCATAAATGAAGGAGATGAACCGGTGGCTTTCGATCACGACTGTCGTGAAGGAATCTGTGGGATGTGTTCTTTGTACATCAATGGGGAGGCACATGGGCCAGATAGAGGAGTAACCACATGCCAATTGCACATGCGAATGTTTAAAGATGGAGATACGATCTTCATTGAGCCATTTAGAGCCAAGGCATTTCCTGTAGTAAAGGATTTGGTTGTGGATAGAAGTTCTTTCGATCGCATTCAGCATGCAGGAGGATTCATTTCTGTGAATACTTCAGGAAATACGATAGATGCAAATGCGATACCAGTTAATAAAGCAGATGCAGACAAGGCATTCGAAGCAGCGACTTGCATAGGTTGTGGCGCTTGCGTAGCTACATGTAAAAATTCAAGTGCAATGCTATTCGTAGGAGCGAAGGTTTCTCAATTTGCCTTGTTGCCACAAGGTAAGGTGGAAGCGACTGACCGTGTGTTGAACATGGTGAGGCAAATGGATGAAGAAGGTTTTGGAAACTGTACGAATACAGGAGCTTGTGAAGTTGAATGCCCCAAAGGCATTTCCTTGGAGAACATTGCTCGTATGAATCGTGAATACTTAAAGGCATCATTGAAGGGCTAACGAGTTTAGAACCTAATAAAAAACGGTAAGATTTCAATGAAATCTTACCGTTTTTTATTTTCTATATTGAGCATTGACTTTGTATGTTAATCTAAATAGTAGATGTATCCGAAGTTCAACCAAACCAACCAATCATTGTTTTTGTTGGATTCCAATTGATGGTTCAAACCATCCACCCAATCACTAAAATAATATTGCCACCTCAAATCGAGCATCAAATCGGCTAGAGGCGCTATTTTATACCTTACACCCACACTGGATACGATGGACCAAGTACTTCCCGATTCTACATTGATGGATCCTGGTTCCCAACCAGAATAGAAGTTGTCAGGGTTATTTATGTTTCCAGGATCGTTATTCGCCGGGTTAGGATTTATGAATGATGTGCTGGCATCAGGATTAAAGGATGTATAATGAGCTCCAAGGCTCACAAAAGGAGCGAATTTGTAACCATATGCTTGAAAGGAACGAATGCTCAATGGGAAAAACTCCAATTGCATTCCTATGTCAAAGTTATTTGCTTCACCAGAATGGCCCCTTAACCTATCAGCTTCAATTGAATTTCTCGAATCCTTTACCCACTCACCAAAATGATTCAATTTTGTCTTGTTCCAAGACAATTCTGTTCTAAGTTTAAAGTGGTCGTTAAAATAGTTGTCGGTTGTATAGCAATTGCAATCTGCTCTATAGGCAAAGTTTATATAGTGTACCAAGCCTATCCCAATGCCAGTATTTCCTTTGTTTGTGGAAAAGTCATGGCGTTCACCAAAATCTGACTGAAAAGCTACTGGCCCAGTAATGATACCTATTTCATGGGAGAAACCAAGCTGGGGGAAAACAGATTGGGAGGCTAAAAAGATTGAAAATAGGAGTGCTAATTGTTTTGCTTTAAGCATGATAAGGTTCAAATTTAGAGGCTTATAATTAAACAAATATATAAAAACCCGATTAACCTGCAAATTTTATGGACAAAATGCATTGATTGTATGTTTTTATTTTTGACAATAGTTTGAAATTACGTTTGCGAATTTAAAAAAAAATAAACGTATTTTTTAAAGATAATGTATATTTGTACCAATATAATATACATCGTATTTATAATCATATTAAGTAAATGAAAAATAAGATAGAAGCATTTTTAGATCTTGTAAAAGAAAGAAATGGCAACGAGCCAGAATTTTTGCAAGCAGTACATGAGGTAGCAGAAACCGTAATCCCATTTATTGAAGAAAATCCAAAGTACCAGGGTAAAATGTTATTAGAACGTATGGTTGAGCCAGAGCGCACGATAATCTTTAGAGTGCCATGGATTGACGATAATGGAAATACTCAAGTAAATAGGGCGTTTAGAGTAGAATTCAACTCTGCGATAGGGCCATATAAAGGAGGTTTGCGTTTTCACCCATCCGTAAACTTAAGCATTCTTAAGTTTTTGGGTTTTGAGCAAGTATTTAAAAATAGTTTGACGACTTTGCCCATGGGTGGAGGAAAAGGAGGAAGTGACTTTAACCCAAAAGGGAAAAGTGACAATGAAGTAATGCGTTTTTGTCAGTCTTTCATGAGTGAGCTTTTCAGACACATAGGAGCCAATACCGATGTTCCTGCTGGAGACATTGGAGTTGGAGGGCGTGAAATAGGTTATATGTTTGGCCAGTACAAGAGATTGCGCAATGAGTTTACAGGAGTCTTGACGGGTAAGGGAGCTTCATATGGAGGATCATTGATTCGTCCAGAAGCAACAGGTTACGGATGTGTGTATTTCGCCAAAAACATGCTTGCAACCAAAAATGATTCCTTTGAAGGTAAGACCGTAGTGATTTCTGGATCTGGAAATGTGGCTCAATATGCTTGTGAAAAAGCAACTGAACTTGGAGGGAAAGTAGTGACTTTGTCTGACTCTTCTGGATATATTCATGATGCAGATGGCATTGATGCGGATAAATTGGCTTACGTCATGGAACTTAAGAACGAGAAAAGAGGTAGAATCAGTGAATATGCAGATAAATACCCTTCGTCTACTTTCCATAAAGGAGAGAGACCATGGAGTGTGGATTGCGATGTGGCATTGCCATGTGCGACACAAAATGAATTGAACAAAGAAGAAGCTGAGATTTTGGTAAACAACAAAGTTGTTGCCGTGGCAGAAGGAGCCAACATGCCAACGACGCCAGAAGCCATTGAAGTACTTCAAAAGGCAAAGGTGTTGTTTGCGCCAGGAAAAGCATCAAATGCTGGAGGTGTAGCCACTTCTGGTTTGGAAATGAGCCAAAACTCATTGCGATACAACTGGACTAGAGAAGAAGTCGATGCAAAATTAAACCAAATCATGAACGACATTCATGAATCTTGTGTTACCTATGGCAAGCAAGAAGATGGAAACGTAGATTACGTAAAAGGAGCAAATGTTGCCGGATTCGTAAAGGTTGCAGATGCTATGTTGGCTCAAGGTGTAGTTTAACAACAAACCTTATAATTATAAAAAAGCTTCCCAATTGGGAAGCTTTTTTAGTTTTTGTATATATTTTTGCAATAAAAAGACGTTATTACATTGGTGTCCCATTAAAATAAAACTATGAAAATTAGACTCTTATTGACAATAGTATTCTTGATTCCAACACTATTCCATTCCCAGGATTTCTCAGATTCATGGGAAGGTCATTATTCCTATTTGGACATTAGTGATGTGTCAAAGGGTTCTACCAAGATTTTTGCAGCCGCAGAGAATGCAATTTTCACATATGATTTCGAGACTAAAGAAATGGAAAAATTGTCTACGATTCATGGATTGCTGGGAGAAACGATATCCTCCATAAAGTACATTGAAGAAAGCGGAGTATTGCTTGTAGGTTATGAAAATGGCTTGATTCAGGTATATATAGAATCCAGCAGGGAATTCATAACCGTGGTCGACATCTTTGATAAACCCACGATACCTCCCGACGACAAGAGGATCAATCATTTTAACATCTACAATGGTTTTGCATATATTTCCACCGGTTATGGGATTTCATTGTACGATATCAATGCTTTCGAATTTGGAGACACTTATTTCATAGGAGCGAATGGCTCTCAGATAGATGTAAGTCAAACAACGGTTTCAGAATCTCATATTTATGCTGCGACATCAGTTGGAATCAGAAAAGCCCTAGTAGATAGCCCTAATTTGGTGGATTACGAACAATGGGAGCAAATAGGAGGAAACCATTGGGTGGGAGTAGAATCAGTAGACAATAAGATCTATGTAGCGAGCTCAAATAAGAGAGTTTATGAGTTGGTGGGTAACAGTGTTGTTTTAAAGGCTACATATGGGCATCTAATTAAAGACTTCCGTATGGCAACAGATAGATTGATTGTGACTACACAAAAGGAAGTTTATGTGTATGATGTTTCCGTGGATTTCGTTACCACTGCTCAGGCAGTGAATATATCAGAATTCAATACGGATTTTACTTCATCGACACTAAATGCAGGCGGTGAGATGTACATAGGCTCTTTAGGGAATTTTGACATTGGAAGAGTAGGTTTTGGTGTTTTAAAGACCACTATAAGCGATACTTCCCTTTTTGAAGAAATTCATCCCGATTCTCCATTGTCAAATAAGGCATTTTCAATAAAGGCAATGGATAAGAATTTATGGATTACGTATGGGGATTATACAATTTCATTAAACCCATATCCGCTAGGGAAAAGAGGCTTTAGTCATTTAAGGGGAGAAGAGTGGGTGAATGTTCCTTTTGACAGCCTTTTAGGTGCGATAAATTTAAATACGATCAATGTAAATCCATTGGATTTGAACCAAGTTTTCATAAGCTCGTATTTTAACGGATTATTGGAGGTTAATGATGATGAACCTACTGTTTTGTATGGAGAAGGCAATAGTACTTTTGAATCGTCGAGTTCATCTAGCATACTTATAAGAAATGGCGGATCAAAAATAGATCAAAATGGTGTCTTGTGGTGTACCAATGCTAAGGTGTTAAGCCCATTGAAATCATACAACATCGCATCTGGTGAGTGGAAGAGTTATGATTTCAGTGGGATATTATCTAGTGCTAATAGTGAATTTGGTTATTCTAAGATGGACATAGGGACGGATAATGTGAAATGGATCTCTGGATATAAACTTGGTATCATTGGCTACGATGATGAAAACAATCTATTGAAGAATATCAAGGAACAAGAAAAGAACATGCCTTCACCGGTAGTCAAAGCTGTTGCAGTTGATAAAAACAACACGGTATGGATAGGTACAATTAATGGATTGAGAGTAATTTACAGTGCCTCCGAGTTTTTTAGCGATCCAGATTTCAAACTATCGGAGATTATCGTATTGGACAATGGAGAAGCTAGTGAGCTGTTATTTCAACAATATATTTCTGACATTGAGGTAGATGGTTCAAACAACAAGTGGGTTGGAACTTTGGGGACTGGGCTTTATTATTTTTCAGCAGATGGACAAGAAACCATGTACCACTTTACCAAGGATAATTCTCCTTTGCCAACAAATGACATAGTGGATGTTTCACTGGATGGGGCAAATGGAATAGTATACGTGGCTACTGGGAGAGGAACTGTCTCCTTTAGATCAGACACCTCTAAGCCAGAAGAAACGCTTAACAACGCATACGTATATCCTAATCCGGTAAGGCCAACATTCAACATTACGGAAGACAAAGTGAAGATAAAGGGACTTACAGACAACGTAAACATCAAGATAACGGACATTGAAGGGAATCTAGTCACAGAAGCAGAGTCCAGAACAAACTCAAAATTCAAGGGGTACAATCTCGAAGTAGATGGAGGAACAGCTTTATGGAACGGTAAGAACATGTCAGATAGAGTAGTTGCTTCAGGAGTCTATTTGGTTATGATATCCGATTTGGAGTCGTTCGAGACAAAAGTTCTAAAGGTAATGGTCGTTAGATAATGCTTACTACGACAAAGGCCATAGTACTTTCAAAAATAAGATATGGTGACAACGATTTGATCGTTAAGTGCTATACGCAAAAGGAAGGTGTGGTTAGCTATTTGTTGAAAGGCGTCTTTAAATCTAAAAAAGGATATTCCAAGGTAGCGTATTTTCAGTTGTTGTCTCAATTGCAATTGGTTGCAGATCATAAGAGCAAAAGATCGCTTCAATACATAAAGGAGGTTAAAAGCAATTATTTGTACAATAGTTTGCATACCAATGTCCTAAAGGGAACCATTGTTATGTTTTTGGCAGAAGTGTTGTCGACATCACTACAAGAAAAAGAACAAAACGACACTCTTTACAATTACCTCGAGGCTACACTGCAATGGCTGGATACAAATGATAGTTATGCAAACTTTCATTTGTTGTTTCTATTGAACCTATCCAAGCATTTGGGTTTTTACCCGGATAAAACGAATATGGAATCTCCTTATTTTAATTTGTACGATGGTGAATTTCAATTAACTAAAGTCGGAAAGCATTCGGTTTTTGGCGAAAATTTAACACTGTTGAAACAGTTGTTAGGCATAGGATTTGATGCCTTAGAAGAAGTGAAAATAAACTCAAAGCAAAGACAATCCTTTTTAAGTTTAATTTTACTTTATTTTGAATTACATTTGGGCAGCTTTAAAAAGCCTAAATCCTTACAGATATTTAATGAAGTCTTTAATTAGTTATAAAGTATTTTTTCTTAGTTTTATCTTGTATTCATTGGCTATTACAATGACTCAGGCTCAAAGTGTCAAAGTCTTGAATAAAGTAACGAAAGAGCCAATTGTCGGAACTGCCATTTATAACATCGATAAATCAAAAAGCGTAGTTAGTGATATTGATGGCAATGCGGAATTGGATGTTTTCGATTCCAAGGAATCGATTTATTTTCAACATATTTCATATCAATTGAAAGTAATTTCCAAATCCAGGATCAACAACAAGGGAATAGTTTATTTGGAAGCGAACCTACAAGGTTTGAAGGAGGTTGTTGTATCTGCTTCCAAGTTTGAGCAAAATAGAAGAGACATTCCTAAGAAAATATCGAGTATTAGTTCCAAGACCATTGCATTTACAAATCCACAAACCAGCGCAGACTTGTTGGAATCTACAGGACAGGTTTATATCCAAAAAAGCCAACTTGGAGGAGGAAGTCCAATGATAAGGGGGTTTTCTACTAACAGACTGTTAATTACCGTCGATGGAGTGAGAATGAACAATGCGATATTTAGAGGAGGAAATCTTCAAAACGTAATTTCCATAGACCCTTTTTCCATCAAAAACACCGAAGTCATATTGGGAGCAAGCTCGGTTATATATGGAAGTGATGCCATAGGAGGTGTAATGAGTTTTTATACTGAAAAACCGAAATTGTCATATTCGGACTCAACTTACGTAAGTGGAAAGGGTGTTTTTAGATATGCTACTGCCAGTGAGGAAAAAACTGCTCATCTAGGTTTCAACTATGGACTCAAGAAATGGGCGTTTTTAACAAATGTAAGCTATACGTCCTTTAATGATCTAAGGATGGGTAAAAACGGGCCAGATGACTATTTAAGGCCAGAATTCGTAGTGACGAACAATGGGGAAGACAGTGTTGTGGAAAACGACAACCCTTTAATTCAAAAATTTTCAGGCTACGATCAAGTCAACGTAATGCAAAAAGTGCGTTTCGAACCCAAAGACAATCTTAGTTTCAACTTGGGTTTGTTCTATACGGCTACTTCAGACAATCCTAGATACGATAGGTTGATTCGTTATAGGCAAGGCACATTGAGGTCTGCAGAATGGCAGTATGGGCCACAAAAATGGTTCATGGCCAATCTTAATGTCACGAAGTTGAGTAGCAGCTCCAACTTATATGATAAAATACAGGTAACCACTGCATATCAAAACTTTCAAGAAAGTAGAGTCGATCGAGATTTTCAATCCGTTACGAGAAGAACAAGAGAAGAGGCTGTAGATGCCTTTTCATTTAATTTGGATCTAGAAAAGACGTTGAGCCCAAAGGCGAAATTGTTCTATGGTGTGGAATATGTCTATAATCATATAACATCGGAAGCAAAAGAACAAGACCTTTCAACCAATGAAACAAACGAAGCCATAACGAGATATCCCAATGGGTCCATATGGCAATCTGCCGCAGCCTATGCCAATGTAAAGTACAAGCCAAACCCCAAGTTTGTGTTTCAATCAGGGTTGAGGTTCAACACCGTTGGTTCCAAGGCTGATTTTACCGAAAACAATAAGTTTTTGGATTTGCCATTCGAATCTTCAAAGAACAATTCTGGAGCGTTGACAGGTACGGCAGGCATCAGTTGGTTGCCAAACGACGTATTGAATTGGAAGCTTAATTTTTCAACGGCATTCAGAGCTCCAAACATAGATGACATAGGTAAGGTATTTGACTCTGAACCCGGTTCGGTGGTAGTGCCAAACGAAAAATTGAAGCATGAGTATGCTTATGGTGGAGAGCTGGGGTTGGTCTTAAATTTCGAGGGCACAGTTATTTTTGATGCTGCAACGTATTATACTTACCTAAACAATGCGTTGGTTAGAAAGGATGGGGATTTAAATGGAGAAACCAGTATTATGTATGATGGGGAGTTAAGCAACGTGCAATCCATTCAAAATGCATCAAAATCTTGGATTTACGGATTTGAAGTAGGAATGCAAGTCAACTTCTCGGAAGCCTTCAAGCTAACATCCCAATACAACATTATTGGAGGTACGGAGGAAAACGATGGAATAGAAGTTCCTGTGAGACATGTTTCCCCAAATTTTGGCAATACGCATCTGGTATGGCAAAAGAATAAATTTAAAACAGATGCTTTCATTAATTACAACAATGCATTGTCATTTAATCAATTGGCACCTTCAGAGATAGAAAAAGACTATATCTACGCATTGGATGAAAACGGAAACCCATATTCCCCATCATGGTATACTTTGAATTTAAGAACTCAATACCAACTCAACGAATTTGCTTCATTGACTGCTAGCATAGAAAATATCACAGACCAACGCTATAAGACATATTCTTCTGGCATTGCTGCTCCAGGACGTAATTTGATCTTGTCCTTGAAATACAGTTTATAATTTATTTTTTGATGCCCTTTTTTTTGATGACTTGTCCATTGCAAAGTAGTATCATTACAATTCCGAGGAGGCTTGTTTTCGATTAAGTGAATATTATCATTGTCTTTTATCCTTAAATAATTGGCTGAATCGTATCTTCGTCACCTTTTGAGATTTAGTACATTCTTAGACCGATGCAACAAAACAAGAAGACATTTACAGTAGAGGAAGCGACAAGGAAGTTGGAGAATTATTGTGCTTATCAGGAACGTTGCCATAAGGAAGTACAGGACAAGTTGAAGGGAATGGATATGATCCCAGAGGCAATAGATGTCATAGTCGTGCACCTCTTGAATCATAATTTCTTGAATGAAGAGCGTTTTGCCAAGGCTTTTGCAAGAGGCAAGTTCAATACCAAGAAATGGGGGAGACGTAGATTGATCATGGAGCTGAAGAAAAAAAACATTTCAAAAGTCAATTTGGAAACGGCTCTCAAGGAAATAGATCCTGAGGATTACATTGAAACCTTCAACGACTTGGCTGAAAAAAGAGCAAATGCGATATTGGAAAGCAACAAACAAAAGAAAAAGAAGAAGTTGGCGGATTATTTGTTGTACAGAGGGTGGGAATCCCATTTGGTGTACGACAAGGTCAACGAATTGATGAAATAAGGAGTTTTCAACTATTTGTTGGTTCTAACTATGGCCTGTTCATTTTTCCAATCAATCCATTTTTGCCCTTTTATGCGTCGCATCAAGTTGTCTATGTTCCGCATTATGAATACATTGTAAATGGCTTTGCTCAAGGTTTTCGGGTGTCGGGCTATGGACCTGAGACTCATTGAGAAACCTTCCGTATAGTATTTCATATAATGCCAATACCCTTCAGGCATGTACAATACCTCACCATGGTTGAGTTCGCAAACCCATCCTCTGGCTTGTTTCAAGGCTGGCCATTTTTCAAAATCCGGGTTTGAGAAATCGATGTCCTCACGTACGATCAAGGAGTGGGGAATCTTATACAGGTGCTTGCTTTGTTTTTGGTCGAATAGAATACATTGCTTTTTACCTTCAAAGTGAAAATGAAAGATGTTGGCCAAGTCAATGTCATAATGCATGAAGGTATGAGAGTCCTTTCCTCCAAAAAACAGCATTGGCAAACCCTTCATTAAACGCAATCCGAAATCTGGAAAGGAAAAATCCTTTTGAAGCCTTGGGACCTCTTTCAAGATGTTCCAAAGGAAGATACGATACTTGGTAGGCTCCCGTTTCAACAAATCCACATATTCTCCCATCTTCATGGTGGCATGGGGTTCGTTGAAACCATCTTTGTAATCCACAGGTCTATCGTCGTACAATGGTACGGTCTTGTTTCCTGCAATGCTTTTCATATATTCCAAGTTCCATTTGGAATAGGCCGGCCAATCTTCGATGCAACGCTCTATCACCACAGGTTTTTGTGGTTTGAAATAGTGCTTGATGAAATCCTCCTTGCTAATGTTTTTTACGCGAGGGATGTCTTGAAGATTTAATTTCAAAAGTTGAAAGTTTAGCGTATAAAGTTAAAAAAACGCTGTAATTCTCAAAAAAGTATGATGTTTTTTGGCTTTATTTAACAGCTTTTGCCTTTTGTTTGGCGTCCTCGTTTCTTTGTATGGTGTGCTCTGGGCGAGACCATTTCGGTTTTTCTCCTAAAGATTCATATTGGGAATCCGATGCTTCCACGGTTTGTGGTTGCGTCTTTTTGGTGAAAGGCTTTTGAGGATTCAATCCCAACAGTTCAAACATCTTCATATCCTCGTTCACATCCGGGTTTGGAGTCGTCAACAACTTGTCCCCGGCAAAGATGGAGTTGGCTCCGGCAAAGAAGCACATCGCTTGTCCTTCTCTACTCATTTGTGTACGACCTGCACTTAGACGTACCTGTGTCTCCGGCATGACGATACGTGTCGTTGCGACCATACGAACCATTTCCCATATGGATACAGGTTCTTGTTCTTCCAAAGGCGTTCCTTCAACTGCCACAAGAGCATTGATTGGTGTGGATTCCGGTTGAGGATCCAAAGTGGACAAGGCCACCAACATTCCTGCTCTGTCCTCTATTTTTTCTCCCATTCCGATGATTCCTCCAGAACAAACCGTTACGTTGGTTTTGCGAACATTGTCTATGGTATTCAATCGATCTTCGTAACCACGTGTGGAAATGACTTCCTTGTAGTATTCTTCAGAAGAATCCAAGTTATGGTTGTATGCATATAGGCCTGCTTCTGCCAAACGTTGTGCTTGGTTTTCGGTAATCATCCCTAGGGTACAACATACCTCCATGTCCAACTTGTTGATGGTACGCACCATTTCCAAGACTTGGTCAAACTCCTCACCATCTTTCACATTACGCCAAGCAGCTCCCATGCATACACGAGAACTTCCCGACGACTTTGCACGCAAGGCTTGGGCCTTTACTTGTTGCACGTTCATCAAATCGTTTCCTTCTATGTCGGTATGATAGCGAGCTGCTTGAGGGCAATAGCCACAATCTTCTGGACAACCTCCTGTCTTTATGGACAACAACGTGCTCACCTGAACCGTGTTCGGGTCATGATGCAAACGGTGTGTCGTCGCTGCTTCGTAAAGCAAATCCATCAATGGTTTGTTATAAATGTCAAGAATTTGTTCTTTAGTCCAATTGTGTCTTATCTCGCTCATAAAAGAATGTTATTTGAAGCAAAAATAACTATAACCATTTAGATTCTGACTCAGTTGCGTCTAAAATATCAACAATTAATAATTCGGATATGTGCCTAGCCATTTCAAAGGCATCTTCTTTGTTGGTTGTGCTATATGCCGTTATCCTTTTGTTACGATCGTAGAACAGATTTAATTGTATGATGTCGTTGGTTACGTTTGTTTCGGCAGTCAATGCCCTTACCGTCGTTGTCTCGGTTGTACTGAAGACAGATACATATTCGATTTCGGGTAGATTTTTCCATTTGCCATAGCGAAAACCAAACAAGGAAAAATATGTTCTATAGCTTTTGGAATGCAAATCGATTTCTGAACCATCGGAATAGAGAAAGAACACGGATAGTCCACAAATTATGAAACCAAAAAGACTCCCGCCCAATAGGGCCAATAATCCCAGTATGAAAAAACAGATTCCGAAGACGCGTTTCATAATGGGGGATTTTCTCTTGAAGTTTACTTTATTGTTCATTTAAAAAGGAGGTTAGGAGTTCATAGAATTTCTCAGGTTCTTCCAAATAGGGGTTGTGTGCACTTTTTTCGAACATCACAAACTGTGCTTGAGGCATGAATGTCTTGTATTGTACAGCAAATTCAGGAGTGGAAACACCGTCGTATCTGCCAGCTACAATCAATGTCTTGGCTTTGACGTCTTTTAGTCGTTTCCTATAGTCTTGATTGATCATACTACCGGAAACATCGAAATCGCCGTCTTTTCCAATAATGGCGACATATACGTCGTTGGCCCAACCACGATGCTTGTATTTTGGGGAGTTCTGCTTTAGTTTGGTATTGTGGTAATAGATGTACTTTGTTGGGAAATTGCCATAGACCTTGGCCAGTTCCTTGTCACTGGAGAGATGTCCCAATGCTCTAAGTGAATCCACCTTCTTCCATTTTTCAGGAAAATGCGTCTTCGCATAGTGGTTGTAGCTGTCACAATTGGCTTGCCACATGGCTCCACTATGGAACCCACTTATAAGTACCATCTTGTCTACATTTTCTGGATATTTCATGCTATAGGCCTGTGCGGGAACCGTCCCATAGGAATGACCGACCAAGGAGATCTTGTCGAATTTAAGCTTCACCCGAAGTTTTTCTATCAATTCCACATCGTTTTCCACCGAATATTCCGAAGCATCTTTGGCGTCGTCACTTTTTCCACGCCCCAAGAAGTCGAAGAATACCACGGTATTGGTTTTGTAATAGTGTCCGAAATTTCCTTGCATGTAATCATGTGAATTTCCTGGACCTCCCGGCAAAAAGAAGATGGGGTCTCCGGAACCCTTTACTTCCACATTTATCTTGTAACCATCGATGGTATGGAATTTGGATTCGAACTTGTCGTAAATGTCAGGGTCTTGCTGGGCTGAAAGGGCAGTGCCTACAAACAATAGGGAGATGCAAAATAGCTTGGATATGTATTTCATGATTTTATGATTATGTTGGTAAATATAAAATCGGCTACTGGAGCGGATTTCTTTATGGTTGTTGTCTTATTTGTTCGTATCGCCCTCGATGACTTCGATAGATGTTCCGTCTTTAAGGGCTTTGCCTTTTAGGTATTCCGGCAATTCCATTCCAGTTATGTTGAACATCTCCGGGAGTTTTCACGATTTGATCGAAACCTTCTGCTTGTTTGGTCAATACCTCATATAGACCTTGTGCTTCGGCTTGTGCATTGGCAGCAGTTATCTGCGATCGTTCATCTTGCAAGGCATTTGTTTTACCGATGGAACCTCTTCTATTCTTTTCCGCTACCGATTTACGAGAAGCATTAGCAATATAAAACCTTTAAAAAAGATTCACAATTTTTATTTAGAAAGTAGGATACTTACTGCATTACCACCAAAACCGACGGCATTCACCAAAATGTTTTGTAATTTTCCAGGTTGTTTTTCCTCTAAATAAGGCGTTGAAACAAAGGTTTGGTGCTGTAGCATCAAAACGGCCATTTCAACACTTAGCATACCTGAAGCTCCTAAGGTATGTCCAAGCTTCCATTTATTAGTAGTCAACGAAGGAATATTGTTACAGAAAACTTTTTCGATGGCGTTTATTTCGGAAAGATCACCTTTTATCGTGCCGGGTGTATGTGTTACAATGACATCTACATCGTCTGGATTCAAATCTCCCAAGGCCATGGTCATCGATTTCACGAAGCAATCGCCATTGGCAGACAAGGACACGTTGTGTTTCAAAGGCTCCGTGGCATAGCCAATGCCTTTTACAATGGCCAATGCATTGGGTTGTATTCCCCTTTCTAGACAAGCCATTGCAGCACCTTCACCAAGAATCATGGTATTCTTGGACTTATTCAGATCCAAGGCACGACAAGGATAGTCGGTCTCTTCTTTCGCATAGATCTTCAATGCTTGCATTTGTGCGATGGTAAATGGTGTCAAGGAGGCCTCGCTCCCTCCAACCAAAAAAGTGTCACTCAATCCCGATTGTATCCAGGCAACGCCGTTCAACAAGGCATGCAATGCCGTGGAGCAGGTTATGGAATGTGAAATTTCCGGACCTTGCGTTTGCAAGTCGTGGGCGACCCATGAGGAGATGTTTCCCAGTGTCGTCGTTGGCGAACTCAACGTTTCGGCCTTGTTCCTGTTTAGGAAGTCTTCGTGGTAGTTTTCGAACAATCGCGTGGCACCACGGGAAGACCCTATGTTTATTCCAAAGTCATGAGTGTTCCAATTTGCCTTTTCAACAGCTTTCCTTGCAGAATGGATGGCGAATAGGACAGAATCGTCCAAGGGTCTGTATTTTGCATCCGAATCCCTCAACTTTGAGATTTCGGCTTTTGCATCTTGAGTCAGTTCCGAAACCAAAGCCTCATCTTTTACGACGATATGATGCGAATGGCCTTTATAGCTTTCCCATACTTCATCTGTGGATTTTCCAAGTGGGGAAATCGATGAGATGGCGGTTATGGATATTGGTTTTAACACTAAAAACGGTTTTGGGCAAAAATACGAGTTATCCTTTTTCATTTCGAAAAAAAGAGCGATTTAATTCATAGCATCTTGAACTTGTTTTAGGGTCTCAGGTATCAAGGGTTTATAAGCATGATGATGGAGGTAAATGTAAATGTTCGAAGCGGGGAAAAGGATTGTTTATTTGATTTTGACTGTAACAAATTATTTGTTTTTAGTACATATTAATGTGGACGGGAATGATGGAACTCGAAAATGAATACCATCAAATCTAATGTCAGTGCACGGAAAATGGCTTTTTCGAATTAAATAGAAAGAGTGAGACTACAACCAAAAACAAAGACTTCCGCTTTCTCGGAAGATAGACATGAAAAAAGTACAACCTTATCAAAACATCGAAGAAGCCCTTAACATCTTGGACAATGGAGGGCGTTTTTACAACATTTTCACAAAGGCAGGGGATGGTATCATCTCCCAAGCCGAATTGGGAAAGGTGGGAGGCGTGTTCAACAACAAGCAAGCGGCCATATTGTTTTTGGAATTGGCCACTTCCGAGTTGGATAAGGCTGCCAAGGGAAAATTGCTTTCCAAGATGGAAGCCGATTTGCAATCGAGTCATGAAAAGTTCTTGCCCCAACGGCTATTGCCCTCAGAGATGAAGACGAAAGGCATCTTGTCGTCCAGTGCCATAGTGACGGGCGTACCTAAGTTGACCACATCCAAAACGAGTTTCAACGGATTCATAATGGTACCCATCTCCACCGGCAACATCACGACGTTTACGATGATACCTTTGATCGATAGGTATGACGTCTATGAGTTACGGGATGAGGCTTCTTCGGAAACCTTCATCATAGCACATTCCAAAAGCAAAGAGAAGCTTCCAGAAAAGAAGATGAAGGTGGCAGGAATCATCAAGGAATTGAAAACGAACAAGCAGGAAGACGTCGCTTCCAACTTGTTCTTGGAAGTGTTGTACAATAGTGAGATCGCATAGTAGGAAATCGAATATAGAATAGTATAAATACAAATTAATTGAACCCACTTTCGTGGGAATGAAAAAAAAATTATGGAAGAAACAAGAAGAAAGAGTTGGTTTGCCCGCAACTGGGGCTGGGTTTTGGGAGGTGGCTGCCTTACTATCATCATATTGGTGGTTTTTGGCGTTGGCGCCGCAATCTTTGGAATCTCAAAAGCCATCGGCGAATCGGAACCCTATACCCATGCCTATGAAATGGCCATACAAAACGAAGCCGTCATAGAAGCTTTGGGTGAACCTATTGAAACTGGTTTTTCTGGTTCCAATACGAATTATAGCTATAAGAATGGAGAGACCAGTGTGGAAATGACCATACCCATAAATGGGGCATCAAACAGTGCGCTCATTCATGTGGAAGGCACCAAGGAGAATGACGTATGGACCTACAACAAACTCTATGTGGATGTTGAAAACGACGATGTGGACATCAATCTGTTGGAAGAGGATTTGGAAGATGTTGAAGACGGAGACATTTTGGAGGAATAAATTATTATTAGATACCCTTTTCTATTTCTAGTTGAATAAAACGATGATAGTGAGGGTGTCTTTTTTGTTCTCACTGAATGTCATATGTCTTGTTGAGAGACAAATCCATTCACAGAACAAAAAATTTGTGATTGCATCCCATCACAATTAGCGATAAGGAGGTCCAGAGACCCAACCCACTATGGATTGGCGTGTTCCTTTGGTTATGGGAGTGACACGATGTTGGATGAACGATGGAAAAATGACTATGGTTCCCTTTTCTCGTGGCGCGGTCACTATGTTTTGGTTTATCATGAATTGCAAGTCGCCTCCTTCGTATTCCGAAGGATCCGACAATTGTATGGTCATGCTCAGTTTTCTTACAGAACTACCTCCGGCACCAAAATCCAGATGCCAGTCGAAAAAGTCACCTTCGGAATATCGCGTCAATTGCAGTTCTTGATGGAACCCCAATATGTCGAAATGGTATCTTTCATTGTTGCAGTTTATGGCCAGATCTGCCAGTTTGCGATAAATCCAGTTGTTCTCCGGTGTATTGTCTATAAACATCACCGAACTCTTTCTCAATTCGTCCTTGTACTTTTCCTTCCCACTAACTGTGGCCTTTATGGTTTGCTCATCGTCCCAAAAGCCAAGTATTCTATTTGTCTCGTGAGGAAGGAACAAGCCTTGATAATAGACGAATTCCACAAAGTTGTTTTTAAGGGGAAGACCAAAAGAATAGTTTACAGACATAAAAGGATGTAAGTTAAATGAGCAAAAAAGGTATGCATCCAAAACTAGTGAAGTTACTGCGTAAAAAAAACACGTATAACTACGTGTTTTTTAGTTTGAGATGTTTTTTACTAGTTTTTTGGAGGGGTGGTTATTCCGATTCTCCGTTTATCGTTTCCATTATTTCTCTAAAACTATTCAGTCCAGATTCTATGTTTTCAATTATTTCATTCGCTAAAATGTCTGGGTCTGGTAGATTGTCTAAATCGGTTAAACTTTTGTCTTTCAGCCAAAAAATATCTAAACTCGTTTTATCTCTCGCTATTACCTCGTCATAACTATATTTTCTCCATCTTCCTTCTTCATTTTCTTCACTCCAGGTTTCTTTTCGTTTGTTAATGTTCTTGCCATTATACAACTCAATAAACTTTTTTAAATGCTCTTGTTGCATTGGGCTTTTCTTTGGTGTATGATGTACGTTTGTTCTGTAATCGTAAAACCAAATGTCTTTTGTCCAAGGGTCTTTACTTGCAGGTTTGTTGTTAAAAAACAAAACGTTTGCTTTAACACCTTGCGCATAAAATATACCTGTTGGAAGTCTCAAAATAGTGTGCAATTCTGAAGTTTTCATCAATTGCTTTCTCACTTCTTCGCCAGCTCCACCTTCAAATAACACATTGTCAGGAAGCACAACAGCTGCTTCTCCGTTTATTTTTAGTTGTGTTTTTATGTGTTGCAAGAAATTC
The DNA here is from genome assembly GCA_020631395.1 of Bizionia sp. Classification (GTDB taxonomy): domain Bacteria; phylum Bacteroidota; class Bacteroidia; order Flavobacteriales; family Flavobacteriaceae; genus JAHDHI01. Next base: position 32,913 of record JAHDHI010000006.1, read on the forward strand.
AATTGTTTATTCGAAGTCGTTTCCCAAAAATCTTGACGATTGTAACTTAAATCTTCTTTTACAATTTCGCCTTGTTCGTTGGTAAAAGTCATACTACTTTTTTTACCAAAGGGCGGATTTGCTAATACATAATCGTAGCGTTCGCCATCATCTGCAATTAAAGCATCATTTGGATTTATAAACGATTCTCCGTCTATTTCTCCAATGTTGTGCAAATACATATTCATTAAGCACATTCTACGTGTATTGGCAACAATTTCGTTACCGTAAAAGGTTTTGTTTTTTAAAAACTCTTTTTCTTCTCGGTCTAGTTTGTTGTTTTCTACAATCCAATCGTAAGCTGCTAAAAAGAAACCACCAGTTCCACACGCTGGGTCAACAATGGTTTTCATTGGTTTTGGTTCTACACAAGCTACCATTGTTTTTATCAATGCTCTTGGTGTAAAATATTGACCAGCTCCACTTTTGGTGTCTTCTGCATTTTTTTCTAAAAGACCTTCGTAAATTTTACCTTTTATATCTGCTCCCATCATAGACCAATCTTCTTTATCAATTAGATTGATGACTTTTAATAATTTGGCTGGGTCTTGTATTTTATTCTGACTTTTAGTAAATATTTGTCCAAGAGTTCCTTTTTCTGTAGAAAGTGAACGCAATAATTGGCTGTAAAAAGACTCTAATTCTGCACCTCTTTTACCTGAAAGTGTTTCCCAATTACAAGTTTCGCTATCTGGTATTTCATTTCCTTCTACATCTTTTAGTTTTGGAAACACCAAACCTTTGTTATAAGGTGGTTTGTTGAGTTCATCTGCCATTTTTAAGAATAGCAAATAGGTTATTTGTTCTAAATAATCTCCATATCCAACACCATCATCACGAAGTACGTTGGCAAGGTTCCATATTTTTGATATTATACTTGAGTCTGTCATTTTTATTTTTGTTTCTTTTCTGCTTTTATTTTCTCTAACAAAACAGAAGCAGGTTCGTAATTTTTATCTTCTTTGCATTTAGCAATTTCTTCTTCGCTTAATAATTTACCCTCAAAAGCTTTTTTAAGAATGCTTTGGCGAAGGGCTTGGGCTTTTTCTAAACTGTTTGCAATGTCTTTTTCTACGGTATCACAAACCGATAAACGACTTTCAATTTCTTGGACGATTTGGTGTTGTTCTTTTATTGAACAAAGAGGGAAATCAAAATTCATTATTCGCCCTTGATTAAGAGCTTTTTGATTATTACCAGAACCAACTCTTCTATTTCTTTCATATTTTAAAAATAGATAGTGAAATAAATATTTTGGTTCAAATCCAATTTCAGAAACTCTAATAGCAGCTGTATTTTGATTATGACAAGCTTCAATCTCTAAAATAGCAGCTTGACCTCTTGTTTTTCCTTCACCAATCATTGCCAGCATTACTGTTCCTTTAGGATGTAAAGAAGTTGAAGCATTATTTAAACCTTTGGTAGTTATTTTTTCTTTGGTTTGATAGATTGATTTAAATGCCACTTCACCACTACTAACCCAATTGATATTACCGTTTTGCCAATATTCTATTTTGTTTCGACTTGGTGTTGAGCCAACGAAAACTTGAAACACATTACCTAGTTTGACTAATTTCCATTCTGTGGGTAATTTATCTAATTCTGATAATTCAAGTTCCGTAAACCTATCAACAAATCTTAATGCTCTTGGTTTTGTTGGCTTTCTTCCTACTTTTCCATTTTTCTCCCAACTTTTAACGATTACTTTCCAATCTGCTATTTGTTGCTCATAATGTTTATTTCGTTCTTCTTTTATTTGCTCTAACAATTCATCAGCAGAAGGTAAATTTGTGTGTTTTGTTCTCCATTCTTTAGTGAGCTCTCCCTCAAAAGCCTTTTTTAAAACCGCTTGTCTATAAATAATTAATTGGTCTTGTGCTTTTTTGAGGTCTGCAATGCCACTATCTAAACTGCTAAATAGTACTTCTGTTTTTTTGACAATTGCTTTTTGTACAACCAAAGGTGGTAAAAGGAATTTCTTTTTAGCAAAAACAGAAATCCAATATCTTTTATGTGTATCGCTTCTAACTTGGTTTACTTGCATTGCATAATATACAAGTGGCATATTAACCAATTTACTTGTTGGCACAAGTATTTTCATAGCAGATGACTTTACCTTAAATTTAAAATTCACATACTGCGTAGCAGTTGTAAAATCATCAAAAATTATAGTTGGTAAATTATCGAAAATACCGTCAGTTTCGTTAGTATAACCTTTAATAAAAGTTTTGCCAGCTGTTAAAACAGGCATTTTATAACTGTCGTTGTATTTTGTGCTTTTTACTATGTATTTTGTAGGTTGTTCGTAATCTAATAAATCTTCGAAGCAACATTCTGTCCAATCTTCTCTCATTAAGTTATCCTTCATTAATTGCTCTATGCGTATTTGTGAAATATGGTTTCTCGACTAAAAATGTTAAATTCTCTGTGTCTCTTTCTAATGTGATTTCATATTTCTGCTCAACATAATTCCCTTGTATTAACTGTTCTAATGTTGTTAATGTATAATATGGCAAGTTGCCATTGTATAAATTAAAGTTAGGTGCGTTAATTAGAAAAACTCCCTTGACAGCAAATTTTGAAATATCAATTTGTGATTTTGGATAAAGATGGCCAAAATGCTCGTTAACTAATTCTATATTTTGTTCTACCCATTTTACTTTAGATTCTAATCGAGGTTCATATGTTTTAGTAAAGTTGCTGAATTCTTTTCTGTATGATACCATATCGAATCTAGAACGGTTATGTTTACATTCTAGAACGTAAATAATTTGATTTTCTTCATCTATAAATATAAAGTCCATTTCTCCAGCTTCAGGTACATCACAACTAATATTGTCTCCTTTTAGAGGCTTAAAAGATTTTACATTTCTATCAAATTTAAAAGACTCGTTAATGAATATTTTTTCAGCTTCGTCTTCTAATAATTTATCATGATTGTCAATTTTATTTTGGGCAAATTGATTAAATCCATCAATGTTTACCCATTCAGTTGGTGAATAACCCCAAGGGATAGCATTTGTTGTAAGTGTGGTAACACTTTCAGACCATTTTGAAAGACTAACCATAATACATTCCCCAAGGTTTGTATTTAATAAAAGTAAAGGTCTGTATATATATCTTTTATTTTTTTGTGGATTAAGAACCGAATCCATAATTGTTAATTTGTTGGCTCTACTTAAAACTAAACCAGAATAGAATGTTTCCATCTGATTTTCAGAATACCCAAAATTTTCAATACCATGATTTTTAAGTCCTTGGTAAGGAATTAAGCCAAACTTCTGGTTTGGATTTGCTACTTGTCCATGTAAAAATTGTCCAGCATTATCATAATTAACACCTAAATGAGCTTCTACCGCTATTTTGAATTCTTCAACACCGATAGTATCAACAACAACTTTCCCTGAATGTGTATTGTAATCTTCTTTAATTCTATCAATTAAAAAACCAAAAGGCTGATTAGTTAAAATTGAAACTATTCCATCTTCTCCGATTTCGAGCCCATGAATTGGGTCCATTAAATCCATATGAGCCACATGTTCCGCGAAAGAGTAAATCCACAAGCCTAAATACATTAAGTCCTCTATTTTATCTTTATAGAAAATTCTGTTGGCTGACATGTCGTTAAGAAGGTTTACTCCAGCGACCAAGTTAATATCACATGATTGCTCCAAAATAAGCTTCAAAATTCTTCTGTAAGTTGCAAAATCTCCTTCATCAAATGGTGCAATAGAAGCTCCATTCAATTGTTCTAAATAAATTTCTATTGAAGTGTCATGAAGTCCTAATGCAAAAGCAAAAAAAGCGACATTAGTTTCTGCTTTTATTTCTGTTTCAAATTCATTAACAAAAAAGCCAAAACTATCTTTGAATATTTCAATAATTTGTTCGTGATTAGAATTGTCAATTACAGGAAATTTTTGAGTAATATAATTGGAATATTTTGTCCAATATTTATTGAGATTTTTATCTTCCCACCAAATTACATTTCTGCCTAAAATATGATGAACTGCCATTATGCTGCTAATACTTCGTTAAGTTCGTTAATGATATCCTTCATCTGCTTACCAAATAATTGGTGCATTTTCCCTTTTCCTCCTTTTGCATCAAAAGGTGTGTAATCTAAATCATCTATTTCTATATGATAACTACTCACAACGTGGTCTTTTATCATTCGTAACCAGTCTAATTGTTCTTTTGTAAAACGGTTGTGTTGTCCTGCGTTTTGCTTAAAAATCCAAGTTTTAAAATTGTTTTCTATGGTTTTGTCGTAGGCTTTTAATTCGCTATCTATTCCACAAGCTCTTCTAATTAAAGATACCAACGCAGTTAATTCGTCTTTGGGTTGTTTACTTTTTACGTCTTCTAAAGTTGCATACGCATTCCAAACATAATCAGGTGCTAATAATGGTTTTTCTAATTGTAGTTTTTCCATCACATCTTTTATCATTTTAAACGTAATGTCTCTGCGATTGTAAGGTTGATTGTAAAAGATACTCAACGCTTTGATTTCGTCTTTGTTGGTTTCTAAATATTCAGAAAAATCTTTTACAATTTCCGTTGCTTTATCTACAGAAGTGGTTTCCCATTCGCTTTTTGTAACCGTATCTATGTTTACGCTATCAATAATTTGTTCGTGTTGTTTACGAACATTATCCAAATAGCCATTTAACTCTCCATTAAATGTTTTGCTTGCTTCTAAAATCAATTGTTCTTGAGCTTCCTTTTTAGCTTCTTCGATTAAAGCAGGTGTTTGGTCTTCAACAGGAATTTTGTCAATCTCAATTTGTGCTTTGGTTTCAATTTCGTCTTGGTCGAAAGCTGTAATTAATTTTTTGGTTATTTGTTTTAAGTTTTTACCACCAGAAAATTCCAACAATCTATTTTTTTCCTTTTCTGTAATTTGTTTTTCTAAACGAATTAATCGGTTGGCTAAAGACAAAAACAAATCTTCGTCTGCAACTCCCATTGTTATTGCACCCAATAAATCTTTCATTGGCACAGATTTTTTACGCTCTAAAGGTCTGCTGTCTGTTTTTTTAGATTTGGTGGCACCCACAGCATCTACAATTACGAAATGCGTTTTTGTTTTGGCAGTTTTAGTTACTAACTGTAAAGAATCACTATTAATCGTTCGTGTTCCACGACCTTTCATTTGTTCAAAATAATTGATGCTTTTTACATCTCGCATAAATAGTAAAACCTCTAAAGGTTTTACGTCTGTTCCTGTCGCAATCATATCAACTGTAACTGCAATACGTGGATAATAAGAATTTCTAAAACGATTTAAAACTGATTTTGGATCTTCCTCAATTTTGTATGTTACTTTTTTACAAAAATCATTTCCTTCGTCAAATTCTTCTCGGATTAATTTTATAATATCGTCTGCGTGACTATCTGTTTTTGCAAATACTAATGTTTTTGGCACTTCGTATTCGCCATTTTCATCTATACGATTTGGGTAAATAGTTGTTTTTAATGCCTTTTTATATTCACGAATGATGTTTCTAATTTGACTTGGATTGACTACTTTTTTATCTAAATCGTTGCGTTTATATTCGGTGTCTTCATCTTCTTGTTGCCAACGTTTTTTACGAGTTAGTTTATCTCGTCTATCTACAAACCAACCTGCTTTAATAGTTTCTCCTTTTTGAGAAATTTCTGTTTCAATGGTGTACACATCATAAGGTACATTTACACCATCTGTTACAGACTCTTCATAAGTATATTGGCTCACTACATTTTCATTAAAAAAACCGAAGGTTCTTTTATCTGGTGTTGCAGTTAAACCAATTAAAAAAGCATCAAAATAATCTAGTACTTGTTTCCATAAATTATAAATGGAACGGTGAGCTTCATCAATGACGATAAAATCAAATTGTTCAATGGGTACTTTTGGTGTGTACTCAACAGGAACAGCCTTGTTTTTTGACATTTTATTTTGAAGCCAAGAATTTTCGTTTGGATTATCGAGTTCTGCACTTTCGTCTAATTCTTCTCCTTTTAAAATAGAGTAGAGGCGTTGTATAGTTGAAATACAAACTTGACTATCAGAAGCAATATAACTTGATGATAATCGCTGAACATTATACAGTTCAGTAAATTTTCGGTTATCGTCATTTGGCTGAAAGGTCATAAACTCCTGTTCCGCTTGTTCTCCAAGGTTTTTGGTGTCAACCAAAAATAAAATACGTTTTGCATCTGCGTGTTTTAGCAAACGATATACAAATGTTGCAGCTGTAAATGTTTTTCCAGCTCCAGTTGCCATTTGAATTAAAGCTTTCGGTCTGTTCTTTTTGAAAGAATGTTCCAAATTATTAACTGCTACAATTTGAGCAGGACGCAATCCTGTTTCATCTAATGCAGGAATTGATAAAAGTCTTTCCCGAAGACTTTTTTCTTTTTTTAACCATTCTGCAATTGTTTCTGGTTTATGAAAACTAAAAACGTTCCTTCCTCTCGGTTTTGGATCTCGATAATCTGTAAATCTTGTAATTGTTCCTGTGCTTTCATAAACGAAAGGCAAAGGATCGTTATTTAAATATTTTAATTTGGCGTTTGCGTAGTTTGAAGATTGTTCCTCAACCACTGTAAGTCTGTGTCCTTCGTCCTCGCGTTTTGCTTCTATAATTCCGACTGGTTTTCGGTCTACGAAAAAACATAATCGGCAGGTCCAACATCAGTTTGGTATTCACGAACTGCAATTCCTTTGTTTGCAGATAAATCAACTTTCTTTTTAGACTGAACTAACCATCCAGCTTCACATAGCATTTCGTCTATTTTATCACGAGCTATTTGTTCAGGATTTTGGTTACTATTTTCAGTCATTCACTAGTTTAATTTTTAAGTTGTTTTTCGGTTGTCAATTTACATTTTTTTCGGCTAACGGAATGTCGAGCGTTAGCAAAAAACAGCTCTTTTGGTTTTTTAAGTTTTGGCTTGTGTGTCGGCAAAAACCAAATGTGCTATTTGTGCGGCTGGCTTTTTTCGCTTGTAGGTAACTGGCATATAAACCTATTGTGTTTATTTCTCTTATGTTTTTTATCAAAACAATATCCATTTTGAACGCTAAACAAAGCTAGTCGTTACCTAAACAAAAACTTTGCGGAAAACCGTAAAAACAAAAAAGCATATCCTATCAAAGTTAGTGAAGTCAATGCATAAAAAAAATACGTAGAAATACGTATTTTTAGTGTAAGAACAATAGCTTGCAACTAATCGTTTGAGACCTTTGTAAGCTCCATTGGCGAGTCTACCCCCATGAGTTTGATGACGTTTTGATCTTTGTCAAACACAAACTGGATGCGTTCTTTGAGATCGCCTACCTTGAAGGTGTGATTGCCCATGGGGGTAAGTTCCATCTTACCACCCTTGGATCTCATTTGTCCGTATAGAATGTTGTTGTCTTGGGTGATGGCTATTTGTATGCTGCCTCCTTTGTAGGTACCCACGTATTTGGAATGCGCCTTTGTGTTTGCAGTCGCATTGTTATCGGGAATGGAGACAAAGGAAATCAAATGGTCGTAATTGGAAGGGTGGATGCTCCCCGCGTTCTTTCCTTTTGCGTGTTCCAAAGCCAACAGATAGCCTTTGGAAAATGCTTGTTTGCCTGTGGTTTTAATGTGTGGGATGACGCCTACCTTCTCAAAGCTGGTCTTGGTTATGGCGTTTATGGTCTCCTCACTGGATACCAGTATGGCAAAGCGGTCGTTTATGCTATGTTGTGAAGCACCATTTCCTGCGCCGGCCGTGATCTCTCCTATAATTGTGGCCCTTCCCAAATGCTTAAGCATGTAGGCGAAGGATTCTGCGGCAGAAGCCGTATTCGCATTTACCAACACGTATAGTTTGGTGTCGGGTAGTTTGGTACCCAATACGTTGGGATCGGTAGAGATGCCATAGGTATGATCGTGCAATGTGCAACGATAGTCCGAAAGGTGAATGGGAGATTCGCTGTCAAAGAAATAACTGATGTAATAGGCGACCATCTCCTCGAAACCACCACCATTGTTCCTTACGTCCACAATGAGTGCGTCGGTGTTCTTCAAGGATTCGATGGCACTGGTTATGATGGGTTTTATGGCCTCCAGGTATTTGTGTTGCGTAAAATGCTTGATCTTGAGGTAACCGATGTTGCCTTCCAAGACCTTGATCTCGCTCAAACCGTAATTGGACCACAATCCGGTTTCGTTTACTTGTATTGGGGCGGTATCGGTCGTAGAGATTTCCCTAGGTGAACGGTATGTCATGCTCATGTGCAAATCGCCATCTATGGCTCTCAAATCGCTTTTCAGGGAATCTGCCAATGTTTGCGGATTGACGATGTTGGCATAGTGACCATTCTTGTGTTTGGTTCGGATGCGATCTACTATTTGGTTGCCTATCTTGGGTGTTACGTGATACCGCTTCACGATGACGTCTATGGAATCTATGATGGTGTTGAGTTCCTTGGCAGTTACCGGTTTTATGGTGTTTTGCTGTGCGTATGCTGCTTTCGGTGCAAAATACAGTGTGAAAATTACAAGCAATGTTTGCAGCTTGAGGATTGTCTTGTCTTTGAGATTGATGTTCATGGCAATTGTTTTTTGATTGCCGTAAAGGTAAATGCAACTGGACACCAAAAATAGAATGAGATTAGCCTGTTTCTCAAAATCTCCTATAATCCCTAGGAAGGAAGCCAGTAAGTTGCTTGAAGTTCCTGATGAAATGGCTTTGGTCCGTAAACCCACAATGGAAGGCAATCTGTGAAAGTGACAAGGACGTGTTCTTGATGAGGTCTATGCTTTTTTCGATCTTCAACTTACGTTGGTATTCTCCCAAGGTACAATGGAAGTACTTTCGGAAATGCTTGGATATCGTTACCGGGTGTGCACCAACGGACAATGCAATGTCTTTCAATGACAGGACTTCGTTCCATTTGTCATGCAACAATTGCTTGAGTAGAACGACCCATCTGGGATGGTTTGCATGAATCTTTGTCTTTTGCTGGGAAACGAGATCCAACAACAGTGTTTGGAGGTTCAGGTAGTTGTTTTGGTCTGGAAGAACCAATTCCTTCTGCATCTTCAACATCAATGCCTTGGCACTCACATTGTTCTTAATTGCTTCCTTTATGTCTTGTGCATTGAGGTCGTATCTGTGCAGAAAGGAGTGTTCGATCTCTATGTTGGCACTTTTGGAGGTTGGCGTGGGGGAAATCCATCGGTGACGTTCTTCCGCATGGTAGAAAAAGATGCTGCCTTCCTTTTTGCTATAGGTGGTTTGATGCCTTGTCTCTGCCTTGCCGCCTTCGAAGACAAAGCAGATGTGAAGGTTTTCATGGTAATGCCATTCCGGATTGTTCTCGCGAACGGTGTACAGGGTGTTGGTGATCATGCTGCCTTCAATTTGAAGCCTGTGTATGATCTCTCCGGTATATTCCCCTTTGTTTAGAATGGTCATTTATGGATGTCCGTTAAAATTCGTGATGGACGATAAAGTTAAGCATTTATATGGGATGTTTTTTTATTTAAGAGAGTATGAGCAATTTGTTTACCATATGTCAAGCTTCATATCCCCAAATTCCAACCGACTATCAATCGTATGGTATTGGTTTTTGCCGTACCGTTGAGGTATCTTGGGACTCTGCCAGTATCTATCAGTCCCAAGTCGTCCCTTATTTCTAAGGTGATGTCGTTCTTGTCGTTTTTACTTTCTGTTTGTCCATTCAATTTCTTCTCCTTCTTCAATTTCACCAACTTTAAATTTCAAAATCGCTGTAGCAACTCGTTTAATTTCAGTTTTCCATTCAATCCATTCATTTGATTCCATATTCGCAAAAAATTGAAGTCCACTCGGTTCAACTGATGCAAGAATTGATTTTTCGTTCTCGTCAAAACTAAACCAATATGGAATTCCGTCTTCTCCTTTTCCGTTTTTTCCAAACCCAATCCAACCAGGCATTTTCTCATATACCAAAGGTAGTTTATCCCAAATATCTTCGGGTAAATCGTATCTTATGTTCAAATTGCATTCTTGGTGTTTCATTTTTTCAATTGCTAGCTATGTTTTATAATACTTTAAAAATATCTATTGTCAGCCCAATAACAAATAATCCAATTAA